>NZ_BDFE01000017.1:0-300000 GCF_001748225.1 Desulfoplanes formicivorans
GCCGGGAATAATTTTGTGCTCACATCATGAAATTATCCGCTTAAGTCTTTCCGTTTACTGTGAGCGACATTTTTACTTTTTGCAGGCAAATCTTAATATTTATGAAAATTATATTTTGTATATCAAATATGAGTACCAGTACGTCGAATCTTCAGCCATGGCTGACAATATATAACGTAGCACAATATTTAAGTAACAATGGATTTGACATACATATTATCACAGATGTTAAAAATCCTGAAAACATAAAAAATATAAATATTCATATCGTAAAAAGCTTATTGAGTAACAATTCAAAAGAAATTATCAATATTGTTGATTCTATCGACCCTGAATATATTGTTGTAAGTGTTACTCCATTTAGTTTGTTGTTTAATACATGGTATGATAAACTTAATGGTATTAAAAAAATCGCTTTTTTTTCATATTCTCTTTATACAAAAAAAGAAATATTAAAATCTTTGAAGTTTATTAATTTGAAAAATAGGTTTGAATTTGGGAGAGAGTTAATCATTCCTACTCATTTTTCTCTTTCAATATTATCAAAAAAATTTGATTTTGCCGTATGTCAATCAAATCGGACTTATAATCGTGTTAAAAGGCATTTAAAAGATTTCATAATATACAAAATAGATCCAGGCATTGTTTTGGAAGACTGGGAATACGAGAATAAAACATTTTCAGATCAAACCTTGTTTTTATACACGGGATCTCCCAAAAAAATCAGAGGGTTCTATACGTTATTAAAAGCCTTTAGCTTGATTTCACAAGAAAATGTTCGTTTAAAAATTTTGGCCCGAGGTACAGAGCCAGAAGCTCTGCATTGCATTGAAAAATATATTCGGCAGAAGAAGCTTGGACACAAGGTTTCTTTGGTTGGGGGCTGGATCGATCGGGCAACCCTCAACAAGGAATTATTGCATGCCGATCTGCTAACCCTTCCTTTTGTCCTGGTTCCCGCAGAGCTTCCTGTCACGCTCATGGAATCCATAGCCAGTGGGACACCTGTGCTGGTCACCGACATAGACGGCCTGCCGGATGCAGTGGGTAGGGCAGGGTTGGTTGCTCCCCATGCCGATATAGCCGGTCTGAGCAAGGTTATGCTCCATTTTCACCAGAACGTTGCTGAAAAAAAACGATTGCATGACGCATGTCACCATCAAAGAAGCAACATGAAATCATGGAACGATATTGGGAAGCTATGGGAACAAGCATTGAAACGACACGTATGAAACCTCCGGCACATAAATTATTTTTTGTGGTTGGTGTTGATGGTTCAGGGAAAACAACGATTACAAATGAAGTCGTGAGGATTTGTCGTGAAAACAATATCCCTTGTCAAAATATATGGTCACGATTCAATAATTATTTTTCATTGCCAGTGATTGGTGTCACGAAGCTTTCAGGCCATTGTTATTACAAAATGATCATGGGCAAACCTATGGGGTTTCATGATTATGAAAATTTACCTGTTCTCAGGGAACTGTTTTTTTTCCTGCAAATAATAGACGTAAATATTGCGACATTTTTCCGCATGACAAGAAAGGTAAACGATCAAATGCTCACCATTTGTGAAAGAGGACCTTATGATACTTTTGTCGATGTTCTTGCTGATACACGATTAAATACCAAAAAATATTTTAATCTTGAACGCCTGTTTTGTTTTCAGGTCAAAAAAGACACCCAGGTTATATATATCAGACGAAATTATGAGAATATCATACGTACTCGACCAGAATTGGTGTATGATAAAAAATTGCCATTTCGCATAAAAATGTATGAGCAATTAGCTCAAAAAAAATCATGGCATATAGTCGATAACAATGGTCCACTAGAAAAAACGCAAAAAAAAATTCAACAAATTATTTTTGAAAGTTGAGGAATACATGAAACCAGTACGCAGTGGATGGCGGATTTGGCCTGTTGTTATTATTATTCGTTACTGGATTATTCAGGGAATGCTGTTTATGAATAATATTGAACGAATACATCGGTTGTGTTTGGAAGCGATCTTTTTTGGAGTCATTTTTGCCTTAATGATTGTATTGGATATGCCTTATGCTGTTGTAACATCACTTATTTTGGCACATAGTTGCTCTTTTTTTTTCAATGGTCATGTGTTTGCCATGATGGCCCATGATCTCTTCTGGTTTAGTCTTTATAAGGATAAAAGAAAGTTTTTGAGATACCTGGATGACATGTACCAGCGGATGAATGCCTTGCAGCCTGCATATATTGAAGGAGTTGTATTTTTTGGGTCACTCGCTCGAGGGGTTTTCCGAGAAACATCGGATTTGGATGTCAGGTTCATTTCAAAGCCAGGTTTCTGGAACGGAATCAAATCGTCTCATTTAGTCTTCAAAGAACGGTTGCATGCATTGATGGCAGGATTTCCCATTGATACGTATATGTTTGCTTGTGAAAAGGAAATAAGAGAGAAAATGGATGTCATAAATGAACACCCCGTATCTCTTTATAACTCAAATGGAAATTTGAAACATATCCTTCCTGAAACACAGTCCTTTCAAAGATTCAAGGAAATCATTTCATAAGATGAAAAAAATATTTAAAACAAAAAAAGCAATGGTTATAGGAGCCGGTGGAGGACATTTGACTGAGGCTCTTCTTGCTACTGAATCTTTGATTATTCCTCGTGTAATTGTTACTTTTAAATTACCTCATACTTCAATATCATTAAAAGATGAAGTGTGTTATTTTGTCGTCGATCCACATAAAAATTTGTTAAAGTTTTTTTTTAATGCAATTCAAAGTCTGATTCTGGTAGTAAAAATACGACCATGCGTGGTTATCAATACGGGTGGAGGAATCTCCATAGCCTGTTCTCTTTGTGCCAAGCTTTTGGGTGCCAAACTTGTGTTTATCGAATCCGGGGCACGAGTGATAACGCCTTCAAGGACCGGCAAGTTTTTATACAGGTTTTCCGATTTGTTTATTGTGCAGTGGTCAAACCTGCTACAGTATTATCCGAACGCCGTTTATGGAGGTGTGTTGATTTGATAACCGTTTTGTTGGGCACAAATCCTTATTCCTTTGAAAGGTTAATCAGGCAAGTTGATCAAATTGCTTCTAACCATAGTATGCAATTTTATGTTCAGCTTGGTAATACACAGTTGGTTCCTCGATTTTGTGAATATGATAGATTTGTTGAACGAAAGATATTATTGCAAAAAATAATGGAATCAGATGTTATTGTTTCTCATGGAGGATTTGGGAGTATACATGATGCTTTGGTATGTAAAAAGCCTGTTGTTGCTGTTCCTAGACAACCTCGATTTGGCGAATCTCAAGATATACAAGAAGAGTTGGTAAGAGAACTTGAAAAAGATAAAAAAATAATTGCTGTATATGATATTAATCAGTTATATGAAAAAATTCAAAATGCTTATGCAAAACATATTGATTATGATTCAAGAAATAGTATTTGCAATATAATAAATGATTTTTTGAAAAAAATGTTATAGTATTTTAAAATAAAAAGAATGGGTGTTGTAAATATGAAAAGAATTGTAGTAACTGGAGGTTCTGGGTTTATTGGGACTCATTTTATTGCATTATACAGATCTGCATACGATGAAATGGCAAATATAGATTTTAAGCCGCCCATGTTGAACGAACAGGCTGATCTATGGCATGATATCGATTTGTTGGATTATGAGAAACTCGAATCCTTTTTGCTCGCATTTCAGCCGACCCATATCCTCCATTTGGCTGCAAGAACGGATCTCGATGAAAAAAAAAGTATTGCAGGGTATGCCGCCAATATTGATGGGGTCCGTAATCTACTTAAGGCAGGTAAAAAAGTTCAGGCACTCGAACGAGTTGTTATTGCCTCAAGTATGCTGGTTTGTAAGGTCGGACATATACCACAATCTTCGCATGAATATTCTCCTGGGAATTTATATGCAAAAAGCAAGGTCGAAACAGAATTGATTACAAGGCACGCGAGCATGCCATGCACATGGACAATCGTCCGACCGACAACCATTTGGGGGCCGTATCATCATGGACTGAAAAATGGTTTTTTTACTATCTTGCAAAAAAAAATCTATTTTCATCCAGGAAAAAATGAATGCTTGAAATCATATGGTTATGTGAAAAATACTGCTTATCAAATACAGGAAATTTTTAATTCTGCAAAAGAAAAAGTACATAAAAAAACAATATATCTTGCTGATGAACCCATTAAGCTTCATGAGTGGGTGAATGCATTTTCCGAACGGCTCATCGGGAAAAAAGCATACTCATTGCCATATCCACTTATGAAGTGTGCAGCTGTTTGTGGCGACATTGCAGAAGTTATTATCGGTAAAAAAATGCCAATGAATACCTTTCGGTTGAAAAATATGACTACTGATAATGTCGTGAACACCTCGCATATTAAAAATTTATGTCCTTCTTTGCCTTATAGCCAGGAGGATGGGGTCGAAGAAACGTGTTTGTGGCTTCAAAACTGCAACAGGGAAATGTGATTCTTTACAAATAGACCATGACCACAACAAATACGAGAAAACAATGGGTTGATACTGCAAAAGGGATAGGTATTATTTTGGTTGTCTACGGCCATGTACTTGTTGGCCTTCATAGTTCGCAGATCAAAATTTCACCTGTTTTTTTCCGGAATTCTTTTGACTTTATCTGGTCTTTTCACATGCACCTGTTTTTCTTTTTGGCAGGAATGTTTGCCATACAAAGTTTGGAGAAACGAAATCGACGTGTTTTTGTGATGCATAAGGTCAGGATGATTGCTTATCCTTATTTTTTATGGTCTCTTGTCCAGGGATTGTTGCAAGTAATCATGGGTGCATACGTCAATAGCAGTCTTTCTTTTGCTGATATACTCAAGATACCCTATAGACCGCTTCCCAATCAACATTTTTGGTTTTTGTACGTGTTGTTTGTTTTTTTTGTCATTATGGCTTTTTTCTATACAAATAGATTTTCTCTTGTTTTATTGTCTGTAACAGCAATTGTGTTATTTTTTTTACCTTTCTCTTCAGATATCAGAGTTCTGCAAAAAATAAAGGTATTCTTTGTGTTTTTTATGATCGGAGCACTATCGTCAAAAATTGATTTGGAACGTTTTTTGATTGTAATTAAAAAGAAAATCAATTTTTTTAAGATTTTATCTTTGGCTTTGGTCCATATGATGCTGTTCTTTATTGTTTATAATTATTACAGAGATAATATTTCATTTTTTTTCTTTAGCTTATTTGGAATTTTTAATGTAATTATGTGTTCATGCTTTCTGGATAAAATTTTAAAATCAAATATGATAAATTTTATTGGAAAATATTCGTTGCAAATTTATATATTGCACTCGATGTCTTTGGCTTCTTCACGAATATTTTTATATCGTTTTTTAGGAATTGAAAATATTTTTTTACATATTATTCTTGGATTTATTTGTGGTCTTTGCCTGCCGCTATGGATTGGTTACATTGTTCACCAAAAAAATTATAACTATATTTTTCGTTTTGACCATTAATAAATATGAAAATTTCTGTAATTACAGTAAGTTACAACTCGCAGTGTGTCATCGTAAGATGTATTTGCAGTGTATTGGCGCAAAACAAACCATTTGAATATATTGTTATTGACGGCAATTCTACAGACAAGACTCCATGCATCGTAAAAAAATATCAAAATCACATTGATACATTCATATCAGAGGAAGATGATGGCATATACGATGCTATGAACAAGGGTATTCATGAAGCCCAAGGTGAAATAATCGGTTTTATCAACTCTGATGATTTTTATCATGATTCGCGTGTTTTTCAAAATGTATATGCTGCATTTCAAGAGACTGGTTGCGATTCATGCTATGGTGATCTCATTTATGTGGATACAAGATACCGACCTGTGCGCCACTGGAAATCAGGAGCTTTTCGGCGCAACAAGCTGTATTGGGGGTGGATGCCGCCTCACCCGACCTTTTTTGTCAAGAAATCGATTTTTGATCGTTACGGAGGGTTTGACGCTTCCTTTGGTACTGCAGCCGATTATGAGCTGATGGTCCGTTTTTTGGTACGCCACCGCATTTCATGTACGTATATTCCCAAGGTTTTGGTGTGCATGCAAACAGGCGGCGCCAGTAACGTCAGTTTGAAAGCTCGCCTGGCAGCCAATCAAAGCGATATGGCCGCATGGGAAAAGAACGGTTTGCATTCGTGTACGTATACAACATTTTGTAAGCCTATGAGAAAATTGTATCAATTTTCGACTCTATTGAGGTCTTCGTCCAATGTCTAAAAAATATGTTATCGACATATACTATAAAAATGTTGTTTTTTTTATGGTATATTTTATTGTCGTATTTTGTATCCACTACAATAATATTTTGTATTTGATTGGAGTTGACTGGAATAGAACAGATTTTGACTATTGTATATTGGTTCCTTTTATCTTTATGGTTATCCTTTTCAAAAAACGTTTTTATATTGCAGATATTCCGTCTATCCCGTCCATATCAGGATTAGTTGTAATCGGATTGGGAGCTTTCCTGTCAGTTGTTGGTGAACTTGCAGGTGAATATCTGCTATCGTATTTGGCTTTGTGGCTTTTGGTTCTTGGTTTTTTCTGGACCCTGTGGGGTTCGAATAAAACAAGACGTTTGTTGCCATGTTTTCTCTTGCTGCTTACCATGTTTCCCCCGCCCGAGTACCTGTACGCTCGCATGACCCTCAAAATGCAGATCGTATCTTCCGTGTTGGCTGAAAAAATGCTTCATTTTATTGGTATTCCGGCATATCGCGAGGGAAATATTATTGATGTCGGGACAACCAAGATCCAGGTCGTGGCTGCCTGTAGCGGATTGAGATACCTGATTCCTGTTTTTATCGTTTCATTCACCATGTCTCTTTTGATGGATACCCAAAAAAGGACGCCCAAAATCCTGTTGATGGTTTTGTCTGTTCCCCTGGCGATTTGCATGAATGGTTTGCGCCTGGCGTTTACCGGGTACTTGAGCAGGGCACAGGGGCTGTGGGCGATTGAAGGATTTTATCATGATTTGATAGGGTGGGTATTTTTCGGTCTTTCAATTGTTGTTTTGCTTGTCATCATGTCCATGCTGGATTCGTCCAAGGTCTCGACGGATCACGAAAGTACGATGACGTTTGGATTGAAAGGGTTTGGCAATATTGATCTGAGATACCCCAATGATCTGTTCGCTTCTCTTTCTCTTTGCCTTGTTCTTTTTCTGTTTGTTTTCCTGTCTTTCAAAACTGTGAACAATGAACATTATGTCGATAAAGTATCTTTTAACTCATTTCCCCTGCATCTTGGATCATGGCATGGGAAAAAATCTGTCATTCCTCTGGATATGCTGGATGAATTGAATTCATCAAATTATGCTCTTGTTGATTATGAGAACAATGCAGGTGATGCAATCAATTTTTATATCATACATTATACTCATCAAACAAAGGGAAGTTCCATTCATTCTCCAGAAACATGTTTTCGAGGAGGGGGGTGGCAATTTGTACAGACTGATCGTGTGCAAGTCGCCAAAGGCCATTATGCCAATCGATCAATTTTGGCTAATAATGAAAAGCAGGTATTATCGTATTTTTGGTTTATCTGTAGAGGGAGGAATCTTACCAATGCTCTGGAATTGAAATTTTACAACTTTTGGGATCGGTTGCTTTCAGGAAGGTCTGATGGATCATTGGTGCGCATTATCACGCCCATTATTGACGGAGATGTTTCTTCTGCTGAGGCGAGAATGAGAAATTTCATGCAGCAACTTCTTCCCTTACTTGACGTGTATGTCGCTAACAACACGTAGGCATATGAATTATCTTATAGCCTTTTATCTTGAATTTTTTGTTGTCACTCTGCTTATGCCTTTTGCGATCAAGGCCGCGTATCGTATGGGTATTGTAGACCTTCCTGGATACAGAAAGGTTCACTCCAATCCGATCCCTCGCATTGGTGGTGTGGTCATCGCGATCAGTGTATTGCTTGTTTTTTGTTTCATATCTTCAAAATCATTGTTCTTATATGTTTTTATGGTTTCTGGAAGTCTGATTGTAATTGCTGGGCTGATAGATGATTGTGTTTGTTTGAATTACAGATATAAATTTATTGCTCAAGCAGTGGCATCATGTTTTTTTGTTGTCGCTTCGGGAATGCATATTCCATTTCTTGAAACATTATTTGGTTTTGAAGGTCCACTGTCTGTTTATGCTGACATCTTCATCACATCTGTTTTTATTATCGGGGCGATAAATATCATCAATTTGTCTGACGGATTGGATGCTCTTGCTTCAGGACTGGCCATCATATCCTTTTTTGTCATTATTTTTATCGCCTATGAGTCCCAGCGCAGCGATATCTTGAGTATTGCCATCCTGATGATAAGTTCCATGCTGGCATTTATGCGATTCAATGTTTTTCCAGCCCAAATTTTCATGGGAGATACAGGGAGTCAATTTATCGGGTTCACATTGGGTGCATGTATTGTTGTCCTTTCTTGCACCAACAATTTTACGGTACTCAATATCGGCATTATTCCGTTTCTTCTTGGTATCCCTTTTCTCGACACACTAAATGTCATTTATTTGCGACTACTTGAAAGGAAAAATCCTTTTTTGCCAGATAAAAATCATATACATCATAAACTGGTGGCAATGCATTTGACGCAATACCAGGCTGTTGGTTGTATGTATGTGGCCCATTTTGTCCTGTTGGGTTTCGGATTGGCCATGCGTGGGTTGGAGCCGCTGTTCATTATCTTCATCTATATTCTTTTTGCGTTTCTTTCTCTTTTTGGATTGAATAGAATCAATTTTTCCGGCGTATTGAACTTTTTTTCAAAAATTCACCATCTGTCTGTATTTCAAATTCGAATAGGACAATCCTCGATTACCTTGTCCCGCTATTCTATTTCACGGTTTTTTTGGCATCTTTTTTTTGCTTTTTTGAGTTGTTACTATGTTTTTTTTTCCGCAACCATGACAACAATTGATGTTTCTCTGCTTTCTGTTTTTGTTGTTGTCTTATTGCTATCTTTGTTTCTATGCATTGTTTGCAAATATGATTATATAGTATTTTATAAAATCATGTTTTATTTTTTCAATATGGTTATATTGATATATTCAAATGACCATTACCTTTTTGAGATGAATAATGGATTGATTTCCATAAGCTTGATCGATGTGTTTATCATATCCATTTTTTTCTTATATTTCGTTTGTATAAGTCTTACGTCGGAAAAAGTGCCTGTCAATTCAATTGATTTTTTGATGCTTATCGGACTTTTTCTTCTCATTTTTGTTTCAGCATATGAATCAAGTATGTTGTATTTTCTTCAGATGTTGTTACGATTTGTTCTCATGAGTTTTTTTATCAATCTCATTTTTTCAAGATTCGAACGCAACATGAAATATGTTACCGTGTTGATGATTTATTTATTTTTTGTATTTATTGTTAAAGCCATTGCTGCATAAATCATTTTGAGGTCACCATGAAAATTCGGATATCTTTTGCGTGTATTCTGATGGTATGTTGTATGTGTATTGCTTGTTCAGATCACAATGAGGATAGGGATAAATTTTATAACCTTGCTCAAAAAACATTTGAAGATAAACAATACGATGATTCATTGGTGCACATCAAGAATGCTTTGCGAATTGATCCTCATTTTGCACCTGGATATATTCTTGTGGGAAAAATCGCTCTTGAGAAACGTGATTTTGTCCAAGCAAAAGATAATTTTGTAAAGGCTATTGCCAGTGAACCTGATTCGCTGGAGGCCAATCTCGGTCTTGTAAAATCGTTTATTTATCTTAACCAGCATGAAAATGCCAAGCAATACATCAATAATGTTCTTCGATTGGAACCTGATAATGACGATGTAAAATTTTTGCAAGGAATTATCTATTATCGTGAGGGTCGCTTTGATGAATCTTTGCAGGTAGTGTCTTCTCTCCCCGAATCCAAACGCACAACCACGGAGTATTATCTTCTGGGCCAAAACTATATCAAACTTCATAAACTTGACGATGCATTGAACATCCTTACGCGTGGGCTTGATGCGCCAGGTGGAAAAATGTCCCTGCATCTTGCTCTTGGGATGGTCTATGAATCCATGCAGGATTTTGAAAATGCCTCGGTCCATTATGAATATCTTGCCATTCAGGGAAAACAGAATGAAGCCTACCGATATTCCCTGGCCCGATTCTATGTGCGAACAGGTCAACATCAACGAGCTCAGGAAGTTTTAAGAAAATTAGCCCGGGAAAAATATGATTTTGATGCCCTCAAGGCGTTGTCAAATATTTTTATTGCTGAAAATGACCTCAGCAATGCTGAGCAGTGCATCCTTGATTATGAAAAAAAATATCAGGATAAGGATGAATTGAAAATATTTTTGATAGAATTTTATATAATGCATAATGAATTTGATAAGGCTCTGAGTAAAATTTATAATGAAATGTATGGTGCAGATTCTTTGCATACCAAGAATAAGTATAGAAAATTGCTTGTAACCATTTTTAATATTAAGAAGAATCAACCCAAAGTTCATGAATACATGCAGGATATCATCAAAGATGATCCTTCTGATTGCGATGCTTTGTTTTATTTTGCAAATGCAGCTTTGTTGGATGGAGATATCGATCAGGGTATTTTTCAGTTCAGACAAGTAATCCATCTTGAGCCTCATAAAGACCGTGCCTTTGTGGCCCTGGCCAGGCTTTATTTATCTCGTGGCGACGAGACCATGGCGCGTCAGATTCTCATGGATTGCATTCAAAACAACAACTCCCCCGCAGCCCGCATCTTATTGTCTCAACTCTACGAAAAAAACAATCAACTGGATGATGCCATTCAGCAACTCACGTCTATTCCAGGTATTTTTTCATCGCGTCTGGAGCTGTTTCAGAAATTGATTCGGTTGCAGATAAAAAATAAACATTTTTCTCAAGCAGAACAAAACCTTGTTGATGCTTTAAGCGTGGAGGCCTATCAGGAATTTTCCGTTCTGACATTGGCAAAACTTTTTGCGCGACAGGGTAATACGATTAAATCTCATGAGTTTTTGGACAAATACATAGATAAAAATGCCGATAATTCTTTATTGTTGGAACAAAAAATTGGTATTTTTATCTCAAAAAATGAATTTTCCAAAGCAAGTGCATATATAGACAACAAAGTTGCCGACAAATCTTTGCAGTATTATTTGTACGGGAATCTTTTTACGGCTCAACAAAAGATTGACGAAGCAGTTGATATGTATTCAAAATCATTCGATTTAAAAAACAGACGATCTGTTTTGATGAAATTATTGCATGTGTATACAAAAGAAGAAAAGTATGCTCAGGCAATAGAACTTGCTTCTACGTATATACAGTCACATGAAAATGATTTTCGCCTAGCGTTTTTACTCGGATATCTTCATGAAAAAATGAATCAATATGACTCGGCCCGCCAGTTTTATCAACTCGCTTTGGAAAAAAATCCTCATTTTTTCCCTGCGGTCAATAATCTTGCCTACCTTTATGCCAATCATTTTCCAACAAAGAAGAATCTTGAAGCGGCACTAACGCTTCTCAAGCAGGGAGGGTTCTCCGCGGACACGCCGTTTCTGGATACCCTGGGATGGGTTTATGCCCAGCTCGGACACACTGAAAAATCCATAGCCCTCCTGAAAACCATTGTTGCCCAGTCAGAACCTTCTCCCTTGGTATGCTATCATCTTGGAGTGGCTTACCTGCAGAACGGGCAAGGAGATCTTGCCAGGGAATGGCTGAACAAAGCCGTTAACGCTGAAGACAGTTTCCCTGAAAAGCATATTGCCCGCAAACTTCTCAAGGAGATTGCAGGTTAGCAACGTGGTGGTGTCATATTCAAAGCATAAAAAAAGAGTCCCTATGGGGACTCTTTTTTCGTCGGTAACGCAATCATGCTTCGTTGTTACTAGAATGGCGTATCATCCATCTCGCTTACTTCTGAAGGAAAGATGGGTCCGGTATCTTCCGACTGCATGCTTTCTGGAGTGGACATGGATTGTTGCGTGAATCCTGTTTGAGGTGCCTGGACGTAGCCGCCACCGCCTCCGGCATTTTGAGGCTTGGGATCCAACGGGGTGATGCGAAAAGCCTTGATTTCCGTCCTGTAGCGTTTGTTTCCCTGCTGATCTTCCCACGAGCGGGTCTGCAAGCTGCCTTCCACAAAAACAAGTCGCCCCTTGGCCAGATAATTCTGGCAAAATTCGGCCTGTTTTCCCCATAGAACAATCTGGTGCCATTCCGTCCGATCGACCTTCTGACCATCTTTGACATACCCTTCATCCGTGGCCACGGTTATATTGCAGACGGCCATTCCGGACTGGGTGTATTTTATCTCAGGATCTTTTCCCATTCTCCCGATAATCATTACCTTATTCAAACTGCCGGCCATGAGAGTCACTCCTCTTGTGAAATCGTTGTTGTGATGCGCAATGTATTGATAGCCTCAGCCTCCCATCCGGCTAGGGGAGGGGAGTTTCTTTCTCGAGTTCGTCAAGAAGCTCTTCCAGCTTATCCGAAAGGGTATTTGCCTTTTGGGGATTCCAATCGGCCAAGGCCTGTTCAAGTTCCTGTTTCAGATGTTTGGCTTGTTCCATGCGCGGACCAAGGACGTTTTGTACAGAAGCATCGATCATGTCAAACCGTACCTGATCGACCAGACTGTCGACAAGTTCCAGAACACCCTTTTTGCGGGGCATGCCAAGGGATGGTGATGGTGTTGCAGGAAAGGCCAGTGCATGCAGTTTGGGCCAGGCTTTGGCCATGTCCTCTTTGTCATAGGTATACGCCATGACGCGTATCTGCAGAAATCGGCCCATAGGTTATTCCTCCTCTTCCCATTCGCTCTGGATGCGAGCCACAACTTCGCGAATCGAGGGAAGTTCTTGTTGGGGACAAACTCCGATGAGGGGTTCGTTGCTGTTCACACTTTTGCTTGGCTCGAAATAAATGGTATAGATAAAGCCTTCCTGCCCCTGATAGGGGATGCTGGTTTCACGTTTCATGCGTGAAAGAATGAAAATGTCATCGCCTGGTCGAACAACAACCGACCGACATCCCTTGGCCTTGATTTTGGTGTCTATTTCAGGGCTGAAATAATATTTTCCCTTTTCCGGGGCCCGAAAGAGGTGCAGGGCTTGTTTGAGAATGCGCTGGATGACCTCATCCTTGGTCAGAAAATGGCGGATGCGGAAGATGGGGGTTCCTGCTTCCACAAACGCATTGTGAACATCGGCAATCTCAACGATCATTCCATTTTGGGGCGCATAAATGGGTTTCTTGTTGTGTTCCCGATTGATGGTCCCCAGCAGGGTGCCTGGGTTTTCTTTCCATGTCCCTGAAACTCCGTGAACGCGAGTTCCGGTTTCCTGGATAATGGTCTCCACGATGCCGCAATGAGGAGCCTTGACGGATATCTCCTCATAGGGGGCTTCTTTGAGTTCATGCAACAGATTTTTTATATTGAGCAAGGCTTGAATCCTCTTGATGGTGGGTCCTGCATGTAGACCGGGCTACCGGTAGTAAAGATTGCGTCCACCCATGGTCAGCAGGGCCTGGTGAAGATTGCTGCGGATTTCTCTGCGATCCCAGATACCCTGGATATGCCCCCGAGAGAGGGCCTTGTAGGCTTTGTGATAGTCCGGGGGGATGTCCAGGCCTGTTGTTTCCTTGATGACTCCGGGACCGGCAAATCCTATGTTGGATGATCGAACCGCGAACTGATAGGGAGAGCATCCCAGAAAACTCGCAACAGGGCCAGCATATGAGTTGTTGTCATAAAGAACAATGTACAGCCCACCGGATTCCAGATATCTGCGCACGGCCATGGTACACCGGGGCATCTGGATGACGCCGTTGGTGCCTTCCTGAATGCGGATGCCAGCCGTGCCATGTACATAGGCAAGAAAGGGCAGATGGCGCTTGCGAGCCAATTCAATGGCTCGGATGAACTTTTCCCCTTCGGCAGCGCCCACGCTGCCGCCTCTGAATGTGGCCATGAACATGGCCACATTCAAGGTAATCCCCTTGATGCGGGTTTCAAAGGTCATGCATCCGCTTTTTTGGCCGGTCTTTTTTTTGGCCTCTTCCAGTTTGAGGTCAAGTCCCTCGTAATGCAAGGGGTTGCCGGCTTCAAGTTGCTGATTGAATTTGAAGATGGAGCCTGGATCAAACACGTTGTACAGATACCATTCATATTCCATGGGAAAGTGATGGCCGCAAAAAGCGCAAACGCCGGCATTTTCATCAAACAGATCCGGTGCCCATTGATCCAGACAGCCATGCTGCGAGCTGTTGGGACAGGTTATGGTCCGGTCCCGCTTGGCCTGGGGGCTGACATAGGCCCACCCGTTGCCGGTATTGCCGGGCCGTGCTTCCCATGAGGACAATGTGGTCAGTTCTTCCTTGATTTCCTTGTCCTTGCGATGAATAAATGGAAGTTTGTCCTTGAGGCGTTTGCGCCAGTATTTTTCCGACCGATCAACAAGCACCTGGAGTTCGGCCTGGACATCTTCAGCCAGCCGGGACACTTTTCGTTGATGCTTGGCAAAGAAATCATAGCGGAAAAATGAATAGATACCCCATCCAAAGTCGTAAATACCATCGTACCCCTTGCGCCAGACCGACCGCTTGTCCTTGAAGGCCTTTTGGGTCATTTTACGGTATTTCTTGTATCGTCTCCATATCAGACGATCTTTGGCCCTGGACGTTAATCCCCAGCGGACATAAACGTCATCGCTTTCTAATTTTCGCAGAGCCAGACTGCGCAACAGCTTCATGCCCCTGACGTCAAGGACGAGTTCATCGGTGCTACGGATAATCTGGCGACGCAACTCCTTGAAAAAATTAAAATGATTTGGTCTTGCCCCAAGATCAGGTTCCTTGATGATCCCATCTATGGTACCTAGGGCGAGATTGTCGGTTGCCGTGATTTTGAGTTGGCTGGCGCATTTTTCAATCAACCCTTGCGTGGCTCGTTTTCCCGCACGCAGTCTTCCCTCAATGGCAGCAGCTCCTTCGGGAGAGATGACAGAATAATACCCGTGGGAAAGCATGAGGCGGGTGTCAGCCAGGCCTATGGCTTCGGCTCCACCCGATCCTCCCTCTGATATGACGGAGATAATTGGTACGCGTATCCCGGCCATTTCATAAAGGTTCTTGGCAATTTGCTGGGCCGCACCCGGGTAGTCTTCAAGAGGGTAGGCCCCTGGAGTGAAGATGAACGTATGGATGGGGATGCCTTCGGTTTCGGCAACCTTCATGTAATGAAGGGCCTTGGCGTTTCCCCACGGCTTGACCGAGCCGCCATTGCGAAATTCCTGCCCGTGTCCCTTTTCCTGACCAATGACCATGACAGGCTGGTGATAGATTTTTTTCCCTCGCCGCCGAGTGATGTAGGCCCTGGCAATCAGCATGCTGGGATCTATACTGCACTCATCCTGACCGCCGATTTCGGTATAATTGTCATAAACGTTTTCCAGGATGTCCTTGAGGCAGATGCGTTGCGGATGGCGGACAATGCGGACCTTGTCCATGGGGGTTAGTTGATATTCAAGCTTTTTTTCCAGAAACGTGAAGAGGTCTTCCAGCGACCGGAAATGCCTGATGGCATCCTTGGAAGCCAGATCATGCTGTTTATGCATGAATTCCGTTAGTTTGGAGTCCAAGAGCCGTATGTTTTCATTCTCTTTGGAACCGAAGACATCCTTGATATATGTCAGCCGTTCCTGGAGTTCATGCAATTGCTTTTCTATATCCATACAATCCGAATTGAGTTGGAGTGTTTATTGTTGCGAAGCAGCGGTTGCCACCATGAAGGCATGTTCAAAACAGGAGAATGTTCGCGGTCATTTCCTTGAGATATTCCACGTTGGAGCGCAGGGGTTCTCCCGAAGCATTGCGCCCTTCAAGCTGCAATTGTTCAAGAAAGGTTATGCCGCGTTGTTTGGCTTGTTCCAGGTCGGCTCCCCAAATGATCGCCAGGGCGAGATTGGGATCGTATTCCGTCGGTATTTCATAGGTGGTATGCAGGGGGACATGGGTGTATACGTCCGCCCACAGTTTTTGTTCCCACGCAAATTTTTCAATGGTCCCGACCCAAGGCGCAAATCCGTTGTGCGGGTCTTCGGCAATAATGCGGTACTCGATCCCCACGCCTTCAAAAGAAACATCCTTTTGGGTGTACCCGAGGGGTTCGCCCAGCCCAAGCCGGATCTGTTCAGCTATGATGTCCACTTTCTTGACATTGCGACGCCGGGCAATGGCCGCTGAAACCCCGTTTTCAACCTGGATTCTCGTGTTGACCTCCATGAGGAATGGTTCTCCCGTGGGGCTGACAATCCACTCCCAGGTTCCCACATTATCATAGCCGACTTCACGGGCCATGCGCAATGAATATTCCGTGATGTCGGCCATGACTTTTTGGGCGTCAAATGCGTACGAAATCTGCTGTGGCGTAAATCCCGGTGCAACTTCGAGACGTTTTTGGCGTCCTGTGCTCTGGATAGAGCAATTGCGGGTGCCGTAGTGCACAATGTGCTTGCCACTTCGGTCCGCCACGATCTGGACCTCGAGATGGTTGAAATCAAAGATGCGTTGTTCAATGAGTACGCCGTCATCCCGGAACTGGCGTTTGGCGTAGTTTCTGATCGAACGGAGCACGGTTCTGAATTTGTCGAAGTCATCAACTTCCTCAATGCCCATACCGCCGCCGCCAGCCGATGCCTTGACCAGAACAACGGGATTGGCAATGCCCTGTTCTTTTTGGAAGGCAAAGAGGTTTTTGGCCAGTTCTTCGGCCTCAATCTCGTCGTGCATGGGACGATCTGATCCCGGAACCGTGGGGATACCCAGCCGGCGCGCCAGTCGCTTGGTGTTGATCTTGTCTCCCAGCTCGCGGATGACCTGCCATGAGGGGCCGATAAAAACGAGTTTTCTTTTGCGCTGGACCGCGCGTCTGGCAAACCTGTAATCCTCGGCAAAAAAACCGTAACCGGGGTGAATGGCCGTAGCTCCGGAGGCATCGGCCACGGCAAACATTTCATTGGCATCCAGATAGGAACTGATGGCATAAAGGCTTTTTCCCTTGCCCAATTCCCGGGCCAGACTGCAATGACGTGAGTGTTTGTCGACCTCGGTATGCACGCAGACAAAATCCAGGCCGAGCTTGACACATGCCTGGATGATGCGCACAGCGATTTCACCTCGATTGGCGATGAGTATTTTATGTTTTTTGCGTATCACAATAGTGGCTTCTTTGTTTTTCGTTGATCTGTTGTTTTTGAATTTCCAGTATCAATTTGTCGAGCAGGATTTCCGTGCGTGGGGGGAGATTAATAAAAGCTCCGCCAAGGCTTGAAGGCGTTATATGCACACATTGCATGTCCACTTTGTCAATGAGCACCTTACCGTTTTGGATGATGGCAATCTCAAGGATCATATTGGGAGCGATTTTGGGTGCATCCTGACTGTTCTTGGCAATGCTGATACCTCCTGCGCTGATGTTGCGAATGGGAAAAAGCTGGCCAGATGGTCCCAAGCGAATGGATAATTGACCACGTGGAGTGACCCGCAGGGTTTTTCGTTGCGAGCTCGGCGTGTACTCAATGGTGAAATCATTTGTTCTCACGGCAGGGTCCCTCCTCCAATCATTTTTTCCAGAATAAACTCGACTCGTCTGTTTTTGGCGCGATTTTCCGGAGTGTTGTTGGGAAATGCCGGCTGAAAGGAACCCATTCCTGTGGCCGTCAGCCGTTGGGGCTTGATGCCGAGTTTGAGTAACAGTTTGAGAACGGCTACCGCGCGCATGGACGACAATTCCCAGTTGTCCTTCCAGCGGCCTCCTGGTGCAGGCACCAGGTCGTCTGTATGCCCTTTGATATTGATTTTGAGGTCATGATGAATCAGAAAATAGTCTTTAAGTAAACTTATGACCCGAATGGCTTCCGGGGTCAATGTGGCAGAATTGGATTTGAAAAGGGTATCTGCCGGAGCTTTGAGAGTAATGATGCCTGATTCGAGATTCGCTCCGATAATACCCTCAATACCATGTTCTGTGCTGAACTGTTGAAAGCTGGAGAAGTTGTTTTCCTGTTCCGCCATGATTTGACGGTATTTCTGGACTTCATCCATGAAGACGCCGTTTGCATCATTCTGGAGAACAATGGGACTACCCGTGACCGTACCCAAAGCTGCCTTGATGGATGAAAATGAAGCCAAATATTTTCCTTTGTCTATATAGGACATGGAATAGAGCAAGACAAAGAAGACCAGAAGTAGGGTGGTCAGATCGGCAAAGGTTGTTTGCCAGGTTTGGAGCTCCTCTTCCTCTTCGTCGTTCTGGTTGAAATCGTTGAGGTCATCTATCATAGCGCCTTTCCTGTGGGGGTACGAATGATGAGAGTTTGTCGTAGACAGTACGAGGGTTATTGTTCTCGAGAATACATTTTGCGCCTTCAAAAATGATCTCAAGATGAAGGCTTTCGTGGAGACTCCTGCTTTTGAGTTTTCCAGCCAAAGGTTGAAAGATGAGTGTCGACATAATGGTGCCGTAGAAGGTAGTCAATAGCGCAACGGCCATGGCCGGTCCGATGGCTGAGGGGTCACTCAATCTTGAAAGCATTTGTACAAGCCCAATGAGTGTACCGATCATGCCAAAAGAAGGGGAATAGGTTGCTAATTTTTTGAAAACATCCTGACAGATGGCATGACGTTTTTTCATGGAGGCGATTTCAATGCGCAGAGCATCCCTGATGACGTTAGAATCAGCATTGTCCGCAATGAGCAGGCAAGCTTTTTTGAGAAAAGGATTTTGCGTCTTGATGTTTTCAAGGGCCAGCAAGCCTTCGCGTCTACTTATCTCGGCTATGCGCACCATGGTGGTGACAACTTCATTGGTTGTTGTCTTTCTTGAACTGAAAATTTTGATGGCCGCTTTGATGGATTGGACAATTTCTCCCATCGGGAAGTTGACACACGTGGCTGCAAAACTTCCCCCCACGACGATCATCATGCCGGGGATATTGATGAAAATAGCTGTTGTACCTCCCAGTACAATTGCTCCGATGACCAACGAAAAACCAATGATGATCCCAAAAAGAGTTGCAATATCCATTCGTTTTTTTTATTTTTTTAAAGTTCGTTGTGCAAAGTGATCTGGCAGGCAAGTTTGACATATTGCCTGGACAGTTTACCTCAACCTAAAGGTTTAATCTTCATGCAAAAAAGCAAAAAAGTCCAGACCGCTGTCAATCATATTCAAAAAAGATTTGCTCCTGGTTATTCTCCTGTGCTCGGCATTACTCTGGGAAGTGGGCTGGGTAGCTTCGTGGACATGTTCTCATCGGCACTGTGGCTTGATTTTGAGGACATTCCGGGATTTCCCCGCTCGACCGTCAAGGGCCACACCGGCCGCCTGGGTATTGTTCGGCATGGACAAACAGATTGCCTAGTTCTCCAGGGGCGCAACCATTTGTATGAGGGCTATTCCCCTGATGAGGTCTGCTTTGCAACCAGGGTGCTGGCCGGTCTTGGCGTGAACACGATTATTTTAACCAATGCAGCTGGTGCCCTCAACCCACTTTTTGAAGTGAGGGGCATCATGCTCATTACGGATCATGTCAATCTTATGGGCACCAACCCTCTGGTGGGAGCCAATGTGGATGCCTGGGGACCGCGTTTCCCGGACATGACCGAGGTGTATTGCCCTGTTTTGCGTGACAAGGTACTGGATGTGGCTCTGGATGTGGGCGTTAGGTTGGAGCAAGGGGTGTATGTCGGCGTTCATGGCCCCTGTCTGGAGACCCCGGCTGAAACGCGGGCGTATCGTCTCTTGGGTGGGGACGCCATTGGCATGTCCACGGTTATGGAAGCAATCGCTGCTCATCATATGGGTGTCAAGGTCATAGGCCTTTCGTGTCTGACAAACAAGAATCTCCCGGATTGTATGGCCCAAACCTCCCATGATGCCATCCTGGAACAGGCGAATCGCACGGCAAATAATTTGACAAATGTTTTACAGGCCATCATCGTGTCCGGCATGTTTGCCTCGTGAACGTTTGTGACGTATATTATGACATGATTGTTGTTGTGGCAGAAATCATGGGCTGTATTAGCTGACCGGGTATCTAGAGAGATGACTTTTTTCCCCGTAGAACTTTCCAGGATATTTGCATCGCCACGGCATTTGGCCGTCCTGTTTGATCCGTTGCCTGTCGGGGTCGCCGTCATCTCTCCGGACTTGCAGATTCTGTTCATGAATACGGCCATGGAAGGCCTGACCGGATTCAACCGAAGCGCCATTCAGGGCAAACCCTGCTATCATGTGTGCCGTGGCAATTTGTGCATGGAACAATGTCCGGTGAAAAATCACGAGGTGGGGACGGAAAGCATCTGTCTTGACGGCAATATCTTGGACAAGAATCGGCAGAAGATTCCCACGCGGCATACCCTTGCCACCATTCGGGATAAGGCCGGCACCCTGCTGGGTTACATGGATGCGGTTGAAGATCTTCGTCCGGCTCGGCACGTAGAAGAGACCAAGATCGAGTCCTCGGGATACAAGCAGATCATTGGTCAATGTCCTTCCATGGACAAGGTTTTTCAGATTCTTCCGGTCATTGCCCAGACGGATTCATCGGTACTCGTTACCGGAGAAACAGGCACTGGCAAGGATCTTGTGGCCGAGGCCATCCATCAGCACTCGGCTCGGGCCAAGGGGCCATTCATCAAGGTCAATTGCGGCGCCTTGCCGGAAAATCTGCTTGAATCGGAATTATTTGGTCACCGTAAGGGTGCCTTTACCGGTGCCGTGGAAAACAAGCCGGGATGGTTCAAGCTGGCCCACAACGGCACCTTGTTTTTGACGGAAGTGGGGGATCTCCCCATGGCCCTACAGGTCAAGCTGTTGACCTTTCTTGATGACAAGGTCATTTACCCTCTGGGCAGTACCCGCGGAAGAAAGGTCAATGTCCGGGTCATTGCCGCCACGCACCGGGATCTTGAAGCCATGGTCAGGGACCACCGGTTCCGTCAGGATCTCTTGTTCCGGCTGAACGTCATTCGGGTGGAAATGCCGCCATTGCGTGACAGGGGTGAGGATCTGACCCTCTTGATCAACCATTTTGTTCGCCAGATGGCCGAACAGCTCAAGAAAAATATCATCGGATTTGATGCCGAGGCCATGCGGCGGCTCGCTTCCTATTCCTTTCCCGGCAATGTCCGGGAACTTCGTAACATTATTGAGTATGCAGTCACAGTATGTCAGGGCCAGGAGCTGGGTATGCGGCACTTGCCCGCGTATGTGCGTGACCTTGAGACCGAGCATTCTTCCCCCCAGCCGGTTGAGTCCCCTCTTTCCCAGAGCCATTTCCAGTCAGTGTATGCCGTGGAGAACTGGGAGGTTATGGAACGACAAATGATCATGGACGCTCTGGTCCGTGCCGGCGGACGCAAATCCCGGGCAGCTGACATGTTGGGGTGGGGCCGGTCCACGTTGTGGCGTAAAATGAAAAAGCACCAGCTGGACTAGTTTTCTGAAACCCCGATCTGGTTATCATGACAGGACTTCCAGGACTGTATGCTGTATGCAATCCTTGGCATATTCCCTCTGTCGTAAGCCGCAAACCTACCTGGAGCGTTCCTGTTCTTGTGCTTTTGGGCATAGCTCTGGTTGTGCGGGATTGGGTTGCATGCCTGTGCGTTGGAGGAGAACGCATCCATGAAGATTCTTGTACCTGTTTCCGGTGGCGAGGTGGCCCCCCGGTTTGATATGGCGCCCGAAGTCCTTATTGTCACAACCGATGACAACAACACTGTCGTTGCCACCCGTACCATGGTGCTGCCCCAGGCCTCGGCCGATGACCTGTGTTCCCTCATCCTTACTGAACGCATTGATGTGGTCGCCTGCAACGGTATAGAGGAGGAGTACTACCGTTTTCTGACCTGGAAAAAGATCAGGGTCGTGGATTCCATCATGGATACGGTGGAAAACGCCCTTGAGCTTGTTTGTTCGTCATAACGTTCCTGCTTGCAGCCTATAGCGTTACCCCGATATCTTCTTGAACTCCATGCATTGTCCCCTTTGTGGTCACCATGAGGTGAGCCTGTTTTTTGCCGACAGGGTTCGGGAATATTATTGCTGTTCCCGATGTCAGCTCGTTCATGTGCCGTTGCGGTTTCATCTTGATCCTTCGGCGGAAAAGGCAAGATACGACACCCACCGCAATGATCCCGCGGATGAGGGGTATCGTTGTTTCCTGTCCAGGCTTGCCCGACCCTTGCAGGCAGTGGTGCCGTCTGGATGCCAGGGGCTCGATTTTGGTTCCGGGCCGGGACCGACTCTTTCGGTCATGCTTGAGGAAATGGGCTACCAGGTTGCCATCTATGACAAGTATTACGCCTGCAGGCCAGAACTGCTCACCCGGACATACGACTTCATTACTGCAACCGAAGTTGTGGAGCACCTGAGTGATCCAGCCGGGGAACTCGACAGGTTATGGGCCTGTTTGCGTCCCGGCGGAGTACTGGCCATCATGACCAAGCTGGTTTTGGACCAACAGGCCTTTGCCAACTGGCATTATATACGCGATCTGACCCATATCAGTTTTTTCTCCCATCCGACTTTTATCTGGCTGGCAACGCATCTGTCCGCGCGCCTGAATAGGGTGGACAAGGACGTGATCATGCTTCACAAACCGCTTTGTTCGGATGTCACTCCCGACGTTCCGGACAATCCAACCATCAACCAACCGGAAACACATCATTTATGAGCGACGAACCCAACAAGATCATCTATTCCATGGTCCGGGTGACCAAACACCACGACAAAAGGCCAATCATCGAAGACATTTCCCTTTCCTTTTTTTACGGGGCCAAGATTGGGGTGCTCGGTTTGAATGGAGCGGGAAAAAGCACGTTGCTACGGATCATGGCCGGAGAAGATCAGGATTTCGGAGGGGAGATCGTGGCTTCTCCCGGGTATTCCATCGGATATCTGGAGCAGGAACCACGTCTTGATCCGGACAAGAATGTCCGGCAGATCGTGGAGGAGGGCGTGGGGGAAACCGTTGCCCTGCTTGAGGAGTTCAATGCCATCAATGCCCGGTTTGCCGAACCCATGTCCGATGATGAAATGACCAGACTCATAGAGTGGCAGGGTGAGGTCCAGGAACGTCTGGACGCATGCGATGCCTGGGAGCTTGATTCCCGTCTTGAAATGGCTATGGATGCCCTGCGGTGTCCCGAGCCCGAAACCCCCATCAGGGTTCTTTCGGGCGGCGAAAAACGGCGGGTCGCCCTGTGCCGGTTGCTGCTCCAGAAACCCGATATTCTTCTCCTGGACGAGCCCACCAACCATCTGGATGCCGAGTCCGTGGCCTGGCTGGAACACCATCTCCAGCAGTACGCGGGAACGGTCATTGCCGTGACCCATGACAGATATTTTCTGGACAATGTGGCCGGGTGGATTCTGGAACTTGATCGTGGCCGGGGTATTCCCTGGAAGGGCAATTATTCCTCCTGGCTGGAGCAGAAACAGCAACGCCTGGCCATGGAGGAAAAACAGGAAAGCGCCCGACAGAAGACCCTCAAAAATGAACTTGAATGGATACGCATGTCTCCCAAGGGACGGCATGCCAAATCCAAGGCCAGAATCACGGCCTACGAGTCGCTCCTTGGGCAGGGCAAGCGCGCACAGATCAACGACATGAGCCTGTTCATTCCACCGGGTCCCCGTCTTGGTGATATGGTCATTGAGGCGGATCAGGTCACCAAGGGGTATGGCAACACGATTCTGGTGGAGGATATGAGCTTTTTGCTGCCTCCCGGTGGCATTATCGGGGTCATTGGACCCAATGGCGCCGGGAAATCAACCTTGTTCAAGATGATTACCGGACAGGAACAACCGGACAAGGGAACGATCCGGGTAGGTGAATCCGTACGCCTGGCCCATGTGGATCAGGAACGCGAACGCCTTGATCCGGAAAAAACCGTTTGGGAAATGGTTTCAGGCGGATCGGATATCCTCACTATCGGCGGTCGTGAGATCAATTCCCGCGCCTATGTGGGCAAATTCAATTTTTCCGGAGCGGCCCAGCAGAAAAAGGTGGGCATGCTCTCGGGCGGGGAACGAAATCGCTTGCACCTGGCCCTCATGCTCACCAGGGAGGCCAATGTGCTCCTGCTGGATGAACCGACCAACGATCTTGATGTGAACACCATCCGGGCCCTGGAAGACGGTATCGAGAACTTTCCGGGATGCGCGGTGATCATTTCCCATGATCGCTGGTTTCTGGATCGCATTGCCACCCACATCCTGGCCTTTGAAGGCGACAGCCGTGTGGTCTGGTTCGAGGGCAACTATTCCGAATACGAAAGGGACAAGCGCAAACGACTGGGCAAGGATGCCGAGATTCCCAAGCGAATCCGCTACAGGCATCTGACCAGATAGGGCTGTTTGTCCTGCCCCTCCGTCAGGGTGGAGTGGGACAGGTTTTGACTGATCGTTTTATTGATGCACGCAGCCGGGGCATCCGGGTGATACGATGCCTCCTCCAAGGCACGCTTCGTGTGGTTGTTGTAACTTTGAAAAGGATATGCACAGATTGATGCACATGGGAAAACGAAATGCCCCGTGGGGGGCTTTGATAGGGGCAGGAGGCAATGACGCGATCAAAGGGGGAGGATGTCTGCCATGACACCTGCATCTTTTCCCACGCGCAAGCGTTTGCCCAGGGAGATGATCAATGATTTTCCCCTGCGCCACTATGATGGTCCCATTACCCTGGTGACCGATCCAGAGGATGTGGGTTATGCGTGCGCGTGCTTATCGCGCGAAAGGGTCCTGGGTTTTGATACGGAAACCAAACCGGCCTTTAAAAAGGGCCAGTCCTTTCGGCCGGCCCTTTTGCAGCTTGCAGGCAGTGATTGCGTGTATCTTTTTCAGCTCACCAAGACATCTCTTGTGGATCCCCTTGTTTCCCTTCTGACAGATGAGTCCATCGTCAAGGCCGGGGTTGCCGTGCGTGATGATATCAAAGGCCTTAATGCGCACAGGTGTTTTCATGCCGGCGGGTTTGTGGATTTGAGTGTCATCAGCAACCAGCATGGTTTTATGACCCGCGGTCTCAGGAACATGTCTGCCAATTTTCTGGGCTTTCGCATTGGCAAAGGGGCGCAACGCAGTAATTGGGGTCGATCGGTCCTGACCCGGAAACAACAGGTTTATGCGGCCACCGATGCCTGGGTCAGCCGCCATTTGTACCTGTGTTTCCAGCGGTTGTCCTTGCTCTGACGGCCCTGGGGCATTTTGCTGTCATGTTCAAGAAGACGGAAAAAGTGCTCCCTTGAGGTTGACAGAAGGAAATTCTGCTCAATATATATACCCGTCCGTTTATCACAGGAGCTGGCAAGGTTGGGCGTGTCTCGGGGTGTCCGCGCGTACCATGCTTGTTGGCCTTTTTTGCGGGTAAAGGATGCAGCCCCGTTAGGTGTAACACCCGCTTTGCGGGTGTTCAGATATTTTGTCAGGGTCAACCCGGGTATTTCCATGAATATCCGGAATACAATGGAGTAGGATAATGCCTATTTACGAGTATTGCTGTGAAGATTGCGGTCACATTTTCGAAGAGTGGCAGAGCGGGTTTGAGGAAAAACATTTTCCCTGTCCCATTTGTACGGGTGATTCCAAACGGATTGTTTCCCATACCTCGTTCGTCCTCAAAGGGAGTGGTTGGTATGTGACGGATTATTGCAACAAACACTCGTCACCCAGTTCTTCGGGCAACGGGAGCAAGGAAAAGTCCTCCACCTCCTCCACGACCTCGTCCACCACGACCTCATCGGCGAGCAATTCGGCATCATAGTCGTGTGATCAGTATTTGCTCCCGCAAGAGCCGGACTGCCAAAACACCAGGGGCCGTGTCAGAAAAATCTGACACGGCCCCTGGTGTTTTGGATCTTTGGCACATGCCGGAAAGGGCATGATGATCAGGAGGCCGGGGAAATGGACAGGTCACTGAGCATGGCTTCAAAGGCAGCAAGGCGTTCCATCATTCTTACCGCAAGCTGTTGGGCCTGTTGTTCCCTGGCATCTTTGTTTCTGGAGATCTTATTGACAATCTGCGTTGCCGTGAACTCAAAGGCTGTTGGGGAAAAATCGGCGAGCATGGCTTCATATTCCATGACCAGGCCAACCATGCGTTCGTATTCTCCTTTTTGTTTGCGAAAGCATTCCTTCAGTCCCTTGAGATAGGCGTCCCTGACCGTGTCCGAAACATCCTGGTGAAGCTTGTCCAGGGCATGGACCCACAAGGTCAAAAACAGGGGCTTGTACAATTCGGAAAATTGTTCCCGTTTGAAAGTACGGTGCGGGCCAATGCCCAGAATGGCCAATTCTTCTTCCAGGGTTGCATCCAGATAATAGCGGTTGAATTCCTTGATTACATCGTTGACGTTCACGTCGCGCATATGTTTTCCTTGTTGGTTAAATGAGAAAGATCCCTTGTCTTCCTGACATGGGAAGCCGTACGGGTTGGGCAACCGTGTTGGCCGGTTTTCCCGTTCTTCGACACAATGCATCGCATTGTGGGGGATTACCAGCGCCATCCCGGATCAACAATCATGTCCTTGGGGGCCTTGGCTTCGACATGCACGGAAAGGGTGGCATTGGTTCCAGGGTCAAGGTCCAGGGACCAGTGCATGATTTCCGGTGCATCATGTTCCTTGGCAGGCGCCGGCGTGCCGGAAACGGTCAGGACGATATCCTTGTCGCGGGAAATGGGCCGTGGTTCCTCGACCATCGCCTTGATGGCCTGGGACTTGTTGTTGGTGATGAGCAGGTCCCAGTCCCATGTCCATGTTGCTTTTTGGGAGAATACACCGGTGCTTCCGGTTTGTTTGTCCCGGAGCACGGATTTGGCCTGGACCAGAGGATCGGGTCCGAAAAAAAGGTCGAGCTGCTTTCCGGAAAAGGAAAAGGCCTGTTTATGCAGGAATGCGCCATCTACCAGAAACATGGCCTCGCCACGGGGAAGGTCGAGGGCTGTGCGAGGGGTGATCCGGGTGTGCAGGAATCCGAAGCCGCTCACGCTTGGTCGGATGATATAGGCAAATGACGCGGGCCAGACAGCTTCCTTGATGCCGAGCCGGACATGGTCGCCCGCCACAATGGTTCGGGATCCGAGATCCCAGGTGGAATAGGTTCCCTTGCGCTGTTCCACGGCCTGGTTGGCAGCCGCCTTGGTAACTTGCTGCATGGCCGCACGAGGCATTGCTGCTTCTTCCAGCATGTACGACCTGCTGTCAATCCCCACGGGTTGCCGCGGTTTGAGAATCCACGGTCTGATGCGCGGCGGCGTGGAATGCATGTGGGTTTTGCCCGTTGCCAGGGACAGTTGCACATTGTTCCAATCCCTGCCCGTCCCCTGATGCACAAGGGCTTGCCAGGTGAAAAGGACCTTGTTGCGGGCTGGCAGGGCTTCAAGACGGTAAAGAGGGTTCCAACCGCATTCTTTGACCGAGTATGACCAGGAGCAGGGAAGAGCGGTTCGGGGGCCGGGTGAAAATCCAAGAAGAATTTTCCAGTTTTTGGTTTGGGACCCTTGAATGGCGGCCATGCGTTTTTGAATTCTTTCGATGTCTTGCGCATTTTTTTTCAATTCGTTGGCTATATGATGGGTTTCGATCATGGCCTTTTCTATTTCCTGATCCATGGTCAAGGCCATTTTTCTGAATGCATCAAGTGATCCCTGCGTGGTATTCTGACGTGACCGCCAGAAATCGATGCGTGCCCCAAGCGCCTTGTTGCGGGCTTCAAGCCGTCCCTTGCGCGCATCAAGAGCCTGTAATTCCTTCCTGAGTTCGGCGAGTTGGCGGGAATCTGTTACAACAACGGATGTTGGAGACAAATCGGTCAAGGCAACCCCCTTGGGGGGAAATAACGTCAGGGAAGAGGGATCAGCCTGTCCAGGGAGTATGATCTCCCCCAAACGCTTATCCCCGACAGTGGTTACCGTAATGGTTCCCTGTTCCTTGATGGTTGCCGAATCCGGAAACAGGGTCACTTCCGAAATAACGGCAAGGACCGGACCAGCAGGAGCAAAAACGCAAAACATCGACCAGAACATGAGCAAAAGGAGCAGGCGACATGGCTTGAGCATACAGGTTTCTCCTTGTTTGGAATGCAGCATGAAGGTTGTACCGGGTCAAGTCTGGCATCCTTTGGAAGGGATTTCAAGATGGTTATGGCTCCTGGTTTTGGTTTGCCATGGGGACAAGTTGGGCTGTTTCCTGCCTGTGAAACAATCTTGCTTCAGGGCCTTGCCTTGACAGTCTCTGGATGAATACATAATTTGCATGATCGTTTTT
Organism: Desulfoplanes formicivorans; assembly: GCF_001748225.1. Classification (NCBI taxonomy): domain Bacteria; kingdom Pseudomonadati; phylum Thermodesulfobacteriota; class Desulfovibrionia; order Desulfovibrionales; family Desulfoplanaceae; genus Desulfoplanes; species Desulfoplanes formicivorans. Next base: position 28,398 of record NZ_BDFE01000017.1, read on the forward strand.
GCGTATACAATCAACCTTTGAACATACTTCCTTCCAAGGAGAAACTCATGGCCCTTGAAATCCGTCTGGTTAAACTTATCAATGGCGATATGGTCATTGGCAAATGGGATGTCGAGAACAACAAAATTCAGGACCCAGCCATTTTGCAGACCATACCCACCCAGCAGGGTGGAGTGCAGATGATGCTCCTGCCTTTTGGCTATCCTTTTGACAATGAAATCGAGGGCGAAATCTCCATGGAGCATGTCCTTTACCAGTATAAATCGGTTCCCGAGGAGCTCAAGACCAAATATCTCGAGGCATCCAGCAATTTGACCCTTTCCACGGCCAATGATCTTCGCAACCTTGAAAATCTCGGTCAGGGAGGCGGCAACGTCTCCAATATTGGTGATCTTTTCAGAAAATAGTTGTTTGCTGTTTTTCGTGGCTTCCCAAGGCACAAAGGAATTTTGCCGCTCCTTTGTGCCTTTTGCGTGTCTGCCAACCGTCACTTATCGAGCGTCACTACCATGAAAGAACTCCTGCCCCTGTTTCCCAGGCCCAGCCATTATCTTGGCAACGAAATCAATGCCGTGCACAAGGATCCACACAAGGTCGCGGTCCACCTTGCCCTGGCTTTTCCGGATCTTTACGATGTGGGCATGTCCTATCTCGGCCAGAAAATTCTCTATGAGATTGCCAACCAGAGGGATGATGTCTGGGCGGAACGGGTTTTTGCGCCCACCCAAGAGGTGGCTGCCATTCTCAAGGAGCACCAGACACCCCTGGCGTCCCTGGAGTCGGATACCCCCCTGGGGGAGTTGGATGCCATTGCCTTTAGCATCACCCATGAACTTTGCTATACGAACATCCTGTACATGCTTGATCTGGCCGGTATTCCCCTGTGGTCCAGGGATCGTGGCGATGGAGATCCCCTGATCATTGCCGGTGGTGGGTGTACGTTGAACGCCGAACCCGTGGCCCCGTTTTGTGATGTCATGGTTCTGGGTGATGGTGAAGAGACCCTGATGGATCTGATGGATGTCATTCGAAGCGGCAAAAGAAACCAACTTTCCCGTGAAGCCATGTTGCGGGAAATGGCATCCATTGCCGGGGTGTATATTCCTGCCTTTTTCCAGGACGAGGGGCCGGGGAAGCCCTTGCGTCCCCTTTATCCGGATCTGCCCATGCCGGAAAGGCGCAGTGTGGCGGATATCAATACCATTGATTTTCCCGTGAAACAGATTCTTCCCTACGGGAAACCGGTACATGACAGATTGACCGTGGAAATCGCCCGGGGATGTACCCGGGGATGCCGTTTCTGTCACGCGGGCATGGTGTACAGGCCGGTGCGCGAGCGCTCCCTGGACGAGCTCAAACGCATTATCGACCAGGGGCTTGAACAAACAGGGTATGAGGAGATCTCCTTTCTTTCGCTCAGTACGGGTGATTTTTCCGCATTTCAGAAGCTTTTCATGCAGACCTTTGCCCAGTGCAGAAGCCAGCAGGTTTCCATTTCCCTGCCATCCCTGCGGGCCGGATCGGTCAACGAATCCCTTCTCACCCGCATGGCCGAGATCCGGCATACGGGCATGACCGTGGCTCCCGAGGCCGGAACCCAGCGACTCCGGGATGTTATCAACAAGGGGATCACCCAGGAAGAAATTCTGGAGCATTCCCGCATGGTCTTTGCCCATGGGTGGCAGAGCATCAAGCTCTACTTCATGATCGGTCTGCCCACGGAAACCAGGGAAGACCTGGACGGGATCCTGGATCTCTGTCTGAAAGTGCGGGATACGGCCGGGAAAAAGGCCAAACGCATGCAGATCACGGCAGCCATTTCCCCGTTTGTGCCCAAACCCTTTACCCCGTTTCAGTGGGAACCCCAGATAACCGTGCAGGAAATTGAAGAACGGCTCCAATACCTCAGAGAGATCTTCAAGCCCTACGGGTTTTTGCACCTCAAATGGCATCATTCGCACATGAGTTTTCTGGAAGGCATTTTTTCACGAGGTGACAGGAAGCTGGCGCAGGTCATTGCCAGGGCGTTTCACAAGGGGGCCTTGTTTTCCAGCTGGTCCGATCACCTCTGTCTGGACCTCTGGCTGGAGGCCATGGACGAATGCGGGTGTGATCCCGAGGCATATATCGGGGGTCGTGACCTGGAAGCTGCTTTGCCCTGGGATCATATCAATGCCGGGGTGAGCAAACGGTTTTTACGCACGGAACGCGCAAGGGCCCTGGGGGAGAAATCTTCCCCGGACTGCAGGTACAACCCCTGCCGTCATTGCGGTGTGTGCGGTATGGACGGACAGGCATCCATCCTCACCCAGACCGAATCCCCCTTGCAACCGATTCTGAACAATGCGGACAGGGATCAACACCATGAGGAACCGTGCGAAGATGTGCCCAACCCGGATCAGGAGAAGTTGATCCACAAGGCCTGCCATTACCGGGTGTGGTATCGGAAAATGGGATTGTCCATTTATCTGAGCCAGCTTGAACTGCAGAGAATTTTCGAGCGGGCCCTGCGTCGGGCCGGGTTGGCAACAACCTTTTCCGCCGGATTTCATCCCATGCCCCTCATGTCCTTTGGCATGGCCCTGCCCGTGGGGGTCGGCAGTCAGGCCGAGTGGGTGAATATCTATTTTCGGGAGGAATTGAGCGAAGAGGACATCCTGACGCGCATGGACGGACAATTACCCCAGGGCATGCGTGTTCTGGCGGCCCAGCCATTGAGCATGGGCAAGAAACAGCCCCAAGCCGTTGCCGAGGAGTATTCCATTTGCTTCCAGGGCACAGAGGAACACCAAGCCCGGGCCATGCAGGCGTGGCAGGATTTCATTTCCAGGGATACGTTTTTGATTGACAGAACCAACAAGCGAGGCAGGGTGGTGCAGGTTGATCTGCGATCCTTTGTCCGTTCGAGCAGTATGGAAGGGGAGAGGGTCAAGGTGGTCTTTGACTGGGCACAAGGGTACACCAATCCCTTGAATCTGCTCATGGCCGTGTGTCCTCATTTGTCGCCCATGCATTTTACCATGGTAAAGGAGCGGCAGATCATGTGATTATTGCCTGAGGTTCTCGCAGGGAATGCATACACAAACGCGGTTTCATCGTCTGATGAAACCGCGTTTGCTTGTTTGAGGGGACAAGGAAAATGATCATTCCCGGTCTTTTTGTTTGAGCCAGTCAAGGATTTCGTCATCCTCTTCGCGTACAGGGGCTGGCCGAGCAGCTTCTCCGGCATCAGTCGGGGGAGGTAATGCGGATTTGCGGCGCATGATGATCAGGATGACAACAAGAAAGAAGGTTACCCCGACAATGGTCAGCAATCCGTAGATGACCACCTGGGTCAGGGATTGGTGAATGTTTTCCAATTCCATCCTGGATTGCTGCTGCAGACCGGACAAAGTGGCGTTGATGTTTTCAAGGGACGAAAGATGGCCAAGGGTTTTGGCCTTTTGGGAGGTGATGAAGGCCTCGATCTCGCCGATGGCTTGCTGTTGCCCGGTCAGTCCGTTTTCAAGGAGCACTATTTTTTTCTGCAAGGTGACAATCTGTTCGTCCTGATGGGCAGTGGTCTTTTGCAATTGCTCAATCGTGGTTTCAAGGGCCGCGTTTTTTTGGATCAGCAGATCCTTGTTGGCCACCACCATATTTTTTTGCTTGTCAATGGCCGCCAGCAGTTCCTTTTTCTGGGCCTCAAGCCCGGTGCGCAGGGTTGCGAAGTGCTTGGCGTGGGCGGTTTGTGTTGTTTTCATGGCCGCCAGCTCCTGGCTGACGGTTTCATTGATTTCCAGAATGGACGCATTCAGCCCGTTGATGGCGTCCAGAGCCTTGAGAATATCCTGGCCGTGTGTGGAGGAGGCCTGCCGGAGTTCTTCAAGGTTCATGGACAGGGTTTCCACCTGTTGTTGCAGGGATCGGGAAATCTTCTGAAATGCAAACAGCTGATTCTGCATTTCAAGGATGTCGGATTGCCGGGTATTCTCCAGGGGCATGGTCGTGTTTTGTCCAAACGTCGGGTTGCACGGGATCGCCAGAAGAAGAAACAAAACAAGCGTTTTCCAGAACATGACCGTTGCCTCGTGAAAAGTTGATGGGTTGCAAGAAAAGTGCATCACGTGACATAGCCGCAACCTTTGCATTTGTCCAAGAAAACAGAGGAGCGCAAAAAGCTGATCCTGCAACGCAAAAAGGCCTTCCAGAATGATCTGGAAGGCCTTTTGTACACGGGTAACCGGTTTCAGCCGCTAACTAACGGGCCTGATAGGCTTCTGAAATGACAACCAGGACGCGTCGGTTTTTCTGTCGTCCTTCGGCCGTCTTGTTGCTGGCGATGGGACGATCCTCGCCGTAGCCACGGGTCTTGAGGATGGACGGATCCACACCGAATTGTTCCGTGAGATAGGAGGCAACGTTCTGGGCACGCTTCAGGGACAATTGCTGATTGTAGGCAGCCGCACCGCGATTGTCGGTATGCCCCTCGATCGTTGCGGTGACCCCGGAATGCTGCTTCAGGTAAAGGGCCACTTCTTCCAGTTTGTGGTGATATTTCTGCTTGATGATGGCCTTGTCGTGATCAAATTCGATCCCCAGATCGATTTTAATGGGCAGGGGGCATCCCCTGGCATCCACGGCAAAATCGGCAGGGGTTTGCGGGCATGCGTCCATATAATCGTACACGCCGTCACCGTCGGTATCCAGGGGACATCCGGACGCGTTGACCTGCACGCCCTCGGGGGTATCCGGGCATTTATCCATGTAATCGTAGACACCGTCGCCATCCGAATCAAAGGGACAGCCCCTGTCATCCACGGCAACACCCATGGGTGTGTCAGGGCAGTGGTCAGCGGTATCGATAACACCGTCATGATCGCTGTCTGTGGCCATATCATAGAAAACTTTCTGGATGAATGCAGCACGCTTGGCCTGATTTTGCATCTCTTCGTAGGTTATGCTCGCTGAACAGGAACTCAGGGAGGCCATGTGGTTCACCAGTTGGTGCTCCTGGGCCGTCTGAGCCAGGCTGACCACATGGATGCACAGGTCGGGATAATGCTTTTCATACAGGGCCTGGGCGACCATGATGGGTTCCTTGCCCTGGTTGTGGCCGCCGTCGGTAACGAGAATGAGGGCCTTGGAACCAGGCATGCAGCCAATGATGGAGTCCATGGCCGAAAGACCTTTACCCAGAGGGGTCGGGTTGCCGATGAATCCCCAGGTGAGAATGTCTGTGGGAATCATGTCGATGGCTTGTCCATAGGACGAGGTGTCGTACACGGTTGGCGGGGCGTAGGTCTTGAGCGGTGCCATGGTTTCCAGACTGGAGACATAGCCGAGTTCGGGGATGTGACGATTGAGCTGGGACAGGATCTCCTTGGCCAGCATGATCTTGGTCTTGCCGGTTTCCTTGTACTCCCAGCCCATGGAACCGGAGCTGTCCACAAGAAAGATGAAATTGTCGATTTTGGGAACCAGGTCCATGGCAGAAACGGAATGCAGACCGCCATATATGAGAATCATTGCTGCAACTACAAGGGAAAATAGTGTTTTCCGCATGAGTAAACCTCCTTTTTGAGTTTGTATCGGGTTGTAGGGTTGATTAATTCGTTACCGCGGACGGTTCTGCCTTGTATACATGAATATCCTGCTGGGGAAAGGGAAAGTTGATCCCCTCGGCATCGAAACGGTTTTTAATGGTTTCCAGAAGGTTGAAATACACATCCCAGTAATCCGCCGCTTTGACCCAGGGTCTCACGGCAAAATTGACGCTGCTGTCGGCCAGTTCCGCCAGTCCGATGGTCGGAGCTGGATCGGCAAGAATCCGTGCATCCTTGGCCAGAATATCGGCCAAAACCGCCTTGGCCTTGTCAATGGGATCTCCATAGCCAATGCCGATGGTCAGGTCCACACGGCGAATGTCTTTCATGGAATAATTGATGATATTATCAGAGAGCAGTTTGGAGTTGGGGATGATAATGACCTTGTTGTCCGGTGTCTTGGCCATGGTGGAGAAAACCTGAATCTCTTCGACCGTGCCTGCTATGCCGGCACCCTCGAAGTAATCGCCCACGCGGATGGGACGAAAGAGGATGATCAATATGCCTGCCGCAAAATTGGATAACGACCCCTGCAGGGCCAGACCGACAGCCAGGCCGGCGGCACCGAGAACAGCGATGAGGGAGGTGGTCTGGATGCCCAGGGCGCCCAGGGCGGCGATGATGACCACGAGCAGAAGTACGGTATAGGTGATGTTGAGGGCAAAGGGGATGATGGTTGCATCCACGCCGGCTTTGGTCATGATCCGTCCAAGGAGCTTCTTGAGCATCTTGGCTACCCACCGCCCGATAATGAAAATAAAGATGGCCGCGAGAATTTTGAGACCGTACAGGGTGAGCATGTTTTGAAGCACGGTCAAAAGAGCGCTGACATCGAACATGGATGTACCTCCTGGTGTTGCATGCTGAAAGGTGTGTGCACCGGTATCGGCCTGCCGTCATGAGATGACAAGACTACATTCCCATTTACATAATTTGAAAGGGTATTGCAAAGAAAATTTGTCAAAAAGGGGTTTCTCATGCCGATTGGGCAGGATGTCGGGTAAAAGAATATTGCCGATCCCGGATGGAGCAGCCATGGCGGTGGTGGCGAAAAAACATGCTCTTGCGCGCTGTTTTCTGCAAACAGTCTTGGATTTGTTGGAGGTTTTTGTCCATGTTTCCAGGAGAAAACCGTGTCAACGCCAAAAATGAGCGATATATTGGTCTGTTGCACATGGCATGAATTTTTCATCTCTTGTTCTTCAGATGCCACGATGAACAAACATGGTACCAGGAGGTAGATCCATGCCAGGGTCAAAAGATCGAAGGAGTTTCAAAAGATATCCGTACAAAACACCTGTGGAAGTACGGTATGAGAACAAGGGGGATATCCATTATGGACAAATGCGCAATTACAGTAACAAGGGGATGTGTATTGAGACCAGTGAACCTTTCAAGTTGGACAATAATGTCTACATTCGCATGAAAGAATACCATCCTGGACGCAAGGGGGTTAATTCCTACGAATGGTACGGGGGGAAAGTTCGCTGGGTTCGTGAAGAAGGCGAAAAAGGAATGGATTTTGTTGTTGGCATTCAATTTCCATCTCCCATGATGTATTGAGAATCACGGGAGATGGATTGGGGAAGGTGTTGGGGACGATGATTCAAAAAGATCTCATTACCTACCTGATTTGGCACCAGACAAAAGAACAGAAACCCGGGCAGTATCTGCTGAAAGATGATTGGCAGGCCCATCAGGCCTTGTCAGGGGCAGGCCCGGATTCCGGAGGGGTGACGTCCACCACGGTGATGGTGTATTGAAGTGTTTCGCCTGCCAGGGGATGATTGGCATCAATGGTGATGATGTCGTTATCCATGTCCAGAATGATTCCTGGCAGTTCTTCACCCTCAGGGGTTCGCAGGATGATTTCCTGTCCCGGAGTGATGGGCCCCAAAGGAGGCATGGCCTCCTTGGCAATGGTGAGGAGCCTGTCGTCCCGGTATTCTCCGAATCCTTCTTCCGGACTGACCTCAATGGTTCGGGTCTCGTCCTTGTCCATGGTCCGGATGGTTGATTCCAGTTTTTCCAGGATTTCGTGATTGCCAAGGCAAACGGACATGGGGTCGCTTGCAAAGGTTGATTCAAATATCTCGCCGTCGCTGAGTTTTCCTTCAAAATGGATGGTTATGCGACTTCCATCGGGGTGTGCTGTCATGGTGCATCCTTGGGGCGCTGTCTGCCGGTTGGTTGTTGGGAAAAAGAAACAATGACACCGCGTTGGTATCATGTTGAAATTGTCAATCATTGGGGGTAGGAAAGTCAATTCCTTTCACCATTTAAAACGGAGCAATCCATCACATGCTAAATAGGTACTGCCGTTTTCCGGGACTCATGCGCCTTGTGGCCGGACTTGTTGTTTTGTTGAGTCAGAGTGTTGGTGTTCAGGCCGGCAACATGGTCATGATAGGAGATTTTTCCTCCGAAAACCTGCAGGGATGGGAGGCAAAATCCTTTGCCGGCCAAACGGCATACAGCTTTGCCAGCGTGGATGGGAACATCATGCTCAAGGCCGAAAGCAACCAAAGCGCTTCGGGATTGACCCGAAAGATCAAGGTCGACCTGACCAGAACACCGTATCTGAACTGGTCGTGGCGGGTGGATTCCGTCCTGTCGGCCAGAAATGAGACGTCCAAGGATGGCGATGACTATCCGGCCCGTGTATATGTGCTTGTGAGCGGGGGAATCGCCTTTTGGAAAACCAGGGCACTCAACTATGTGTGGTCGAGCTCCATGCCCAAGGGTGCCTCATGGCCCAACGCCTTTCTCTCCAACGCGCGCATGCTGGTTGTCCGATCGGGTCCGGCGGAAACCGGTCAGGTCGTGTTTGAAAAACGCAATGTTCTTGAGGATCTGAAAACCTATCTGCATCTTGATGCCGACCAGATCGATGGCGTGGCCATCATGACCGATACGGACAACGGCGGTGGCCATGTAACGGCCTATTACGGAGATATCTATTGTACCGCACAATGATTCCTTGGGTCAGGACAGGAATTGGGTCAGGACAGGAAAAGGGCGGCCATCCATGTCCCGGGGGGCAGAAACATGAAGACCAGACTGGTGTCTGATCCTGCATCCTGTTGTCGCCCTGGTGCAGGTGACGTCCACCAGCGCGGCATGCATTCATCTTTTCATCAGCCAGAAAATCAGGGAGGCCACCACCGAGATCACCAGCGACGTGGTGATGGGAAACCATATTTTCACGTTTTCCCTGTTGATGAGGATATCCCCGGGCAGTCTACCCAGGGGAAGTTTGCTCACCAGGGGCCAGGCAAGGCCAAGGATTACAATGATCACGCCCATGATGATCAGGGTGCGTTGCATGGTGTTCCTCCTCACTTATTGTCGGTTCAGGGGCATGGTCAGGGGTGTGCTTATGCCTTATTCCAATCAACGGGCAGGCGCACGGTTTGCCGGGCTTTGTTGGTGAAAAGAAGATACCCGTTGTCGCGTCCGTATCGGTACAGCCCTCTGGTCACGGCAACGTCCTGGGTGCAGTACTTGATGATCCTGTCCAGTTTTCCCTGCTTCCACCATTGAAGGGCCAGCAGACCATTGGCGGTTTTTTGTTCGCCCAGGGTGGCCTTGGCCAGATGGTCCAGGGAAAGGCGGTAGCCCAGTTGCCGGTGGACGTGTTCGAGAATGTCCAAAGTGGGCAACCCTGAAAAATCAAAATCCACGAGTCCCGAAAGCACCTTGTAATCAAAGCGTTTGATATTGAATCCCACCACCAGATCCATGGTTTGCAGATGGTGAACCATGGATCGCATGTCTTCCTGAAGATAGGCCGTATAGTCTTTTTTCAGGGAATCATACACCACCACGCAACTGACCCCCATCTTGTGGGCCTTGTTCCAGCCGCCGACTTCCTGGGCCGAACGCCGGGTTTCAACATCCAGGACGCCATAGTGCACAGGGTGATGCCTGGGGGATTCCTCCCTTGGGGACTGGTGGTCTGTTGAGGGGTGAGGGCTGGGCATTGAAACGTGCACGGGCTGATCCTGGGGCAGGATGTTCACCTTGCCCGGTTCCCTGGCAGGACCCCGGCGCAAACGTTTCAGGATCTCCAGGGCCGCATGTTTGTCTATGGGGCGGTTGCCTGATCCGCATTTGGGCGAATGCACGCAGGCCGGACAGCCTGTCTTGCAGGGGCAGGATTCAATGACCTGCAGGGTCCTTGCAAGGAGTTCCCGGCCTCGGTCAAAGGCCTGCCTGCATAGCCCGGCTCCTCCGGGAGTGCCGTCGTAAATGAATACGGCTGCCTGGTTTGTCTGGGGATGCAGGGGGATGGAAATGCCACCCAGGTCGTTGCGGTCCGTGAGAACCAGCAGGGGCAAAATGCCGATGGCCGCATGTTCACAGGCATGGATACCGCCCATGAAATGCAGGTTGTCCTGTTCCAAGGACTGTCTGACCCGGTCGGGAATATCAAACCAGATGCCCTCGGTCTCGAAAACCAGGGGAGGGAGGTCCAGGGGGATCGTGCCCAGAAAGGTGCCGTTGTTGGAACGTTTTTCATATTCCGTGACCTGTTCGGTGATTCTGAGCCGTCCCAGATACAGGGTGGTGGACCAGATAGATTTGCGATCCCTGACCTGAAGGATTTCCGTTGTCTTGGACGTGTGGGGACGGGTATAGAATCCCACCTTGCGGGGTGTGGCAAAGGCCGTTGAGGTTTCAAGATCCAGGGATTCGATCACATACGTTCTGGTGTTGTGCAGATAGACCGCACCGGGATGGGTTTCGTGAAAGGCCCGCATTTTGTCGATCTGGCCCATGACCTCGCCCGAGACGGCGTCCACAATGGAAAAACCGTGTCCCGAGCCGCGCAGACTGACCTCCCGCTGCGGGTATTTGCGTGCGGCATACCAGGTGGCACCATCTTCCGAACACAGGAGTTTTCCCTGACGTTCCAGTTTCTGCAGGGTGGTCTGAACACGTGCAGATTCGGCAAAAGGTTCGTCCCTTGCAATGGGCATGTCTGCTGCGGCACAGGTGATATGGGAAGCCATGATGAACGGATTGAAGGGATTGATCACCGCTGCTTCAGGGGGAATGGAAAAAAATTCCTCGGGATGGCGCATGAAGTATTGGTCCATGGCGTCCTCGTGGCCGATGAGAATGACCGCGGATGTTTTCCCGGCCCGGCCGACCCGACCGGCCCGCTGCCAGGTGGCCATGATTGATCCGGGATATCCCAGCAGGATACACAGATCCAGGGAGCCGATGTCAATACCCAGTTCCAGGGCACTGGTGCTGACCACGGCCAGGAGCCGACCGCTGACCAGATCCGCCTCAATGGCCCTGCGTTCCTCGGGCAGGTACCCGGCCCTGTAAGGACTGATCCGTTTGCCAAGTTTTCCCGCTTTCTGGGCGGCCCACACGGAGATGAGTTCGGCCATTTTTCTGGACTGGGTGAAGACCAGGGTTCTGAGTTGGCGGGCCAGTGCCGCCTGCAGGAGAACAATGGCGGTTTGGGATGCGCCTGCGCTCTGGCCGTCAAGAAAGACAACATGCCGCTTGGAGGATGGTCCTCCACTTTTGTCCACGACCTCCACATCCAGGCCTGTCAGGGCCGAGGCCAGTTCGCCCGGATTGGCGATTGTTGCCGAGGAAAAAATAAAGGTCGGATGCTTTCCATAGGCCGCACAGATGCGGAGCAGCCTTCTGAACACCCAGGCCATGTGTGAACCCATGACCCCGCGATAGGTGTGTACCTCGTCCACAATGACGAAATCCAGATTTTTGAAAAAGGTTTGCCACGTAGTGTGGTGGGGAAGGATGCCCAGATGGAGCATATCCGGGTTGGTCACCAGCACGCCAGGTGGATTGTTTCTGATTTTTGCCCGGTGCCAGGAGGAGGTGTCCCCGTCATAGATGGCTGCCAGCGGATGGGGCAATCCCATGAGATGCCCGGCAAGGTTCTGCAGATTCTTGAGCTGGTCCTGGGCCAGGGCCTTGAGGGGGAAGAGAAACAGCGCCCTGGCCTGCGGTTTTCTGAGTAACGTGTCCAGAACCGGCAGGGCATAGATGAGGGTCTTGCCACTGGCTGTGGGCGTGGCAACCACGCAATGCCTGCCCGAACGAACAAGATCAACGGCCCTTGCCTGATGGGTGTAGAGCCTGTCCAGTTTCAGTGTGGCCAGCATGGCGTTGATCTGCGGATGCCAGGGACGCTCGGGATCGGCGTAGATGGCGTTCTTGGCCGGCAGAACGGCATGGTGAACCAGGTCGGGAGCAAGGGATGGATAGTTTTTGAGCCTGGAGATGTAATCGTCGATCATGGGGCAACCTGTTGGCAGGAGAGTGCATATTTACATGCCGTGCATTGCGTTATGCGTCAGTTTGATATAACGGAAGACCAATCTGCAAATTGTTTGCTCCCTCCAGTGAAATGGCAAACGGTTCCCTTGTCAATCATTGTGATCTGGAAGCATCCACTCCATCAACCAAGGAGGTTGCCATGTCCGACACAAAGTATCGCATCAAGACTGCCTGTCCCCAATGCGGCTGCAGCGCAGCGGCTGTTATGACCGAGGAAGAGATCAAAAAACGGTATGGGGATGCCCCCAACATTCACATGACCTGTGATGCATGCCAGGCCGAATACGAGGCCAACATGGCCGAGGCCTGTCCTGAATGGGACAAGGCATGTCAGATGGCCAAAAGCAATACCTGATGCAGGTTTTCAGGATAGAGAGGCAGAAATTCCGAGACGGCATCCCGAACACAGGCCGCAAGGTTTCGTGAGCAGCATGACTGCGCGTTGCACGTTGTGCAGGCGTTCGGGATGCCGAGACAAAGACTTTTCAGCCCAGGGAGCATTCATGAAAAAATGGTGGTTGGTCTTCTGCATGTTTTTGTTCGTTCCCTCAGCCTTTGCCGGAGGAGAGCTGGAGATCGGTCAGGATTTTCCCGGTCTTCTTCTGCCCCGACCCAGCGAACAGGCAATGACTGCGTATCTTGGTCTTGCCGACGGGGTCAGGGAATTCAACGTTTCCCAGATCAAGGCTGATCTGATCGTGGTGGAATTTTTCAGCATGTACTGCCCTCACTGCCAGCACGAGGCCCCCTTGTTGAACGACCTGTATGACCTTCTTCGCAAGGAAGGCTTGGACGCGCAGGTCAAGATGATGGGAATCGGGATTGGTAATTCCGCGTATGAAGTGGGCATTTTCCAAGAAAAATTCGAGATTCCCTTTCCTCTTTTTGCGGATGAAGACTACATCTGGCATGCGGAGGTCGGGCAGGTGGGTACCCCTTATTTTGTCTTTGTCACCCTGGATCAAGGCGTGGGCAAGGTGGCCTTCACCCACATCGGAAGAATTGACAGTGCCTCGTGGTTTTTGATGAAGGTCAAAAAATACCTGTAGACACGGCACAAGATGGCCGCATGCATCCTCAATCGTATGGAGACGTTCATGAAATGTTGCGCAACCCTGATGATTTGTCTGATGCTGATTGCCGGGAGCGTTCAGGGATGGGCCGCCCAGTTCCCCAAACATCCGGTGTACAAGACAGGCCAGCTCGAACCGCTTGATAGCGTTCTCAAGGTTCAGGTCGGGCAGATGGCACCTGATTTCACCCTTCCGTCCACCAATGGCAGCCGGGTTTCCCTGGGAGACTATCGCGGCAGGAAAAACGTGATGCTTTCCTTTGTTCCGGCAGCATTCACCCCGGTTTGTTCGGATCAGTGGCCGGGCTATGATCTGATCCAGGAGATATTCGAAAGTCACAATACCATGATTCTGGGCATCAGTACGGACAATATACCCAGTCTGTATGCCTGGACAACGGCCATGGGCGGGTTGTGGTTTCCGGTTCTGTCCGACTTCTGGCCCCATGGGGCCGTGGCAAGCATGTACGGGGTTCTCCGATCGAGCGGGATCTCGGAACGGGCCATCTTCATCATCGATGTCAAGGGCATCATCCGGTACATTGATGTTCATGACATCAACTCCCGGCCCAAACTGCAGCCCATCATCGAGGCCCTGGAAGGATTGCAGTGACATGATCTGTCTTGCCTTCACCCGACGGCTTTTGTACGGATGGCCCTTTGGATGGTAGAGACGGGAATGCGAACCGTTCGGATCGCCATGACCGGCCATCCGGGCTTACAACATGCGAGGACACTGGATTGATACGCTCATTGATTATCACGATGCTGGTTGTCGGGTGCCTTGGCTGGGCCGTTCCTGATACGGCCCGGGCCGAGTACAGGGGAACGCTTTCGGGCGAGCAGTTTGTGGATATGGTCACCCAAACCACGGCACGGGTGGTTGTGGTCAATTTCTGGGCCACGTGGTGCGGGCCCTGTCGGCAGGAGTTTCCCTCTCTGATGGCGCTGCGCGATCAGTATGATGACAAGGATCTTTTGCTCATGGGCATCTCTCTGGATTACAATGCCGAAGCGGTACGGTTTTTCTCGGACCGGGTGGGGTTCAACTATCCCATTTATCTTGATGGGGGAGAGATTGCCTCGGCCTTCAATGTCACGGCCATACCGCGTTTGCTCGTGTTTGCCGATGGCAAGCTCCGGGCCAGTCACGTGGGATACATACCGAAAGACACCCTCAACCAAGTGATCCAGTCATTGCTGGATGCCGATGCCAAGGGAGAAGAGTCATGACAATGTGGCGCCATGCTTGTGTGGGGATCAGCGGGATATTGTGCATGCTCTGGTCATGCGCTTGCATGGCCCAGCAGACCGGGCAGCCGGCCATGGGAGAGGTGAACACCCCCTTTCAGCTCTGCTGCGCAAGTCAACGGGCCGATGCCGAAGCCCTGGCCAAGCGGCTTGTTGCCATCATTCCCGGATTGCAGACACGCATTGTCAGGGAATCCTGTCAGGATTCCCTGGGCAGTGATGTGGATTTTTACGGCCTGTATGTCTGGCATGCAGCCATGACTCCCGAGGAGATCTGTCGGGAATTGGGAAAAAAGGAGTGCGAGCGGTGCCGGCAGCACGTCCGGGATGTCTGTCCGGAGACGCTGGGATCGTCAGGGGATCAGGGAAACTAGGTCAGGGAAAGAAACTTCCCGTGCCTCACGAAAGGGACGCGGGCCGTCTGTCTTGGTTGCGGGCGAGGCCGGGTTGATCGATCCCCTTGATCTCAAAGGAAATCGCATCGAATTTACACGCCTGGTAGCATTTGAGACATCGGATGCATTCCAGGCTGTTGGGGGTCTCGTAAAAGCTGACCCCCATGGGGCAGATGGCTTCACAGGCCTTGCAATGGGTGCACGCGTCCTTGTCCCAATGCATGGTAAAGAGGCTGACCTTGTTGAACAGGGAATAGATGGCCCCCAGAGGACACATGGTTCGGCAGAAGGGCCGACTGGTAACGACCATCCAGATCAGAAGCAGGATCAGGATGGTCATTTTGTTGAAAAAAAGTCCACCCACCAGGGCCCTCAGGTCCGGTCGCATGGCCAAAAGGGGAATACCCGCTTCCAGCGTGCCTGCCGGACAGATATATTTGCAAAACCAGGTGGAACCAAAACCGAATTCATCCACCACAACCAGCGGCAGGATGATCACGAACAGGGCCAGGATCGCGTATTTGATCCATGTCAGGGGTTTCCAGATCCCGTATTTCGGGGAAGGAATCTTGTGCATCAGATCCTGGAACAACCCGAAGGGACACAGCCACCCGCAGGGCATGCGGCCGACCAGGCTGCCAATGATTCCGAGAAATCCGACAACATACAAGCCGAATCGGTACTGGCCGCTGGCCCATGTCAGTCGGATGGAGGCCAGAAAGTTCTGGATCGCGCCCACAGGGCATCCACCCACTGCAGCCGGACAGGACCAGCAATTGAGCCCGGGAACACACACGGATTTGAGCTTGCCCGTGTAGATGCCCAGGGGGCCCAGCGGGAAAAGCCAGTAGGCATTGGTGATGAACGTGGCCAGGATTTGGACGATTCGTCGGGTCATATGGCTCACCCTATCCCGATGCAACTCAGGCAGATGGCCACGCCCTTTTCAAAGACGCTGTCCACTTCCCCGAGATTGATGCCAAGGATGAAAAGAACCAGAAAGAAGAACAGCACAAGGTAGGAGATCAACGTTGAACGGTTGGGCATGGGAGATCCTTTTGAACATCATCGTGATGTACCTGCCAGGAAATGGACAGTAATCCTGTATTCCCGGCTGCATTTTTTTGAACCCGGAGCATGGTTTCCATGCACCCAACGGGTCTTGCCTGTTTCATACGATGAGCCCGTTGTTAATGCTTTTACACCATGTGTGCAAGTCATGACGGTATCAGAAACGGGTTCCTGTGGACTTTACCCCTTGCCCCCGGCGTCACCCGCGTCTATACCTCCTGCATGTCCTCTCTTTTTTCGCAATCCCCTTCCCTTGAGCAACCCCGATTTGTGCCCATGACCCGGGTGGAAATGGACCGGCTTGGCTGGGATGAACTTGATGTTCTGCTGGTCAGCGGTGATGCCTATGTGGATCACCCTTCCTTTGCCATGGCCCTGCTCGGGCGTCTTCTCATTGCCCATGGTTTCAGAACCGGAATTGTCACTCAGCCCAGGTGGGACACCACCCGGGATCTGCTTGTCATGGGCCGGCCACGGCTGTTTGCCGGTATTGGGGCCGGTGCCCTGGATTCCATGCTCGCTCATTACACGGCCTTTCGCAAGAAACGCTCCGACGATGCCTATACGCCAGGAGGTCTGGCCGGTGCCCGACCCAACCGGGCGTGCATCGTATACACCAATCTCGTGCATCGGGCATTTCCCGGACTTCCTGTTGTGCTGGGCGGCATTGAGGCTTCTTTGCGGCGCATCACCCATTATGATTTCTGGTCCGACAAATTGCGTAAACCCATCATTCTTGATGCCAAGGCAGACATGGTTGTCTATGGCATGGGTGAACGAGCCCTGGTGAAGATTGCCCGGCAGCTCGAGCAGGGGGTTGATCCTTCAGGGATATGCGGGACGGTCATGGTTGATGAGCCCGTGCCCGAGGGGGTGGAGTGTGAGGAACTGCCCTCTCACGAAGCCATGCTCGCGGATCCGTTCTTGCTGATGCAGGCAACATTGACCATGGAACGGCTGGTTCATCAGGGCAACAAATGGGCCACTCAAAAGGTCGGCAATCGCACCGTGGTGCTGGCGCCACCTGCAGCTCCTCTGCAGCAGGAGGAAATGGATGGGCTCTACGCCCTGCCTTATGCCAGAAAGGCCCATCCTCTGTACTCGAAGAACATTCCGGCCGAGGCCATGATCAGGGATTCCATCACCAGTCATAGGGGGTGCGGCGGGGGGTGCTCGTTTTGTACCCTGGCATTGCATCAGGGGCGGCGAATTTCCTCTCGCAGCCGTGCATCCATCATGCACGAAGTCGATCGCATGGCCAGGATGCCCGGATTCAAGGGAAACATTTCCGATGTGGGCGGGCCAAGCGCCAACATGTGGGGAGGGTGGTGCACCCGGACAAAGGGGCCGTGCCAGCGTTCCAGCTGTATGACCCCGACCCTGTGTTCCCATTTCCGGGTGGATCAGAAGGCCCATCTTGATCTGCTTCGGTCGGTGCGACAACGTCGCGGCATCCGCAATGTTCGCGTGGCCAGCGGGGTGAGGTTCGATCTCGCCCTTAAGGACCTGCAGGCCCTGACCGGCTATCTGGATGATTTTGTGGGGGGGCAGCTCAAGATCGCCCCCGAACATGTCTGCGACCATATCTTGCGGCTGATGCGCAAGCCAGGACATGTCCTGTTCGAGCGTTTTCTGGATATTTTTGCACGGCAGGCTGCCAGGGCAGGGAAAAAGCAGTATGTGATTCCCTATCTCATGAGCGGTTTTCCCGGTACAACGGACAAGGATATGCACGCCTTGGCCCTTTGGCTTGCCAAGCGGGGCTGGCGACCCCGACAGGTGCAATGTTTCATTCCCATTCCCGGTGCTGTTGCAACGGCCATGTTCTACACCCGGCGTGCCCCAGACGGCACCCGGATCCCTGTTGCCACAACCGATGCCGAGCGTATCCGGCAGCATCGCATTCTGGTTCCTTCCCAACCATCAGATCGCCGCATGCACAAGCATACCCCCGGTTCAGCCTGCAAAGCACGCACAAAACGTCCACGGCATCACCTTCGTGGCAAGGGCACACCCCGTTGATGCATCTGCCATCTTCCCAGTGACCAGACAGACAATGATGCACAAAGGCCGGTTCGGGATACCCGAACCGGCCTTTGTGCATCTGGTTGGTGGTGGTTGCTACATTTCCTTCTTGCTGCCCGAGCTCATCTGCAATCCGATGCCTTCGAAAAGGTAGAAGATGGCAAATCCCCATAGCAGGGTGTAGATCACGTAAAAAGTCAGCGAAAACACGAGCATTCCTGCCTTGCTGGTGGAACTTTGGGGAACGACTCCAAAAAAGTTGTACCCCACCTCAATGCCCCGCTTGACCACTTCGGAGACAAACTTGGCCGCCTTGAAGTCCTTGGCATGCTTGAGCTCCACATCCATGGTCGTGAAGGTCTTCCACCAGACATAAAGGGCCTCTTTGCCTGACATCCCGTATTGGGCTTCAAGAAGGTCGTCCTTGTTGTTGAACATGTTCTGGGCATCCTCGATGGCCTGATGTATCGCCGTGTGCAGATCCCCGTTGACAACAACGGATGCTCCCTGGTTTTGGGCCATCATGCCGGCCTGATTCAGGATGAGGGCGCTTTTTTCAGCCAAGTCTTCGGTGCCCAGGTGCAGGGTCAGATCGATGGTATGTCCCTTATATGCGTTATTGCCTTCCTTGAGCCGGGGGAAATAATTGGTCGATCCCTTGGCAATGGAATTGAACAGGTTGTCCGAAGCGTGGAAGGCGTTTACCATTTCTCCATGTGCTCCCTTGAAGGAAGGAGAAAACATGTACGTGAGAACACTAAAGAATATGATAGTGAGAATAATTCCCATGGAAAAGTGTTTCTTGTCGTAAACAAGCATGGTTAGACCTCCCCTCTGAGCAATTTGATATTGACGAGAAATTTGCCGATGACCCAGACTGCAAAGAACCCGATAATGACAAAGAAAGCCCAGTTTCCGACATTGGCCAGCAGGGAGGTGGTCGTGTCGGAAATGGTGATGACCTTCATCTCTCCCAGTTTTCCGGGGAGGGCGAACAATCGGTTGATGAACCCGGCAAGAATGGCCGTGGCATAGAATCCGCGAATGTAGATACCTTTGACAACCTTGGTGGTCAGGGCGCCCACCTGGATGCCGAGCAGGGATCCGATGAGCATGCCCATGGCCAGGGTATAGAAAATGAATCCGTAAATGGCGTATTGGCTGATGGAAGCAAATCCGGCCGTGAAGATGATCTGCAGGATATCCGTTCCAACAGCGGTGAACGAGGATACGCCAAGCACGTACACGAACATGGGAAAGGTCACGAAACCACCGCCCACACCCATGATGGCGGCCAGAAAGCCGACAAGGCCACCGCACAGGGCCACGAACCAGGCCGAGATTTTCTTGCCGCCCGGAAAAAGATCCTCA
The DNA here is from genome assembly GCF_001748225.1 of Desulfoplanes formicivorans. NCBI lineage: Bacteria > Pseudomonadati > Thermodesulfobacteriota > Desulfovibrionia > Desulfovibrionales > Desulfoplanaceae > Desulfoplanes > Desulfoplanes formicivorans. The sequence goes on from NZ_BDFE01000017.1 coordinate 47,495, forward strand.
TCAAAGGTGATCATGGGAGGGATGACGGCAGACTGCAGCTTGGCGGGAAGACCGGTTCCTTCTGCAGCGCCTTTTCCCTTGGATGCTGCCGGTTTGGATTCTGCGTTGCGCAGCTTGAGAAAGTCGATAAGGGCGTAGGCCCCCAGAAATCCCAAGAGCACCACGTAGATAATGCTGATGAAGGTGTCACTCATGACAGGATTGAGTTCATAGATCCAGCGGTTCAGGATACCGCCGGCAAATACGCCCCCCATGGAACCGACCAGAAAGGCAATGGCCAGGGCCACGGAAACATTACCGAGTTTCTTGTGGATGGTCGTGCCCATGATGGCCTTGGCGAAAATGTGAAAAAGGTCCGTGCCCACGGCCAGGATACCCTTGATACCCGCACTCATGAGGGCCGGGGTGATGATGAATCCGCCGCCGGCTCCGATGCATCCGGTAATCAGACCGGCACACAGGCCGATGAGCATGGATGCGATAAAGATTCCCGGGGTGTAGAAGGCCGGGGCATAGGCCTTTTTGCCGCCGAGAATGGATGGAAGATCAGCGGGATCGGCCGCTGCAAAGGCGATGGACGCGAGGATGATCGGAACGAGCATGAAGGCGAGCAAGCGCAGTTTTTTCTTGTTGTGCAAAATGGACATGGACGTTTCATAGTCCCAGCGTGCATGCGCGGTAGTAGCCGCCATGAGAGCATCATAGATTCTTTTTCCAAAAGCCATACGTATTCCTCCTTGGAAATGCGAAAAAGCATCAAAACGTTATATCGTATCGAACATGGGGTGGTCTTCATGTGGTCATCTTTTTGCGTTCTGCCTCCTTCTTGAGTTGCAGGGTTTTTCTCTCGTGAAGCAGACGTTTGTGATAGGCGTCCTCCAGTTTGAACAGGAGATCGTCTATGTCCGTGGGCTTCATGAGATAGTCAAAGGCACCAAATTCCATCCCTTCCAGGGCCGCTTCTATGTTGGCATGCCCCGTAAGCATGATCACTTCGGTCAGGGGATGCTGTTTTTTGATGGCTGTCAGGGTCTCGATGCCGTCCATGCCGGGCATCTTCACGTCCAGCACGACAATATCCCGGGGATTCTCGCGCATCATGGCCAGGGCCTCCTCACCCCCCGAGGCTCCGGCAATGTCGATTTTGCGTTTGGCAAGTCGCTTGATAAGGGTTGAGCGGAAATCGTCCTCGTCATCAACGATCAGTACGGAAAAATCGCGTTCCATGGCTGTCACCTCCCGGCCGGGATGGCCTTGTTGATCTTGGCGATCAATTCATCGAGGTCACAGGGTTTGGTCAGATAATCCATGGCTCCGTGCTTGAGACCTTCTTCAGCCGCCTGTTCCGAGCCATGCCCGGTGAGCATGATCACAGGAAGGTCCGGGGCCATTTTCTTGATGATCTTGAGCACCTCGATTCCATCCATGTCCTCGAGTTTGAGGTCGAGCACCGCGATATCAAAGTCCTTTTTTCGTAGCACCTGCAACGCCTCGGTGCCCGTCAACACCCCGGTAACCTCGATACCCCGTCTGGCCATGCGTTTGGCCAGAACGTTCACGAATCCATCTTCGTCGTCCACGAGCAGCAAAGAGATGGGGTCACCTGATGGTTCTTGTTTCATGGTTCAATCCCAGGACTGTCTTGAGGTTATTTCCCGCATCTGGGCGTCAATGATCTTTTCCTCATGCTTGAGTTTTTTGGTCTTGGCCTCGTCAATCTTGGCTATGAGCTGGTCGATGTCACAGGGTTTCATCAGGTAATCAAAAGCCCCCATCTTCATCCCGTCTATGGCCGATTCCACGGTTGCATGACCGGTGAGCATGATCACCTCCACCAGGGGATAATCCTTTTTGATGGCCTTGAGGGTTTCAATGCCGTCCATGCCGGGCATTTTCACATCCAGCACGGCCACGTCGATGAGGTTGTTCCCTGCCAGGACATCCAGGGCTTCCTGGCCGCTAAAGGCCTTGATCACCTCCATTTCCCGCTTGCCGAGCCGTTTGGCCATTGTCTGAACAAAGCCTTCTTCATCGTCGATCAAAAGAACTGTTGTCGCCATGTATGCCTCCTCTCCTTATGTATCTTGCCGGGTCACGGGAATGTGTACGTGGAAGACGGTTCCCTTGCCCACGGCACTGTTGACTGAAATTTCTCCGCCGATTTTTTTGATGATCCCGTAGCAGATGGACAGCCCGAGGCCCGTCCCCTTGCCCACGGCCTTGGTGGTGAAAAAGGGATCAAAGATCCGTTGCAGGTTGGCCGGGGCAATGCCCGAACCCGTGTCCTCGATATCAACAACAATCATCTGGTCTTCCAGACGGGTGGACAGGGTGATGGATCCACCTTTTTTGGAATCTATGGCATCAACGGCGTTGTTGATCAGGTTGAGAAAGACCTGCTGCATTTCCGACGGGGAAACATGCACGGTGGGCAGGTTGGCGGCAAGATTGCTGATGATCTCCACATTGCCGAACCGGGCCCTTTTTTCCGACAATCCCACCACTTCCTCGATGATGGTGTTCAGTTGGACATCCTGGATGCGCGAATCGATCTTGCGGGCAAAGCTCAACAGCTTGTGGGTAATCTCCTTGCACCTGATGCCCTGATTCCTGATCTGGTTGAGGGCGCGTTGGTATTCCTTGAAGTTGTCGCTGTTCTTGAACTCTTCCTCCTCGAGAATATCGCCCATCCAGCCGGCTTCCTCCACCATGATGGCCACCGGATTGTTGATTTCGTGGGCGATGCCTGCGGCCAGCTCGCCCAAGGACGCCAGTTTGCCGGCCTCGATGATCTGTTCGTTCATCAATTCCTTTTCCTGGTCGGACTTTCTGATCTGATCGACCATCTTGCGGGAGAGAAAGATGGCCATGACAAAAATGCTGCAACTGCCCAGGAAAAAGATGACAATGCCCAGATTGCGCGTCTGATAAAGATCGGAAAAGGCATCCTTTTCATCCTGTTGGAAGATCAGGACCCATTTGCCGTTGTTAAGCGTGGTAACAAGATATATGGACTGGTGGTCAGCGGAATAGGAGCCCTCGAAGACCTCGACGCCTTCAGCAGGAATGTTTTTACTGAGAATATGCTTCTTGATGGTCTCGGTATCGGGCTGATTGGCCTGCAGCTTGGTTTGCAGCTCTCCCTTACGGTTGACGATGAACGCCCGGCCTGTCTCGCCGATGCGGATGTTTTTGACCAGTTCGTTGAACAGGACAAAATCAATGGTTGTCCGCACGATCCAGTTCCTGGTGCCGTCTGTCTTCCGAATGGCGATGATGAAATGCGGTAGTCCCCGAATGCCCAGAAAGACATCACTGATGTAGAACTCCTTTTCCATGGCCTCCCTGAACCATTCGGCCTGGGAGTAGTTGACACGGCCGAGGTTGAAGGGGCCGACATAGTCGGTCTGGATGCCCTCGTCATTGATCAGCCCGATATCCACGAAAAAGGGGCCGTATTCCTCTCTGAGTTGTTCAAGTTTGGACTGCAATGCGTTTTCGTCATCCAGTTGCGGGATGGAGCAGGTTTTGGAAAGGAACAGGATGTTGGCCAGTTTTTCCTTGAGGAAATTGTCGATATTCTGTTTGTGTTTCTCCACCAGTTCCTGAATGTGGGCAATGACCTTGGCTTTGTACGCATTGTTGTACTTGTACGAGGTTATGAAGGTGATCAGGATGAGCGGCGTGAACGAGGCAATGATCATCTTGATGACAAGATTCCTGGTAAGATTGTGATAATAGGCTTCATCGTGGGTGATTTCTTCGCAGTTCATGTCCTGTCCTCTTTCCTGATGTTCTCTCGGTTCTCCGGTCTTGCCCGACCTTGCTGGAGTACAACTCCCGGGCTGTGCGCCCTGTCCCGGCCAAGGCCCGGGGAAATCGAACGAAGTCGAGAGCTAAACGCTGTTTGCCTATACCTGTTTCAAAACAAAGGGCAATGCCCGTGCCAAAACGTTTTGTTGATTTGATTTTTCGCAGTCCCTTGAAATCAAATTAAAAACAGGTACAGGTATCCCCAGTTGAAACGTTATGGAACGAAAAAAAAATGTGACATGTCAGAAAATTTTACAGAATGTAAATGAATGATATATGTCTATTTTGATTGCAATTCCGGAGAGATAGATTGGGAAAATACGCCTCGGAATCCAGCTGCTCCCTGCTTCCCTGGCATATACTGCTGATTTTTTTTGTCGTGGGATGTCTGGGCCATGCCTACCCGGTCCCGGCTGTTTCCGGAGCCGTGCTCGCGTACATGCTGCTGCGAAGTTGTAGTCGGACACCGGGACTTTTGGTGATCGCTGCTGTGGCCTGTCTTGGCCTTGTCTATGCCTGGTGGCGTATTCCCCATCCTCCGTCCATGGAACAGATGCACCTGGATACAAAAAAACGGGTGTTCATTTCGGGGCAGGTCCATGATACCCGATGGCGCTTTGCCAACCGGTTGTACCTTGTGGCCCGGGACGTACGGGTTGCCGGAGAACATGGTCCTGTTCTTCCGGGCAGGCTCCTTGTGTCGGTTCGCCATGCGGAGAGTGCCCCTCTCTTGGGGCAACGGTTTCATGGACAGGTCCGGTTGCGATCCGTGCATGCACTCAAAAATCCGGGGTGCTGGGATGGTGAAGCCTATTGGGGACGCAAGGGCATCTGGTTCCGGACGTATATTGATGATCTGTCCTGTCTTACCTTTGAACCCCAAAAGGTTGATGCTCTCCAGGCCCTGCGCCGGGAGCTGCGACATGGCATCCGAAGCACGCTGCCTCCGGGAAAAGGCAGGGCCCTGACGCTGGCTCTGCTTCTGGGAGAACGTTCCGAGCTCGACAACAAGCTGTACGAAGTGTTGCAGCGGGCGGGCATTGTGCATTCCCTGGCCCTGTCAGGCCTTCATCTGGGATTCATGGTCTTTTTCGGGTGGGTTCTGGCCCGGGGTGTGGGATGGCTCTGGCCGAATGTTTATCTGGTCATTGCCCGTCCCAAACTGGCCGTCATCCTGGCCAGTCCCCTGGTGGTATTCTACATGTGGATAGGCGGGTGGACCCCGTCCCTGTTGCGGGCCGGGATCATGTTTGGATCGTGGGGACTGCTGCTTCTTCTGAACAGGACACGGATTCTTCTGGATGGACTGTTTTTGGCCGTATTGGTCATTGTACTCTGGTCACCCCAGGAGATTTTTTCCCTCAGTCTGCAGTTCTCGGTCCTGGCTGTTGCAGGTATTGTTCTTCTGGTCCCGCCCATCCAGTCGCGTTGTGCTGCCTGGGCCGGTGAAAGCGTTTGCAAAAAACTGGTTGTTTCGACCGCCATGCTCATGGTTGTGAGCTGGGTGGCCAGTCTGGCGATCCTGCCGGTCCAGGTCTGGAACTTTGGCACCTTGACCCTGCATCAGTACTACAATGTTGTCTGGATTCCCCTGCTGGGTTTTGTGCTCCTTCCCCTGGGGTTTATGGGCCTGATGCTGTCGCTGGTCCCCGGCATGGAGTGGCTGGGATCAGGGGCCTTGCTTGCGGTCAATCATGTCATGAACCTGTGGTGTCATGCGCTTGGAATAGCCCAGGAACATGGCTGGCTGGAGATGATCCAGGTTGTGCGGCCAAGATGGCCCACCATGCTCGGGTTCTATGCCATGGGCGTGCTCGCCCTTGTAATCTGGAAGCAGGGACTTACATCCCGGCGTTTGGGCATGGCAGCCTGGGGGGCAGCCTTGTGCCTGCTGGTTCTGCCTGCCATGGTAACGGAAAGTTCCCTGACAACCCGTTCATCCAGGATTCTGGTCATGGATACCGGCATGAGTCAGGCCGTGTATGTGGAACTGCCGGGAAATCAACGGGTACTCGTGGATGGGGGAGGGTCGTGGAACAGGGATTTCGACATGGGCAAGGCCGTGGTCACCCCGGTTCTCACCTGGGGCCGACCGCCAAGGCTTGATGCGGTTTTTTTGACCCACAGTGATTGCGATCATTTGCGTGGCCTCTTTCATCCCCTTGCCACCTGTTCGGTGGGCGCCATGTACTGGAATGGGCAGTTTCCCCGCAACCCGTGGGACAGGCAGTTGCTTGAAGATGTGTTTGCCAGCAAGCGGATGGCTGTGCATCAGGTCCGGTGTGGAATGCGTGTGGATATGGGAGAAGGCGTGGAGATAGAGGTTCTGCATCCGTCTCGGGACGCAGCCGCCATGTCCAGGAACAACGGTTCCCTGGTTCTGCGTTTTCTTATTGACGGCAAGGGCGTGCTGCTCATTCCGGGGGATATCGAGGCCCGGGGGATCGAGGAGGTGCTGGCCAAAAATGACGATCTTCAGGCCGATGTATTGATCCTGCCCCACCACGGAAGCGCATCAAGCTGGTCCGAAGCCCTGTATGATCGGGTCAGTCCCCGCTTGGCCGTGGCCGCGGCCGGGTGGAACAACAGGTATGGTTTTCCTTCCAGCAAGGTGGTTGCGTCACTCATTGAACGCGGTGTCCCGGTGTTGAGCACGGGCATGCATGGTGCCATTGAAGTGGTGTGGAAGGGCAATCAGGAGCTGGATGTTCGTCCCATGCGACCTGTTCCTGCGCCAAGTTTCTTGAAAAGGAATGTGATACCTGGGCGTTGCAATGGTGTGTCACAAGAATGATTGCCTGCACCAGAGGAACTTGCATCTTGCCACATGCTTTTTTCATGTATGCGGGCAGGGATAGGGGTGAATACGGAGTGAAAACACACGGAAATTTGCTGGAGTATTTGAGCTTGAACAGCCCAGGATGTTTCCCTGCCGGCCAACAGGAGGGAGTGAGACAGGGAAGAAATTGGGGAGTGGCAGAGGAAAAGCTTGAGAAAGAGAGCAATACAAGATAGGAGTAACCTCTTTGTTAAGAGGCCTCCTATCCTGCATTGCAGGTACAAGACATGGCTGATTGTGGTCAGCCATGAAGAATCCTGTCTGTGATCATCTAGCTGGAGTGCGTTCGTCTTTTTTCCCAGAGCTTCATGTCTTTCATCTTTTTGCGGCGTTCACGGGCAAGGGCTTTGGCCACAAGAGACGTGCCCTTTTTGTAACCCCATTTGGCTCTGTATTCTTCAGGGGTGAGGCCGTGAGAAGCCAGATGCTTTTTGGTCAGCACCTTGAAGCTTTTGCCACATTCGAGGCAGATAACGCTTTTTTCCCTGATGGCCTTTTTGGGATCAACAGGGGGTTCCACATTGGTGGCAACTTCTGCGTTGTCTTCGGCAATATTGCGAATTCCTTTGGACAAAGACTGGACCATGGATGTAATTTCTTCTTCCGTCATGGTCCGCACACTCGCCTGAGCCTTTACAATCTCCAAAGCTTCTTTGAGATAATCTTCCATTATTTCCTCCATGATATTGTAGTATCACAAAAACATCTATAAGAATAATTTGTTGAAAAATAATTGTCAATGCTTTTTATTTTTGAATCATCACATTTTATTGAATCGAATACATTACTCAATGCAAGGAGCGTACATGGCACCGACAAAGAAAATTGTGAGCGACCTCTCGTCCGTGGTCAAATTTGAACAATGGATGCGTTTCTACTTCATCAAAAAGGATGGAGATGATTTGATTATCGCACCGGAACCCGAGCATATGAATAGAATCAAGACGTTATACGCCGAATATTACGAGCTTGCTGAAGCCATGTGCCTGGTCAAGATGACCCCCCAAACATCTCAGCGCCTGATTCTCGATTTCATCAGAGATCATTTTGACGGCCAGGAGTACAAGTCCACGCAGATCCACAAGGCATTGGACAGCAAGGACTTCTCCACGGAGATGTATCTTTTCAATATGTGGCTGGAACTGCACGACACGCAGCTTGGTGAACAGATCATTGGATATGATGAATGGATCGGACTTTACGAAGCATGGAAGAATTCGGAACAGGGACAAAAAGTTCTGCTTTCCATGGAATCGGGTTCGACTGCAGGAGGAGATGACTCCTCGTCAACGGTCCATTGATTTTTCACATCGTTCAGGTCGAGTCGGAAAAAAGGGATGGTCCCCGCAGGGACCATCCCTTTTTTCGCGTGTACGGCACTCGGGTATGCTCTCACCCCATGCGGTGTACGCCTCTGACCGGGCGTCACCGGGTGTCTGGGACAGGGAGACACGGGAGTCCTGTTGGTGTCTGGAGATAGGGCGGGAAAAAAGGCATGCGGATTCCTTGGCCTGCAAGGCACAAGGGAGCTTTCGGAAGGGGGAACCGGCTGGGCGGTTATTGGCGCAGGGCTTCCTGGCTGGCGAAAAAGACCTGGGCGTTCTGGGACTTTAGGGGATTGCGCTTTTCCGTAGAAGGCCGTTGGGCCAAAAGGATCATTCTGTATCCAAAGGTGATGGCAGGGGTATCCACGGGCCTGGTCGTGGTCAATGTGAAGGTGAACGGAATCCCTGCTGCCGGTGGAAACGACATGGGGGGGTGTTTGAATGTCTGCCGGAGAAGGACCCTGCCGGAAGGATCACTGATATAGGCGGTAATGACCAGCTCGGACATCCAGGATGACCAGGCGGGAAAGCGTTCGGTTCTGGGCAGGGCCGTGCCTGTGATGACAAAGCGGTTGCCGTCCCGGGCACAGGAATAATCCATGGTCCAGAATTTCAGGGCCACTCGTGTGGGGGTGTCAGCCTGCCATGGTCTGGGAGAAAGATGGTTGACGTTCAGGGTGGAACATCCCCCGAGAAAGATGCAGGCGACAAGAAAAACAACAGGAAAAAGGGCTTTTCGAGAGTACATGCAACGCCATTACATCTTTGGAGGTCCTTGTACAAGCATTTCCGCTAGGGTCATGTTCACCCGGGGAAGGGTTCGCAATCGCTTGGCACCCACAAATCCCTGTTCCAGTTGAACAAGACGGATATACAGGGGGGTTCTGTCAAGGATGGGAGGGGATGCCATGGTTCGGATGCGTTCCTGGCTTTTGAAGCAGCCCGGAAAGGAACGTGTGGTGCCATTAGGGGTCGTAATGCTGTTGGGGACGCCATGCATCCGGCAGATCATGAGCCGGTGGGAATAGAGTCCGCATAGGCCGTCCTGGTTCAGGGGGCACATGATGTGCGGCCGCTTGCCTGCCGCAAGATCCAGATTGGCCCTGGCCACATAGGCGCGGGCCTTGTCCAGGAACATGTCCCGGTCAGCCTGGGGCAGGGTGTTCATGCCTTTCCACAGGTAGGCCCACTCCACATAGGTATGGTGCATGAAGTAACTGGTGCAGCAGTTGTCCTCGCAATTCTTGCAGGACAATCCCATGTTTCTGGCCACATGGCTGTAGGCATCTTCCATGTCCTGATACAATGCGGCCAGTTTCCTGAACACGGCGGATCTGTTTTCCTTGTGTGTTTTCATGATCGGTTCATCAATGTTGATGGTTGGTGAGGCTGGCCGGCCAGGATCTGACGCATCAGGTGGTGGTGTCGGTCCGGGGAGCTGGCAGGCGGTCAAGAATGGTCGCCACACAGGCCTGGACGCTCTGCGTGTCCGTACGGACAATCATGTCTGCGGCCTGTTCGTAAAGGGCCTCCCTTTCCCTGTACAGGTCTTTGATGGACTGGCCCGGGGCCATGGCCAATCCCCGCAAAGGGTTTTGGGCAATGCGTTGCTCAATGGTCGATAGTTGAGCCTTGAGGTAGATGCAGATGCCCAACTCCTTGAGATGCGCGACAGATGCCGGGTCATAGATAACGCTTCCCCCCGTGGAAATGACCGCTCGCCTGATGTCCAGGGACTGGATGAGGCGGGCTTCGGCATTGAGAAACTGTTCTCTGGAAAGGGTATCAGCCAGGGTCTGCAAATCCATGCCCCACCAGGCCTCGAGCAGGTGGTCCGTGTCCACATGGGCGAATCCCAATGTCCTGGCCAATGTTTTGCCAAGGGTGGACTTGCCGGCACCGGCCATGCCGATGAGAACAAGGGAACGAGTCGTATGTGTTGCAGGCTGAACAAGTGCAGACATGCCAGAAAACCCTTTGAAGATTGGGGAAAGCGGTTTGATGCCGGAAGGTCTGGGATCAAACAGGAACGGTTGTGGATTAAACACTTTCCCGGCAAATGAAAAGCCCGAAATTCCTGCACGAAATTTCGGGCTTTAGATGATGGGGGACAGGCTAAACGGGATGGCGTCAATCACCCGCCCAGATAGGCCTTTTTGACATCGGGGTTTTCGCTCAGTTCCTTTGCCGTGCCATGGGCCACGATCTCACCGGTATCCATGACATAGCCCCGGTGGGCAAATTGCAGGGCCAACCGGGCGTTCTGCTCAATGAGCAAAATGGTCATGCCCTGCTGGTTGAGCTTTTTGAGGGCCCGGAACATGTCGTACATGAGCAGGGGGGCCAGACCCATGGAGGGCTCGTCCAAAAGCAGAAAATCGCACCCTGTCATGAGGGCCCGGCCCACGGCAAGCATCTGCTGTTCCCCGCCGCTTAGGGATTCGCTGCGTTGTTTCTTGCGTTCCACCAGCCGCGGAAAGAGGTCATAGACCCGCTTGTAATCGGCCTTGATGGCCTCGGTATCCTTGCGGGCATAGGTGGCCAGCTGCAGGTTTTCCTCCACCGTGAGGTTGCCGAAGATGTGCCGCCCTTCGGGAGCCAGGGCGATCTTGTATTTCTGGACAATGGTGTGGGCCTCGATGTCCAGCAGGCTCTCTCCATTGTACAGGATGTCGCCGCCGGAGACCTTGGGGCCTTCGGGCGGGGGAACGCGGGTGATGGTGTTGAGGGTGGTGGTTTTGCCGGCGCCGTTGGCGCCGATAAGGGTCACGGCTTCGCCCTTGTCAACGGTGAGGGAAACGCCGTGCAGTGCCTCGATATTGCCATATCGTACGTAAAGGTCTTTGATTTCAAGCAGCATCAGATTGCATCGTCTCCAAGATAGGCTTTGATCACGTCGGGATTGTTCTGGATCTCGTCCGGGGTTCCATCGGCAATGGTCGCACCAAAATCAATGACCTTGAGTCGGGAACACAGGGTCATGACCACGGTCATCTGGTGTTCGATCATCCAGATGGTGATGTCGAATTCCCGGTGGATGCGCTGGATCAGGCTGATGAGGTCCTTGACGTCGGCGGAATTGAGGCCGGCTGCGGGTTCGTCCAGCAGAAGCAGGGACGGCTTGATGGACAGGGCCCGGGCGATCTCCACCTTGCGCTGCAAACCATAGGGAAGGTTGGGAGGAACTTCATCGGCGTACCGGGCAAGATCCAGGGCTTCCAGGATGTTCATGGCCTCGGTGACAATACGCTTTTCCTGCTTGAGATATCTTTTGGTGCGCAGCAGGGCGTCCATGAGGCTGTATCCCATGTTGTAGTGCTGGGACACGCAGATGTTTTCCAGCACGGTCATGTGATTCCACAACCGGATGTTCTGAAAGGTTCTGGCTATGCCCCGGCCGGTTATTTCATGGGGCTTGAGCCCGGCAATGGACGAGCCCTTGAAGATGATTTTTCCCTGGGTCGGCTTGTAGAATCCGCTGACAAGATTGAATACCGTGGTCTTGCCTGCGCCATTGGGTCCGATGAGTCCGACGAGTTCACCGGATTCTAGGGCCACGGAAAAATCCGAAACAGCGCACAGCCCGCCGAAATACTGCGTTAACTCGTGTATTTCCAATAATGGCATTATCTTTCCTTGTATCCTGTTTGCTGGCTATTCCGCCATCTCTGCACGTTCTCAATTATCCAAAATTACTTGAAAGAATAGAATTTTTTCAATTTTGGAAAAAAATCGGACAATTCCCGGTTGCCCATGATGCCTTCGGGCCGGAACTGCATGAGCAGGATCAGGATCATGGGGATGAACACCCATTTCCAGACCTGGCTCAGGTGATACCCGTCGGGAAGGAGGTACGCCCAGTGCATCACCGTATCCATCCAGGGGATGACAAACCGGAGCACTTCCAGGAGCAGGGTGAACAAAATGGCCGAGATAACCGACCCGCTCAGGGAGCCCATGCCGCCGAGGTAAACCATGACCAGGCATTCCGTGGACTTGAGAATGCCAAAGGAACCGGGATTGATGTACCCCAGGATGTGGGCGTAAAGTCCTCCGGCAATGCCGGCCAGTCCCGAGGAGAGCATAAAGGCGATGAGCTTCATCTTGTTGGTGTTCACGCTCATGATCTCCGCAGCTACCTCGTCCTGGCAGATGGCTATGATGCCCTTGCCATAGGTGGAACTGACAAACCTGCGGATGATCCAGATGGTCAACACCGTGCTGATAACCACCCAGATGAGGATCCAGGGAAGATCCACGGTATCGGACATGGCAAAGAGGATCTTCTTCATGCCCATAAATCCCCTGGCCCCGCCAATGCTGTCCATGTTGATGATGGTGCTGGTGACAATGTAGTTGGCCGCAATGGTGATGATGGCCAGATAGTCGCCTCTGGTTTTAAACGAGGGGATGGCAATGAGAATGCCGGCCAGGGCGGCCACAACCCCGCCTGCCAGCAGCACCACGGGAAAGAAATACAGGGCCAGATCCGGCGAAAGCACCGGAGGCCCGAAAAACTTGTCCTGGGTGAACAGCCATACGTTCAGGGTGGAGGACACATAGGCCCCAACCGCCATGAAGGCTGCGTGGCCGCAGGCGAATTCTCCCATGTACCCGTTGACGATGTTCAGGCTGCTGGAAAGGATGATGTTGATGCCCATGAACAGGACAATGGACTGGATGTACAGATCCATGAATCCTGTTTGTGCACAGGCCACAAGGCCGACAAGAAGAACAACCACAAGAAATGGAACTGAATACTTTTGCATAGACCTTACTTGTTTCCTGCTAAGGGGTGAATACGAAGATCATGTTTCGCATACGGAGGTGCGGCATCAGATCTTGGTTGTCTTGGCCACGCCAAAAAGCCCTGTGGGTTTGATGCACAAAATGACCAGCAAAATGGAAAAGGCGATGAGATCCCGGTAGGTGGACGGGAAAAAGGCCACCACCAGAATTTCTACGAATCCCAGCAAAAAGCCGCCGAAAAAGGCGCCCCGGATGTCGCCGATGCCGCCCACAACAGCCGCGATAAAGGCCTTCCAGCCGATCATGGCTCCCATATAGGGGTCGAGAATGGGATAGGACAGGGCAAAGAGGAGCCCGGCCAACCCGGCAAAGGCCGATCCCAGCACAAAGGTGAACACGATGACCGTGTCAATGGGAATGCCCATGAGGGGGACAGCAAATTTGTCATAGGATATGGCCCGCATGGCCATGCCGATCTTGGTCTTGGTGACGATGAACTGGAGGATGGCAAAGGTCAGCAGGGCCGAAAGAATAACCGCCACCTTGAGGTTGGTCATGGTCACGGTGCCCACGGTATAGACCACCTTGTCAATGAGCTCGGGAAAACTCTTGCGGCTGGCGCCCAGCAGGGCCAGGTTGCCGTTTTCCAGCACAAGACCGCACATGAGGGCGGTGATGACCACGTAGAGCCTGTGAGCGCCCTTGCGGCGCAGGGGGCGGTAGGCAATGCGTTCCAGGGAGACTCCCACCAGGGCCGTGAGGATCATGCCCAAGGGAATGGTCAGGGCAAGAACCATCCATCCCGGCAGGGTGGTCATGGACAGGAAAAAGGTGGCCACGAAAAAGGCGATGTACGCCCCCACCATGAAGATGTCGCCGTGGGCAAAGTTGATGAGCAGCAGGACACCGTACACCAGGGTGTATCCCAGGGCGATGAGGGAATAGAAGCTCCCCCATTGCAGGGCGTTGATGATGTTTTGAAGAATACTTGCGAGCACAGAAATCCCCTCTTGAAGAGTCGTGATTGGCAGGCGCACCTGGGTGATGAAGGTATTGTCCCCGGGTCGGATGGTTTTGACCCGGGGACAGGGACGCGCAATGGGAAACCTTTAGGGGCAGACGGACTTGGTGAATTCGAATTTGCCGTTGTCATTGATTTTGACAACCACGGCGCATTTGATGGGATCACCCTGGGCATCAAACTTCATGGTTCCGGTTATCCCATGGAATTCGGCCACATTGGCCAGGGCGTCACGCAGGTTCTTGCGGTTTTCCTTGAGGTCGTTACCAAGGGAACCCATGTCCTGGATGGCCTTGAGCAGAATGTTGGTGGCATCCCAGGTCAGGGCAGCCACGTCGGCGGGTTCGTACCCGTATTTGGCCGTGTACTTGTCGATGAATTCCTTGGTGGCACCGGTGGCTCCGGCAGCAGCGTAATGGGTGGAGAAGTACTGGCCCTTGCAGTCATCGCCGCACAGGGTCATGAGTTCGGAGTTGCCCCAGGCGTCGGCACCCATGAAGGGACCGGTCCAGCCAAGGTCATGGGCCTGTTTCACGATAAGGGCCACTTCATTATAGTTGTTGGGTAAAAAGATGAAATCGGGCTTGGCCGCAATGATCTTGGTCAGCTGGGCGCTGAAGTCCTGATCCTTGTCGCCGTAGCTTTCAAAGGCCACCACCGAACCGGGTCCGTTCTTTTTTTCAAAATCGGCCTGAAAGATCTCGGCCAGTCCCTTGCTGTAGTCGTTGGCCAAGGCAAAGAGCACGGCCGCTGTTTTGGCGCCGAACTGTTCCATGGCAAAATCAGCAGCAACAGGCCCCTGAAAGGGATCAAGAAAGGCGGCCCGGAAAACCCAGGGTCGGTTCAGGGTTGCGTCGGGGTTGGTGGACCAGGGTGAGATCATGGGGGTGCGGTTGTCGTCACAGGCCTGGCCGGCAGGAACCGCCTGCTTGCTTGAATTGGGACCCACAATGGCCAGAACCTGGTCCTTTTCAATGAGCTTGAGGGCCACGGACACGGCTGACTCGGCCTTGGATTCGTTGTCCGCGTAGACAAAATTCAGTTTGTACTTCTGGCCGCCGACTTCCAATCCTCCGGCCGCGTTGATGGCCTCCTTGAGCATCTCGCCTGCAAACTTGGATTCCTCGCCAACCTTGGGAATGTCGCCGGTCAGGGGAATGTTGAAACCGATCTTGATTTCCTTGGGGGCTGCACTGTCTTTTTTGGAACAGGCTGTCAGGCACAGGACTGATGCAGCAAAGACCACAACCAACATTGCGAACCATTTTTTCACGGGCGCCTCCTCGAGTTGGATGAAATAAAACAGGTAGTGGTTTCGTACACAAAAGTGTCAAAAATGAAAAGCGCATTCTCAATTTGAAGTTTATCAGGAAATTGGATAACCACATGAGTCTTTCCCGTGACCGTGAGGATATACTCGGCCAACGGTTCATCATTTCAGCCCCCAAGGATGGTGCATGGAAGATCGTACCCTGACGATTCTCAAGGAACATGCCGAAGCAGGCGCAACCCTTCGCCAGCGTTTTTTTGAACGCAACGCCGATCTTCTGGCCGAAATTGCCAAATCCATGGCCGTGACCATGGCGCGTGAAGGCAAAATCCTGCTTTGCGGAAACGGCGGCAGTGCGGCGGATTGCCAGCATATTGCCGCCGAATTCACCAATCGATTCCTTCTTGAACGGCCTCCGCTGCCAGCCTTGTCCTTGACCACGGATACCTCGGCCCTGACCGCCATTGGCAATGATTATGGATTTGATCAGGTTTTCGAGAAACAGCTGCGTGCCCTCGGGCGTACGGGCGATGTGCTGGTGGCCATATCCACATCTGGAAACAGTGCCAATATTGTCAATGCGGTGCAGGCTGCCAGGGAAATGGGGATCGTTGTTGTGGGCCTGAGCGGTCGGGATGGGGGTGCCATGGCCCCCCTGTGCGATTATCTCCTCCTTGTTGAGGACAGGAACACGCCGCTTATTCAGGAAATACACATAGCTGCCGGACATCTCCTGTGCAGGCTGGTGGACTATTATCTGTTTGAAAATGTCGCCCTGATCCAGCCCTATCTCGGTGGATGATCCCTTGGAGCCGGACGAACACGTTGTGGTACAGCCCGGGACAGCATGCCAACATACAACCAGTTTGAGGTTTGACGCATATGCCTATTTACGAATTTGAATGTTTGAAATGCAAAAGTCAGTTTGAAGAAGTGGTTCTTGGAGACAGTGATCAGATCAAGTGCCCCCATTGCGATTCGAGCCAGGTCAAAAAGCTCATGTCAACAGGGTCCTTTGTCACGGGTGGCCCCATTGTCATGGGCAAAGCCGGTTCAAGCGCCATCACCACCAGGGGATCCAGCCCCTGTGCCTCCTGCCGGGGCGGGAGCTGTGCAACGTGTGGTGTGAAATAGGCGCAGAGTATTGCCGCTTCAATGCATCCCTTCATGGGAGCAACCCGAAACAACGGCGAGCATCTGTGGTGTTCCTTGGGGGCACCATCCCCGATGGGGGATGCAGGACTGCATGGATGCGCCATGAACGAGGAATCAATGGATCAGATTCGCATAGCCACCCGAGGAAGCAAACTGGCCCTGTGGCAGGCCGAGCATATCAAGGGACTTCTGCAGGCAACCTACCCGGACATGAAGGTGGGTTTGGTAATCATCAAGACCAAGGGGGACAAGATTCAGGATGTCCCTCTGGCCCAGGTGGGCGGCAAGGGTCTTTTTGTCAAGGAAATCGAGGAGGCCCTTTTGGACGGGAGGGCGGATATTGCTGTCCACAGCATGAAGGACGTGCCCACTGAACTTCCCGAGGAACTGATGCTGGGAATCATTCCCCAGCGTGAGGCCTGCGAGGACTGTCTTGTTTCCATGCGGTTTACCGGGCTTGACGAGCTGCCTGAAAAGGCCACTGTGGGAACGAGCAGTCTGCGCCGGCAGGCGCAGCTTTTGAACATGCGTCCAGACCTGAACATCGTTGCCTTGCGCGGCAACCTGGATACCCGGCTGGGCAAGCTTGAGCGGGGAGATTTTGACGCCATTGTCGTGGCCAGGGCCGGGCTCAACAGACTGAATCTGAGTGCCCCCTGCATGCACACCTTTGCCCCGGACAGATTCCTGCCTGCCGTGGCCCAGGGCGCCCTGGGCATTGAGTTCAGGGCCGACCGGTCCGATCTTGCCTCTGTACTGGCCTTTATGGATGACCATCCCACCAGGGTATGCGTGCTTGCGGAGCGTGCCTTTCTGTTCCGGCTGGAAGGCGGTTGTCAGGTTCCCATTGCCTGCCATGCCGTGATGCATGGTTCGGAGTTGAGGATCACGGGCATGGTGGCCGACGTCACGGGCAGGGAATGCATCCTGCGTTCGACAACAGGACCGGTTGCCCAAGGGGAACAGATGGGCCGGGAACTGGCCGATGTGATTCTGGATGCAGGCGGGAGAAGGATTTTGCAGGAACTCTATCTGTCATGAAGTGGGACCCGGTCTGCAGAGACCGGGTCTGTCTACAGTTCCATGATGTTTTTCTGGGTCTTGATGACCAGGCCATGCTTGATGGCATATTCCGTCAGGGCCGATGCATTGTGAAGGCCTGTTTTTTTCAGGAGATTGGAACGGTGTTTCTCCACGGTCTTGACGCTGAGATGGAGCTGTTCGGCAATGCTTTTGCTCGTTTTGCCCAGAGCGACCAGGGACAATACCTCGCGTTCGCGTACCGTCAAGGTGGCAAAACTCGGGGAGTATTGCTGCTCCCGTTTGGCCGCCACAAAACTCGAGATGATGTGCGATGATATCTTGGGGCTCAGGTAGGGTTCACCCTTGAGCACGGTTTTGATGGCGTGGATCAGTTCATCGCTTGGCTGTTCCTTGAGAATGTATCCCATGGCTCCGGCCTCCAGGGTGGAGTAAAGATACTCATCGGCATAATGGGCCGTGAGAATGAGAATCTTTGCATCCGGATGGTCGGTCATGATTTTCTTGGTGGTCAGGGCCCCGTTGAGTCCGGGCATGGAAAGATCCAAAAGCAGGATATCCGGGCACAGGGAATCAAAGGCTTGTATGGTTTCCAGGCCATCTTTTGCTTCACCCACTACGTTGAACTCATCAAACATGGCCAGCATACTCTTGAGGCCATCCCTGACGATTTCGTGGTCATCGGCAATGAGTATCGAATACGGGGCCGAGGTCATGGCTGAATGTTGATTGGTCATGAGAAACGCAACCTTGGTTGGGGTACATGCTCTGTATGTGGGGGATATTCGACACGTCATGAAATCATGCAGAATTCGTATGACTTTTCAGTATCACGACCCTTCATGGTTTTCCAGTGAATTTTGGAGCGCAAAAGTGACCGGCTGGCCAACCAGGTAAAGCCTGACACACAGGATGGGGCAGAGGCCCTTCAATGATCAGACGAGATACCGTCTGAGGAGAATAGCATGCAAATTGTTCGCATGATCGTTACCCTAGCCCTTTACCTCGCGTTGGTGGGCGTGCATCTGGCCGGGGCAGCACAGGAGCCCGCCAGTGTGAATATCGCTCAAGGCAAGGGGCCTTTGAGCGTACTGCTGGTGGTGGCCGAAGAAAAGGGTTTTTTTGTCAAGCACGGGGTCGAGGTTGCCTTGCATACCTACAACCGCGGCATTTTGGCTATCAGGGACGGCATGATCCGGGATCAGTGCGATGGCGCTCTTGGCGGAGCCACTGTGGCCACGCTTGAGGCGTTTTCCCATCCCCATGCCTTCAAAATTGTTACCGAGATGGCTTTTACCGACAACCAGGATACCATCATCGCCCGAACGGACAGGGGGATCACTTCCCCAGGGGATCTCATCGGAAAGAGGCTTGCCGTCCCACGGGGAGGTACGGCCCATTTCTTTCTCACGAGCTATCTGGAAAAATGGAATATTCCGGTCAATATGGTTGATGTGGTTTTCCTGTCCAAAAAGGAAATGGTTAAGGCCATTGCCCAGGGACGCGTGGACGCCATTTGTCAGCATGAGCCCGTGACTGAGAAGGTGCGCAAGGCCCTGCACAACCAGACCGTTGAATTTGAGGAAAAGGCATTGACCCGAAAAATAACGGTCCTGCTTTTTAGAACGCCATTCATCAAGGCCCATCCCCAAAAGGTCAAGGCTGTACTTCGCGGCATTACCGACGCCTGGCAGTACATGCAAGACCATCTTGACGAATGCGTGGAAATTCTTTCCCGAAGAAAAAACATTTCCAAAGAGAATGCCTGTCATTTCCTCGAGCATACCTTCAATTTCAGGGGTCTTGGCCTCTCCCAGTCCCTACTTCTCAAAATAGAGTATGCAACTTTCTGGGCCATTTCTGCGGGCTTGGGGGAGAGGGAAAACGCGCCCGACTCCTTGAATTTGATAGATTACTCCTTGTTGGAACAGATGGATCCCGGCCGTGTGACTATCATACGCAAGGAGTGATGGGCATGTCCGTTTTCATGACAAGAAAAAAATTGGAAAATCGATGAAAATTTCATCAAAAATACTTATGGCGTATGTTTTGCTTCTTTTAGAGCATGCATTAGTCATAGGTATTTTTTTCTTTACAGTGAATTATATAAACCGGTCTATTGAGCAGAACGCGCGTGTTTATACGATCGTGAAGAATGTTTCCGAGCTCATCCAGTTGGCTGATGAAATCAATGAGATCAATCAAAACAGAGTGTTCAATCAATGGGATGTCTTGTTGTCACATGTAAGAGAAAATCTTTATCATATTGACAATAATGATAACAAGACAGAACGCATCATCCTTGATATTCTCGTTGATATACAAAGAGCAGATGATATCATCAAATCTTTTTCAAAAAAACACATTAAATCATACGGCAAAACATACACCAATAAAAACAACATAAATAATATTAATGTTATTTTAAAAAATGTTTCAACATCGTGCGATATTCTTCTTGATGCGTCGTTGCAAAAAGTAGATCAAGTAGAAAAATGGTGTGAGTCTACCATAGTACTTGTCGTTGTTTTTTTTGCATGTTCTCTTGTTTGGGCGTTCTGGTTCATTGAAAAAAATATTGTTTTTCCCCTGAATTTGTTAGCGGCAAAGACCAAACAGATTGGGCAGGGCGATTTCGACTTAACCATGGATGTCGTTTCCCATGATGAAATCGGTGATTTTACCCGATCGTTCGTGGAAATGGCCCATCAACTCCGGGTTGTTACTGTTTCCCGTGACGCAATGATTCGTGAAGTACAGGCTAGGAAAGATGTCGAACTCCAGCTTAAAAAAAAGGAATCTTCCCTCAAGGCGTTATCATCGAAGATGATGACCGTTCTGGAGGAGGAACGCAAGAAGATTGGCCGTGATCTGCATGACAGCGTAGTACAGGATCTGGTCGGATTGAAACTGCACCAGGAAAATGCTATCCGCGCGCTGCAACGAAGTCATCCGGGAATGGATTTGGCAAGATTCGAACAGAACCTGGCCTATATCAACACGGCCATCATTCAATTGCGTGAGATCATCATGGGGCTGAGACCGGCCATTCTTGACGATCTCGGTCTGATCCCGGCCCTGGAATGGTATTGTCGCGAATTTTCGAAAACGTACGCTCAATTTCGCTTATCTGTTGACATGGACACGCCGAACGTTCCCATCCCCGAGGATGTCGGCACAGCCGTGTTTCGCATTGTTCAGGAAGCGTTGAAAAATATTGTCAAACACAGCGATGCCTCTTGCATCATGGTTACCATCAAGTCGGACGACCATGTTCTCGAGGTACGGGTGGAAGACGATGGTCAGGGTATGGACCTTGAGCGTGACGAAATCGAACTGTTGAGCATGGGATTTTCGGGAATGCGTGAACGGGCGGAAGCTGTTCACGGTGAATTCCGTGTTCATTCCAGTCCGGGGGAGGGTGTTGCCATTTGTGTGCTCTTTCCCCTGGATGATTCTCATACCGGGCAGAGCGGGGGTCCAGACGAATCAGACAGATCTCTCCGCCTGACCTGACAACCCAAAAACACCATGATCCGGGATCGCCGTGGGCATTCCAAAAGGGAGATTGCTGTGCGCGATGCATCCTTCATCAATCTGTGCATCTACCATGTACTGGACGGCCTGCGACAGGGATTATCGCACTATTCCCAGCCAAGCCGGGCCGCCCTGATCTATGCACTGGACGAGCACGCCCCTCTTCGCATCTGTGATCCTCAGCATCTTCTCCAGGGCCATGCCGTCAAGTTGAAGAATCATTTTCTTGCATCAGACGCGTGGAAAAAAAAGGTGCAATGTCCCAAGCATATACGCGTTCTTGAACACGATAAAACAGATACTCTGGCCTTGGCCGGGATTGTCAGTTTCGGGGGGCGGTCCCATTCCCTGCTCTATCAGATGTGGTTCACCGAGGAGCATCCGGACATGTGTTCCACGGGTCCCACAGAGCGGTGGCTGGAACATGCAGCCTGGCTGCTGAGTCAGGATATCGCCTCCAACAGCCCCCTGTATATCGGTACTTCCGGACTTGTGCTGCAGAATTGTGCCACCCATGCGGTCCGCGACTTCCTGGTGGACAAGCGGGCCGAGATCATGGGCCTGGATACCCAATTGCGCGTGTATCCGGTTCTGGACGCCATACTGGCTATATCCAAAACCCGAGAGGAAGGAGCCTGGCCCCGGGGCCGACTGGTGTTTGTGGACCCATCCAAACTGGCAGAGGTTGATTTTTTGGCCTGCTTTGCCCAGCAGGAACGGCCATCCCTTAAAAATTACAGGCACGTACGCAAGCTGTTGCTGGCAGTGGAACATTCGGCCAGGATTCTGGTTTCCGAAGGGCGGCGCATTGTGGGCATTGCCAGGGGAGGCGTTATTCCCTGCTGCTCGGTCATAGCCGATTATCGTGGGGAGTACGGATTCGTCCATTTGGACGACATGCCTGTATGCAGTTTTTCCGATGGCATGTTCCATTCATCCATGCGCAAGGCCAAACTGGTTCAGGTGGAAGAAATCCTTCTTGAAACCGGGTTGCCTTCCGAAGAGCAGACAGATCTGTTCCAGATAGTATCCGATTTGGTGCACAATGCCGAAGAACAGAAATTCGGGTGTACCCTGGTGGTTGATTTGAACCCGGTTCCCAGAACCATTGCCGGACAGCATCTGGATACCATCCTTGACTTGCGCGATCCCGAAAACCGGGAATTTGCCAAATCCCTTTCTCGGGTGGACGGAGCCCTGCACATTGGTTCGGATCTCTGTCTGCACGGGTTTGCCTGTCTTTTGGATGGCCATGCCGTAACAGGCGAAAACCGGGCCCGAGGGGCCCGGTTCAATTCAGCACTCAGGTTCACGGCAGAACACGCCAACATGATCGCCGTTGTGGTCTCTTCAGACCGACCGGTATCGGTTGTTCAGGATGGCGTTGAACTCACGGCTCAATGCCAATGGCGACAGCCCGTGTTCAGTTGTGTGGAAACACCTCCAACCCTTGAACAATGGCTCGAGACTATCGAATAGGAACCAGCCCTACGGCCCGGCGGATTTTGTCCAGAAACGGTCCGCTGATGGCGCGCGCCTTTTGGGCTCCCTTCACAAGAATCTCTTCAATATCCCCGGGATGTTTCATCAGCTCGTTGTACCGCTTTCTGGGCTCTGCCAGATGATCGTTGATGCAGTCAAACAGGATCTGCTTCATCTCCCCCCATGCAATGCCCTCGGCATACCGTTTGCGAATCTCTTCCACCTGATCGGGCGTGGCAAAGGCCTTGTAGATGTCAAACAGGGTGTTGTCCTTGGTCTCCTTGGGTTCGCCCGGTTCCGAAGAATCCGTCTTGATCTTCATGATCATCTTGCGCAGCTTTTTTTCGGGGCCGAACAGGGGGATGGTGTTGTTGTAGCTTTTGCTCATCTTGCGGCCGTCAAGACCCTTGAGAATGGCTGAATCATCACTCACCAGGGGTTCGGGCAGGGTTAGGATCTCGCCGTAATGATGATTGAACCGGGCGGCAATGTCCCGGGCCATCTCGATGTGCTGGATCTGATCCTTGCCAACCGGGATCTTGTTGGCGCTGAACATGAGGATATCCGCGGCCATGAGCACGGGGTAGCAGAACAGACCCATGGTAATGCCCTTGTCCGGATCCTTGGACCGTTTTTCCTCGTTTTCAGCCACCTTGGCCTTGTAGGCATGGGCCCGGTTCATGAGCCCCTTGGCGGTCATGCAGGTAAGAATCCATGTCAGTTCTGGGATTTCACGGATGTCGGACTGGCGGTAGAAAATGGCTTTGTCCGTATCCAGGCCCAGGGCGATCCAGGTGGCTGCGATCTCCCTGGTGGACTGCTTGAGGAGCTCGGGATCCTGATTCTTGATCAGGGCGTGATAATCCGAGAGAAAATAGAAGCAGGAGACATTGTCCCGTTTGCTGTTTTCAATGGCCGGGCGGATGGCGCCCGCATAATTGCCCAGATGGGGCGTGCCACTGGGCGTAATACCGGTGAGAATGATTTCCTTGTTCATGATGATTCCTTGTGCTGGGGTGGTGCGATGTTCTCAGAAGAGCAGGGTGTAGACCGAACCGATGATCACCTGGAAAAAACGTTCGAACATCCCTGTCATGACCAGGACAATGAGGATGATGAACCCGTAACGTTCCAGCTTCATGTAGCTGGCTGCCATGTGGGGGGGCAGCATCACGGCCAGGACCTTGCTCCCGTCCAGAGGGGGAATGGGAAACAGATTGAACGTTCCCAGAATGATGTTGACGATGGTACCGGCCGCGGCAATATTGATGACCGGAAAAATGACATAGGTGGCCACTGCCGGGGAAGAGGTCATGATGACCACGGCAAGGACCCGGTAGAGAAGATAAAATAGGGCCGCGAGCACAAAATTGGTGGCCGGACCGGCCAGGGAGACCAGAACGATATCCCTGCGCGGGTTCTTGTAATATCTGGGATTAATGGGCACGGGTTTGGCCCAGCCGATCATCCGGGTGAGCACGAAAACCAGGGTGCCCATGACGTCAAGATGCTTGAGGGGATTGAGGGTCAGCCGTCCGGCGTTCTTGGCCGTGGGATCTCCCAGAAGACAGGATACATAGCCATGGGCCACCTCATGACAGATGATGCCCAACAAAAGCGGGATCGCATAGATGGCGATCTGCTGTATGATATGCGCCAAAGATTCGTTAAACATGGACGTAGCGGCTATCATGGACCCGTTGGCCGGGCAAGGCTTTTATACCCCGGTCCACGGGGAGGTCAGCCCGTGGTCAATGCCCAGATGATCCAGAATGCGCCCGACAACCTGGTCCACCAGGTCGGCAATGGTTTGGGGGCGGGCATAAAATCCCGGGCAGGGGGGAATGATGGTTGCTCCGGCGTCCATGACCGTGAGCATGTTCTGCACATGGATGCGTGAAAAAGGGGTTTCCCGGGGAACCAGGATGAGGGGACGTTTTTCCTTGAGGCTCACGTCAGCGGCCCGGTGGATCAGATTGGAGGCAAGCCCGTGGGCAATGGCCCCCAAGGATGCCATGGAACACGGGCACACCACCATGCCGTTGTGGCGCCAGGATCCGCTGGCAGGGGGTGCGCCAATATCCTTTTCGTCCCAAACAGCCGTGGCGTACCGGGTAAGCAGGGCGAGGCCGTTTTTTGTCTCCGTTTCCAGAACAAGGCGGGCGGCCTGGGAAACAATGACATGGAGTTCCCGGAGGGAATCCGAGCCCATGACCTGGGCCAGCCTGAGGGCATAGGGCATGCCACTGGCTCCGGTAACAGCCAGAACATGACAACGAGGACGGGCGGATGATGGCATGAAAGTGTCTTGTTGGAGGTCTTGGAGGTCAACAGGTAGTGGTGGCCAGCCGTTCATGCAGGCAAAGGGCCGCTGTTTGGGGATGAATTCCTGAATCACATGGCCGGCACGGGAAAAGCAGGGGATACGCCCGATGTGCAATGCATACTCCCTGACAACGAGAAAAAAACGTCTACCCCCAAACTGATCACTTGACAACATGCAAAAGAAGGGACTAGAGAAATCCTCCTTTGTGGGCAATTAGCTCAGTTGGATAGAGCGCCAGCCTCCGGAGCTGGAGGCCGCAGGTTCGAATCCTGCATTGCCCACCACATATTTCCTTGCGATCTAGGCTGGTTAGTCAATAGATTGCCCAAAAAGGGCCGTTCATGCGAACGGCCCTTTTTGGTTTTATGGTTTACGAGTTTTCTTCAACTCCTGCGTGATACTTTACTAACGTATTAGACAATTATCTGAGCAAGCGCCCCTATCTGAATCATTGTCCCGACTTGAAGGGATTGCATTTAGTCACCATGATCTGAATCCATGCTCCTCGTCACAACCAGGAAAGCCTGCATCAGATCTGATGCAGGCTTTCCTGTAAGCAAAAGGGTTTGTTCTCCTTGGGGTCGCCAGTACAGTAACCGGTTGGCCCCTTGGAGATCATTCCCGGTCTTTCCTGGGGCATGCAGCCACGCACGGGCTCATTGCAGACTGTAGACTATGGTGATGATGATCTTTCCTGGTTTCTGCTGCGTAACACCGATCATACCTCCGGCCTCGTTATGGCTGAAAAAAACATTCCACCCCTTTGCATGGCTGGTCTCTATTTCCGTTTTCAGACCGTTGTTCAACAGTTCCCGTTTATAGAACGCCGTCACCTTGTCCATGGAATCATTGGTTTGCAGGATGACCTGGGATGAGACTTCAACAGACGTGGTCTGGACAATCTCGGATCCCGGGTATTGGGCTATTTTGCCTTCCATGATGGGAGGATAGTGCATGATGGCTTGGGCCGAAGCAGTCAAGACCATCATCAACAATGCAGCCACCAGGAGATGCAACGAAAGGTTCATGTACTTTCCTCCTTGGTAATGGGACCAAATCATGTGGCAGGAAATATATTGATCCTATGAAACGAATTGCACTGCTTGTCCATAAAAATCTGCTGCTTTGCAATAAAAAGGAGGAACTAGAAGGGGCAGGTGTTATCGGTTGGTCAGCCATACCCCGGTCAGGGTCAGGCTGCCCCCGCCAAGCAGGGCAAGGGAAACAGGCTCTTTGAGAATGGCAAACCCGAGCAGAACCGCAAAAACCGGCACCAGGTTGATGAAGATCCCGGCCCGGGACGGACCAATGGCCTTGATCCCCTGATAGTACCAGGTAAAGGCCAACCCCGTGGCAATGACCCCGAGAAAGAGGACATGTCCCCAGTCCCTGGGCAGAGCGTTGGCCATGTCGTGCACCAGACCGTGATACAGGGCAAAGGGGAGTAAAAGAATATCACCCAGGATGCATGACCAGGTAACGGCCTCAAGGGGATTGATGTGCCGCATGACCCGGTTGCCGGCCAGGGAATAGACGGTCCAGCTGGCCACGCATCCGAGAATGAACAGATCTCCCCTGGACAGGGGGGATTGCAGAAGTACCAGGGGATTCCCCTTGGCCAGAACAATGGCCACGCCGGTGAGGGAGAGAAGCGTGCCCGCGATCTTTTTCCGGGTCAGGGGTTCCTTGAAGATCAGGGCCGAGGCCACGCAGATGATTACCGGGATGCAGGCGATGATCAGGGCGGCCCGACCTGCGGCAACGGTTTGCAACCCGGAAAAGAAAAAGAAATTGTAGCAGAAGACTCCGCTGACCCCCAGCAGGAGCAGGCCGGGAAAGTGATCGCGGCTGCAGACGGGCAGCCGTCGGTTCATCCGGCAGGACCAAAGAAAGAGGAACACGGAGGCGGCCAGAAAACGGAGAAAGGCCGCTGAAAACGGCCCTATGTCCTGGGCCAGGATCCGTCCGGAAATCCAGGTCGCGCCCCAGATGGCCACCGATCCGATCAAAAGAAGATAAATGCGCATATGACAATGCCTGGCAGGTTGCAAAGTGAACAAGCGCAGCAAATTACGCCCTTGAAGGAGAGGAGTAAAGGGGAGAGATCAGTCCCAGGGGCCTGTTAGGGGATGCGTCAGGCGGACATAGTTCTGGAATATCGCGGTGATCTTTTCCATTGCACATGACTCGGTCCGGCTCAGCTCGTCCGTGCCCAGGGTCTGTCCCTGGTACCCGTTGGCAATGACCGTATGGGCGTGCTGCATCACGGCGCGCAGGTTTTTGATCCTTCCGGCCTGAAGATAGATGCTCATGTCATTGATGACTAGCAGATCAGGCCTTGGAGCTGCCAGAACGGCCGCAAACCAGGTTTCAATGCGCTTCTGGTTTTTTCGGGCCAGGGTCAGGACATGTTCTTGTGACAGGCCCATGAGCCGGGGCGGAAGGATGCCGTTTCGAAAGACCAGGTCCGGGATGGCGGACGAAAACGTGACAAACCCGCCAATGCCCTGTGAACCGGTGCGTTTTTGCAGGTTTACGGGAATGGTCGGGGCCATGTCCACAACAGTGAGCCGGGGCGTGTCCAGGTACGCCCATAGCATATCGGCCCAGCGTCCGGTCAGGGTGGTCTTGCCCGTGTTGACCTCGCCGGTGATGAGGGTTCGCCTGCCCATGAGCCTGGCCGGGGGCCAGTCCGGGATCATGACATGCCCCCGAGTTTGATCAGAATCCACCGGCCGGCCAGAAACAGGGTCAGCATCAGGCTGATCACCCCGAGCAGATTGACTGTCAAGCCGTTGGTGTGTTTGCCGGCCCAGGACGGGCTGTTCAGCAGGATCAGGTTCATGGCGATGATCAGCGGAGTGCCGCACAGGCCCATGGCCAGCATGACCACGAGCATGATCAGCCAGCCGCCCGGCAGCAGGGGACCGGCCAGGCTGACCAGACATCCGGCCAGAATGGCGAGATGGAACCGCTTGTCTTCCCGGCTGGCCTTCCAGCCAAAGGTGTCGGCCATAAAAAAACCGCCGGCCATGAAGGTTGGCGTGATGGTCGAAAGCACGGCCGCCAGCAGCCCTGCCAGAAAGACTGGACCTGCCAGGGGGCCGAGAACCGGGGTCAGGGCGTGAGCCAGATCAAAAACATTGTGGATGGCCATATGCCGGGGATGGAGCCAGGCCGCTCCGGTGATGAAAATGGCCGTACTGTACAGGCCAAAGGCCACGAACATGCCCAGAAAGGTATCCAGGGCAGCCAGAGGAAGATTGTTGGTCTGCCAACCCCGCTGGTTCACGGTGTAGGAGTGCATGGCAATGATGGTGATGTGCACGGCTCCGCCCATGATGGCGGCCATCATCAGGGCGGCCTGATCCTGATTCGGCAGGGAGGGCACAAGTCCGGCAAGCATGGCCATGGGATCCGGTCGGATGGTGATGGCCGTGATCATGAAGCAGAGAACCACCAGGGCCACAAGAACCTTGCTCACCCTTTCCAGTAATCCGTATCCGCCCCGCACAAGCAGAAAACCCAGCAGACTTGTCCAGAACAGTCCCCACCAGGGTGTGGACCATCCGGTGACCAGCCCGGTCACTCCCACCAGGGCCTTCATCAGGGCTGCTGCCGCCAGCCAGGTGGCAACCAGGGCGTCGATCATGAGAATCATGGCCCAGGTCCTTCCCCAGCGTTCCTCAACAATGCGGATGATCCCCTTGCCGGCAATGATCCCGGTCTTGGCAGCCATGTACTGGTTGACGCATGCCAGCAATCCGCTCAGGACCACGACCCACAACAGGGAATAGCCAAAGGTTCCTCCGGCCATGGCCACCGAGGCCATGGTTGCTGGTCCGGCTGCCACCGCGCTGATGACCCAGGCCGGGCCGAACCGGCTGATCAGGCCGGTGGAAGAAGAAACAGCCGCGTGTGCCTGTGATCCGTCCGTTGCGTTCATTGGTCATGCTCCGTGGTCATTGATCCCGGGGTGGCGCACGGCAGCCCAGCGTGCAGCCATGAAAAAAGCCGCCGTTTCACAAGGAAAGGGCAGCCACAGGGGAGGATACAGCAACGTTGTGCCGTCACGTGTGGGCACGGTGCCGCTATGATCTGCGCTTCCCTCCGCCGGCATTACCCGGATCAGGTTCAAAGGGTCGTCCGAAAACGGACTCTCAGTTACCAACTCCCCTAGCGAACGATCTGGATAGACGCGATGATGACCCCTTGTCAATGGACCCACAGCGGCAGACTACCCCTTGGTTGACGCGTGTGAAGGGGAAATTGTCCCAAGGGTTGTGTTCCAGATGGTGAACATGGAGGCAGTAAAGAGGTAGACCTGGATGGTGCTGATCCCAGATGAGGGCCCATTTTCCGCAAGGGTGGTCAGGGCTATGCGGGCGGCCTTGTGCGGGGGATACCCGTACACCCCGCAACTGTGATGGCGGAAAAGGCAATGGATTGCACCCCGTGCTCCCGGGCCAGATTCAGACTTTCCCGGTAGCAGGAAGCAAGCAAAAGGGGTTCCCGGTCGTTACCGCCATGCCAGATGGGACCCACCGTGTGGATGACATACCGGGCCGGAAGATTGAAACCCGGGGTGATCATGGCCTTGCCCGGGGGCAGGAGACCGTGAGCACGCACATGGGCCTGACCAGCAGCCAGAAGCTCGGGTCCGGCCGCCTGATGAATGGCTCCGTCGACCCCGCCCCCGCCGGCAAGGCGGGAATTGGCCGCATTGACAATGGCGTCCACCCGGGCCCGGGTGATATCGCCCTGGATGAGTTGGATATTCATGGTCACGAAAAGGGGTTTGTGCTGAACAGAAAAAAGGGGATCGAATCCCTGTCCAATCCCCTTTGGTATGCATCGGTTACAGCAACGTGGCAGCTTAATCAAAGGCCTTGTCCACGGTCCAGGCCTCCCAGACCTTGCCCACCAGATCGGGGCCGGGCTTGAGGGTGATCTTGCCGGGTTTCCAGCCCGATGGCGTGGCCTGGGTTCCCTTGCTCTCACGCACCAGCTGGAACGCATGGATCTGGCGCAGGGTCTCGTTCACGTTGCGGCCAACAGGAGGCGTGAGCACTTCCATGGCCTGTACAATACCGTCCGGATCAATGAGGAACCGGCCGCGGATATCCACGCCGCCGTCTTCGTCATAAACACCGTAGGCCTGACCCACTTTGCCCCCGGCATCGGAGAGCATGGGAAAGGGGACCTTGCCCTTGGTGATCATCTTGGAAAGTTCATGATCAACCCACATTTTGTGGACAAACATGCTGTCAACACTCATGGAAAGCACCTGAACCCCGAGCTTTTCAAATTCCGCATGTTTCTCGGCGACCGCCGAGACTTCCGTGGCTCAGACAAAGGTGAAATCACCCGGGTAAAAGCAGAGCACCACCCACTTGCCCAGATAGTCGGACAGCTTGACAGAGGTGAATTCCCCCTGAAAAAAGGCGGGTGAGCTGAAATCGGGAGCTTTTTTGCCGACAGTGACCATAGGGACATCTCCTTGTACGGTTGGTGATGGGGTTGGGGTGTTGTTTTCCACGGGGGCTTCTCCGACAAGGCCGCCCGTGGGGCGAGCGCAGTTTATGGACTTTTCTTCAGCCATATGCAGCCTCCTCATGGGTTGGGGTGAACAATTGAAATGATGGTGCAATATAGAGTATTCTGATACATTCCCGTGAGTATAATCAAATCTTCTTATGAACCGCAAGCTTTGGTCACAATAAATCGGTATATCGTTTCTGTCTTGACCACGCGCACCAGGCCAACGAAATGGTGCGGGCGGCACCACTCCAGGGCAGGGAAGAGATGACACTGGCTGCATTCATGCGCAGGCAGCAGGGGCAAGTCACCTGAAGGTTGCTTTTATTTCAATCATTTGATTTTACATGGAAAATACCAATTCGGCATGCTGAAAAGTTTGTCGGCGACAGAGGACAGCCTGCTTTGTCATAGGCTTTTTCCATGAACATCCAATTTGTGTATCAGTATAATCGATTGGATTTTTTACTACCCCGG
The DNA here is from genome assembly GCF_001748225.1 of Desulfoplanes formicivorans. Lineage (NCBI taxonomy): Bacteria > Pseudomonadati > Thermodesulfobacteriota > Desulfovibrionia > Desulfovibrionales > Desulfoplanaceae > Desulfoplanes > Desulfoplanes formicivorans. The sequence continues at coordinate 78,068 of NZ_BDFE01000017.1, forward strand.
TTCCATAGTTTTCAGGCGGATAAGCCGATCGGGATTGCCATGTCATGACAAGGATCTGGCAGGACAATACCTCCGCCCTCATGGCGTCCGATCAGATGATTGCCTTTACATGGTGACGTTGCACCGCCTGCCAGGAAACAGGGGCAGGCATGTTGTGCGCATCCCCAAGCCAACAAGGAGTTGATTTATGAGTTGTTGTACCCTTACATGTCAGGGATTGCCCTGTCCGCAGCCTGTTTTGCAATGCAAGCAGGCCATTGAAAAGGAACCCGGGGTGGAACTGGTCGTGTATGTTGACAATGATGCGGCCAAGGAAAATGTGACGCGGTTTGTGGGCACCAAAGGATATGAAGTCGTGTCCGCGGAAAAGGACGGAGCTGTCTGGAAGATTATGGCCCGCCCGGGTGCTGGCATGACCACGGGTGTTGCAACCGGCAGCCAGCATGTGGCCAAGGAGAAGACAGAGCAGGGGAACAGGACCCTGGTGTTTATTTCTTCCTCCTGCATGGGTTCGGGAGACGATGAGCTCGGCCACAAGCTCATGGGAAATTTCATCAGCGTTCTGCCCGAACTGGGTGATGATCTCTGGCGGATCATCCTTGTTAATGCCGGGGTGAAGCTGGCGGTTGAGGGGAGCCCGGTTCTTGCCAACCTCCAGGCATTGGAGGCACAGGGGGTTTCCATCCTGGTTTGCGGTACCTGTTTGGATTTTTTCGATCTTTTGCAACAAAAAAAGGTCGGAGAGACAACCAACATGCTTGATGTGGTCACCAGCATGCAGCTGGCCGACAAGGTGCTGAGCATCTGATCTCGTATCCTGCGTGGCTCAAGCCGTTGGGCGTGCATGCGTGCAGGGCATCAACCAAGGAAGGATTCAATGGAAAAGATAGAACTGGTCAAATCAGTGAAGGCGGCCGGCTGAGCGGCCAAGATTTCTCCAGGGGACCTGGAGGATGTTTTGGCTGATTGCCTGCACCAGGAGGATGACCGACTGCTGACCGGCCTTTCGGACAACGAGGATTCGGCCATTCTCAGGTTTCCTGCGGGCAAGGCCCTGGTGCAGACCGTGGATTTTTTTACGCCCATTGTGAACGATCCCTACCGGTTCGGCCAGATCGCTGCGGCCAATGCCCTGTCCGATGTCTATGCCATGGGCGGGGTTCCCTATGCGGCCATGAACATTGTCTGCTTTCCCATCAAGAAATATCCCAAGGAAATGCTCCGTGAAATCCTGCATGGCGGCATGGACAAAATCCGGGAAGCCGGGGCGGTTCTAGCAGGCGGGCACAGTGTTGAGGACGAGGAAACCAAATACGGGCTGGCCGTGTCCGGGATTGTTGATCCGGACCGGTTCGCGTCCAACAAGGGACTGCGCGTTGGCGATCAGCTTGTTTTGACCAAACCCATCGGGACCGGAGTGCTGGCAACGGGCATCAAGGCCGGATGGGACGGGGCCGATGGGTTTGAGGATCTTCTGTATACATGGGCGGGCATGCTCAACAAAGCAGGGGGCGAGGTCATCCGGGAATTGGGCCTCATCGGGGCAACCGACGTGACCGGGTTCGGGCTGGGAGGCCATCTGCTGGAAATGGCCAGGGCCTCCCGTGTGCGGGTTTCCCTTTCCCTGGCAGCCATCCCGTTCATTCCCGAGGCCGTGGAACTGGCCGGCATGGGCATGATCCCGGCGGGCAGCTTTGCCAACAGAAATTTTTGTTCATCCCTGGTGCAGGTCGCTTCGGGATGCGATCCCCTGCTGGTGGACCTCGTGTTTGACGCCCAGACCTCAGGAGGGCTTATTTTGAGCGTGCCCGAGGCCAAGGTGGATGCTGCCGTGAACATGCTGGAGGCTGGTGGCGCGCTGGCTGCACGCATCGGGCGGGTCACCTCGCCTGCTGAACACGGATGCAGGCTGGACATCACGCCCTGAGGTGTACGACTCTTTTTTTGAAAACAAACACCGGTGATCCACTGCTGTGCCGGTGATCAGTCCCCCACAAAATAAACCTTCGGCCTGTTCAGACCGAAGGTTTATTTTGTGGGCAAATAGTATAGGGTCGAATATTACTCGACCGTGACAACATTCTCGGCCTTTGTTCCGCGTTCACCTTCAATAATATCGAAACTTACCTTTTCACCTTCGCGAAGGGTCTTGAAACCTGGTTTCTGGATGGCAGAGTAGTGCACGAAAACGTCCTCACCGCCGTTCGCCTGTTCGATGAAACCAAATCCCTTCTTTTCATTGAACCACTTCACTGTTCCTTCATAACTCATGGAAACTCTTCCTCCTCAAATGATTGCAAGCCACACATTGGCAAAAAAACTTTTTTTTCTATGGGACATTTCTGTCAAGTATGCAAGGAGTTTTTTGCATTTTTCCACCACAAAAGATATTTTGCAACCAAAAGGAACGGAACTCTTGTCATCGCACCGTTTAAGCACTACCTGAAACATGCGGTTACTGTGCCGAGCAGCCGACCGGCCATCATGTGAAGAACCGTGTTCACCCCCATACCTTCAAGGAGCTTTGCCTCGTGCTGCAAGATCATTTTGGAAGAAAGGTTACCTATGTTCGCATGAGCATTACCGACCGGTGCAACCTGCGCTGTTTGTACTGCCGTTCGGTGCAGGACTGGGATTTCATCCCCCACGAGGGGATCATGAGATACGAGGAAATGGACTATCTCATCAATATATTGTGGCACGAGGGTGTACGCAAGGTCCGATTCACCGGAGGAGAACCCTTTGCCCGGCGGGATTTCATCCCCTTTCTGGAAAAACTGGCCGGGACCTATCCCGATCTGGCCATCCATGTGACCACCAACGGTACCCTGATCAAGAACAAGATTCACCTGCTCAGAAACCTGGGCCTTGCCGGACTGAACATCTCCCTGGACACCTTGCGCCGGGACCGGTTCAAGCAGATCACAGGACGTGATTTTTATGCGGATGTCCGCAAGACCATTGATGAGTCCCTCTCAGCTGGTCTGCGCACCAAGATCAACGTGGTTGCCCTGCGTGGGGTCAATGACGATGAACTGGAAGATTTCGTGACCTTTGCCCGGGAACACCCCCTGGATCTGCGGTTCATCGAATTCATGCCCATTGGTGGAACCTGCCCCTGGGACAAGGAGCATTACTGGTCGGCCAGGGACATTCGTGACGCCCTGAAAAAACTGACCCCACTGGTACCGGTACCCGGCCACGAGGCCACACAGGGGCCGGCCCGCATGTTCGCCCTGCCCGAAGGCCTGGGCAGAATCGGGATCATTTCGGCCATGAGTGACCATTTCTGTGAAGACTGCAACCGACTGCGCGTGACATCCGACGGCAGGATCAGACCCTGTCTCTTTTCCGACAAAGAATATCCCGTATTGCCCTTGCTGCGAAAAGATGAAAGAAACAAGGAGGAAATCGTCCGGTTTCTTCACGATGTGACCTTGAAGAAACCCATGGGCTACATGCTGTTGCAGGCTCTCGAAGCCCGGCAGGGCGTGCATGTCTGTTCGAGGATGATGTCCACCATCGGAGGTTGAGCCCCACCAGGTCGGGATTCTATTCAAGGAGGATTTGATGCTCACAAACGATACCCAAGAACTTGTTTTCCAGTCCGTCCGAAAGACCGCAACTGCCATTGAAGCTGAAAAGCCTGATCTGCACGATGTCCTGACCTCGTTTGTCGGATTGTTCGAGGCCTTTGAAACAATTGAGGCCCAATCGGCTCCCTGGGACATGAGCGGGCTGGAAATGGACAAAAATCAGTTTGTCCAGGGAAAAAGCCTGCTGGAAATGCTGCCGCTGACGGATTTTGCGTCCCGGGTCCCCCAGGTAAGCGAGGTCATGTTTCCGGTGCTGGCCAAGAGTTTCTCCACCCTTGGTCCTGTTGTGGACATCATGCAGGACAAGGAATTTGTTGCCAGTGAGGACGGATTGTATGCATCCATGTGTCATGTGCTGGAAGGGGACGAACAAGCCCTTGAGGCAACGGCCCGGGAAAAGGGGGTGACTCCCTATGGCTTTGCGTTCGTGCTTGCCCAACTTGTGGCCCCGCTGCTCCGCAGCCAGTCCAAGGCCCTGGCTGCGCATTTCGACCTGTCCGGGTGGACGCAGGGCTATTGTCCCGTGTGCGGATCCATGCCTTCGGTTGCCTATCTCGCGGGTGAAGGCGGCAAGCGCTGGCTGCACTGTTCAACATGTGGCCATGACTGGCGGTTCAGGCGTCAGATCTGCCCTGCCTGCGGGGACAACGCGGCCAAGGGCCTTGAGTATTTCTATGTGGACGACAGGCTGCACGAACGTGCCTATGTCTGCCATACCTGCAAGAAATATCTTCTGACCATTGATATTCGGGAAATGGCGGCCAAGCCCAACATGAACATTGCACCCATCGGCCTGATTCCCCTGGATATCAAGGCACAGCAGGAGGGATATGAACCCCTGACCGCCTTGCCCTGGAACAGTTTCGAGTAGGGGACAGAGGCGGCGAAAGCCTGCCGGGTTCCCTGTTTTTCATTGGAAAAAATGCCTGCACGAGCACGTGAAATTACTCATCCAGACCGTATGTCCAGGATGGCTGGCAGGCATACGACCGACAACAAGCAACAGGTTGTACGTATGATGAAAAAATGGTGTCTCATGGTGGTGATGCTCTGCCTGGTGCCCCTGACAGGGGCTGCCGAGGAGATAAGCGCACATATTCAGAAACAATATCAGGATCTTGAATCCTTTTCCTCTTCCTTTGTCCAACGATTGACCAATGCCGCGACCAAGGAGGTGGAGGTTCGTTCCGGCACGATCACCTTTGCCAAACCCAGGCGGATCAGGTGGGAAACCACGGAGCCGGAAAAGGAACTGCTGCTGGTGGGAAGGGATGTTGTCTGGGATTATTTTCCCGATGAAAACGTGGCCTACAAATATGCGGTGGAGCAGGTTCTGCAGTCCAAGACCATGCTGCGCTTCATTTCGGGAGAGGCCAATCTGCAAGAAGATTTCGTCATTGAAAATCAAGGGGATGATGCCGGGCTGATCAAGCTCAAGCTGATTCCCAGGGAGCCGGAGACCAATCTGGTGCTGGCCTACATCTGGGTTCAGCCGACAACAAACATGCTCGGCAAGGTGCTTGTCGTGGACTTCTTTGGCAACGGCAATGAGCTGGAGTTGAGCAATATGGTCATGAACAAAGCGCTTGATCCCGCGATTTTCACCTTTACGCCCCCCAAAGGGGTCGATGTGGAGGATGCCTCCTCTTCGTAAAAGGGTGATCATCTCCTGCAGGATGTCGTCTTCAAGGGATACCTCTAGTCTTTGACAGGGGTATCCCTTTTTTGCTGCACGCTTTTTTTGAGCTGTCGGACTTCCTCCGGGGTGAGTTCCCTGAAAGCGCCGGGTTTGAGATCGCCCAGGTGAAGGGGGCCCTGACTGGTTCGTTTGAGCTTGAGCACCTTGAAGCCGAGATCCCTGCACATGCGCCGGATTTGTCTGTTGACCCCCTGACGCAGGACCATGGACAGGGTGGTCCTGTTGCCGCGGGTGCCAAGGATGGTCACGTCCACCGGCCTGAGACGTTCTCCCTCGGCCAGGGTCATGCCCTGTCGCATGACATGGAGCATGCCCCGGGTGGGCATGCCCAGGATTTCCACCTCATAGGTCTTGGGATGGTTGTAGCTGGGATGGGTCATCTTCTGGGTCAGATCCCCGTCCGTGGTCAGGAGCAAAAGGCCTTCGGAATAATAATCCAGCCTGCCCACCGGAAAAACACGCTTCTTTCTGAAAAAGGGGGGGAGCAGGTCGATCACTGTGGGCCGCCCTGCGGGATCCCTGAGGGTAGTCACCGTGCGGATGGGTTTGTGCAAAAGAAGATAGACCGGGCGGCTTGTCTGTCCGGCAGGGGACACAGGCTTGCCGTCAACACAGATGGTATCCCTGGATGGATCGACCTGTAGACCCGGCGAGGTGATCGTACGCCCGTTGACCTTGACCCGTCCTTGGGCAAGGAGCTCGTCAGCCTTGCGCCGGGAGCACACTCCTGCTTGGGCAATGGCCTTGTTGATCCGGACGGAAGGCCCCTGCGGGGATGGTGGTGAAGATTGTCTGTTGCGCGAATGGTTCATGGTCATGATGTGGTTGGTCGGCCCAGAATGTGCGCAATCTTCTTGCCCACCTCTTCGAGACTGTATGGTTTGGCCAGAATATCGATAAACCCGTAGGATTCGTAATCGGCCATAATCGGATCCTGGGAATAACCGCTGGAAACAATGACTTTGGCATCGGGATCAAGGTCTAGCACCTTACCCACGGTCTCCTTGCCGCCCATGCCGCCGGGAATGGTCAGATCCATAATCACTAAATCAATACGTTTTCCCGATGCGAGATGCTGCCTGTAGATTTCGATGGTTGCAGCACCATCGGGTGTCGTGATCACTTCATATCCCAAAAAACCGAGAGTTTCCTCCATGACTTCCCGAATGGAGGCATCATCATCCATGAGGAGAATCGTACCGCGCCCCTCACCGATCTGGAGCGGCGTGCGGGGGATTGATGTACAGATTTCGGTGTCGATGGCCGGGAGGAAAATGGAAAACGTAGTGCCCTGGCCCGGATTAGAGGTCACTCCGATATGACCGTGATGGTTTTTGATGATGGAGTAACTTGTGGCCAACCCGAGGCCGCTGCCGGTTTTTTTGGTCGTGAAATAAGGATCAAATATTTTTTCAAGGTTTTCCAAAGCAATACCAGGGCCGTTATCTGCGAGCATGATCTTGATGTACTTGCCGGGCCGTAGGGGAAGTGTCGAGCGGTTGCCAACCATGACGTTATGGGCCGTAATGGTAAGCGTACCTCCCTTGGGCATGGCCTGACAGGCATTGATGGCAATATTTTCCAAAACCTGGGCGATCTGGCCCGTATCGATTTCCGCGTTCCAGATATCCGGGGCGATGGAAATGGATGTTTTGATGTTCGAACCGTGTAAAGCAAAGGTGACCGAGTCAGTAATGAGATCCTTGATACCAGTGAGCTCCACAATGGGCGCTCCCCCCTTGGAAAAGGTAAGCAGCTGTTGAGTCAGCTGCTGGGCCCTTAAAGCCGCCTTGTGCGCCTTGTTGAGATACTCATAGGGAATAGTGTCAAGGATGGGATGTTTCATGGCCAGCAGGATGTAATTGAGCACGGCTGTGAGAATATTGTTGAAATCATGCGCTATACCTCCGGCCAGAATGCCAATGGATTCGAGTTTTTCCGTTTTGAGGCGTTCCTTTTCCTGGCGTTTGACATCGGTAATATCGCGCATGATGAGCACCTGCCCCTTAATATTGCTCTGTTTGTCATACAAAGGCAAGACGCGCAGGGCGATCTCTAGAACACGACCGTCATGGGTGGTGAACAGGGCGTTTTGTTCCGTTTCCAAACGTTTGAGCATCATCCGGTCTTGGGAATCACGATTCAGGTACAGGGGATGATGGCCGTTGATCATCACATTGAAATGAGTGCAAAATTGGGTATGGACAACCTTTTTGGCGGACCATCCTCCAAGCTGTTCCATGGCGTGATTGATGAAAAGAATCTTGCCCTGATTATCCAGGGTGATCACGCCGTCGGCAATGCTACGCAATGTTGTCCCGAACAGTTCCTTTTCCACCTGCAAGGCGTCTTCGGCTGCCTTGCGGGTTTGCACCTCTTTCCTGAGCAGGGCGTTGGAGGCTTCGAGCTTGTGAGTTCTGCGTTTGATACGAGCCTCAAGTTCGTTGTTTAATGTCTCCAGTTCGGTCTGGGCCTGTTTGCGCGCGGTGATATCCCGAATAACCAGAATACATTGAACACCGCATTTAAGGGTTATGGAGCGCAAGGAAAATTCAAGCCATATGGCCGTGCCATCTTGGGTATGGGTGGCCAGTTCGCTTTGAACAACGCCCTTGCGCAGGGTTTCGGGGGTAAAGACCATGGATCGGAGTTGGGACGTATAGTCGAGAATGCCCTGCTGCTCCAGATGATGCATGGCCTCGGGATCCAGCAGCTCCGTCAGGGAGTGTATGTCCATATTATTGGCTTCCAAACCAAAGATATTCTGGATGGCCGGGTTGAAACTGAGAATTTCGCCCTTTTCATTGGTCACCAGAAGGCCGTCGGCCATATTGTCCACCAAGGTGGACAGATACAGGTTGGTATCCTGAAGCTCTGATGTGGCGTTCTGGATCTTTGCCTCAAGACCCTGGATCAGGCCGTTGATGCGTTGGGCCATGCCCTGCATGGTCCGGGCGAGCAATCCCAGCTCATCGTTGGAGGCAATGGGAACCATGGCGTCAAAATGGTGGTTGGCCAGTTGATTGGCATATTCCGTCAGGGTGGTCAGGGGGTGGGAAATCCGCCGGATGAGAAAGAAGGCGATGATCACGCAGATGAGAAGAACAACAAACAAAATGGCCTGCATCTTGACGATGGCGTCAAAGATGTAGGTGTTGATCATGCTCATGTCCATGCCGATGTGAACGTATCCGGCTTCGCCCATGAGAATGGGTGAACAGACATCAATATAGGATGGAGTCTGGAGCAAACGGGTTTCCACGAGCCCGGTACGGGGATCCACCGAGGGCGTATTGGCCTCAACGATCTCCAGAATGTCTTCGGGAATATCCGGCGAAAAGGTGTGGGCGATTATCTCGCCTTGAGCTGTTTTGACAAGGGCATAGGCCACCCCCTTGATGGAGAGATACTGATCAATGATGGACTGGTCGGTTGCCGCATCGTTCTTGAGAAAGACTTCCGGCAGGGAGGTAGTGATGCTGTTGCCGATGGCAATGGCCTTGGATTCGTACTCGCTGGTGAGATGATCGTACAGAATCCAGCCGGCAACAATGGAGCAGGCCGCGGCAATGATCCCGAAGGCAAAGACCATGATGATCAGGGTTCTTTGAAAGAGTTTGGATTTGACGGTCGATATCATGGCTCGGTGACCTGAAATGTTTGGGCATCCACCGGGAACATGGTTGCGTTGGAAAACGCGATGAAATGCACGGCATTGGAGATTTGACTGTGCCCGGGTTCAATACGCAGGGGATGGCCAATGCCGATATCCTCGCCGTCCAGGGCCGCAAAGGCCCGGGGCAGATCCTTGGGGTCGGGAAAGGAGCCCATGGTTTCCAGCATGCGCACCAGGAGCTTGGCGTTCAGGAATCCCTCGAAACTGATGGGCCCGGACTGCATGTAATGGTTGATGGGCATTTTGCAACCGGGTCGGGAGGGAATATCGTGACTGGCGGCAATTAGGGTCATGTATTCCCGGCTGGCAGGTAGGTCGGGATCGGCAAAAAAGGGAACAACCTGGGAGTTGATCAGGTTGGCAAAATAATTGGTGCCCTGTGGTGAACGCAGGGGCGCTAGCAGGTTGATGAGGGTATTGGGGTCCACAAAGGAAATATTGGCAATGGGGACGTTCATGCCCGTGTCACGGGCATCCCTGATGAATCCGGCAGCCGCCTCGGATGCGGCAATGGAAATGATCACCTCGGGGCTGGTGGCGGCCAGGGCCGTGACCTGGGGCTCAAAAGAATCCTCAAAGGCCTGCCCTCGTCGATAGGACGCCTGCCCCACAAATGTGAGATCGTGGTGGGCCAGGGCGTTTTTCATGCTTTGCCAGCCTGAACGCCCATAGGCGTCGGCTTGATAGAGGATGGCAAAACGCGAGTACCCGCGTTGTCTGAACAAATCGGTCAGGGCCTTTACTTCGGCCTGATAGGACGTTCTGAAATCAAAGACCAGATGTTCGTAGGGAGGTTTTCGTTGTGGTTGGGCGCCGGTAAAGGGAAAGAGAAGGTACAGGGGGCGGGAGACGTACTTGCTCAGCAGGGGTAACATGCGGGTCACTGTGGGTGTGCCCACGTAATTGAACAGGCAGAATACATCGTCAAAATCCACAAAACGGATGGTGTTGGCAATGGTTGGTTCGGGATTGTAGCCATCATCCAGGGTCAGCAGGACAATGGTGTTGCCGTGCACACCTCCCTGTTGATTGACATGGTGCAAATAGGTCATGGCCCCCTGGTAGAGCTTGCATCCGAGGTCGCGGCTCGGTCCGGTAAACGCGGCCGACATGCCGAGGAAGATTTCCCGGGATCCAGCCGTGGAAGGTCCGCCAAGCAGGATAAAAAGTAAAAAGGCCAGGACCAAAGACCCTGGATGGAACACCCTATTGTGGACAGGAGATGTATGACGTTGCATAAGGGTTTAAGGGGTTGAGCAAACAGGGAGTCGTGACCGTTGTCAGACCGATGCAAATCGATTTTCGTACATGCCATGTATGACAGGAAGTTCATAACCTTGTTTGATACGACCTTCTTCCTTGCTCCACTGCCGTGCGCAGATCCTTCACTGCTCTGGCGGGTGAAGGAGCTGAACAAATGGCCGAAACAACAGCGATTCCATGAGCTCCTGCCCCAATGACCTGACCGGCATTGTCCTTGGTAATGCCGCCGATGCCCACCAGGGTGTGCACGGATGCTGCGCGGGCCCTGGTGATGCCGGCAATGCCCCATTCCCCGGAGGTATCCGTCTTGGTGGTTGTGGGGAAAACCGGGCCGATGCCCAGATAATCGAGATCCAGTTGATTGGCCTGGAGCAATTGTTCCCACGTATCAATGGAAAGACCGACGATTTTGTCCGGGCCGAGAATCTTTCGGGCGTCGGCAAAGGGCATGTCGCTTTGCCCGATATGCACCCCGTCAGCTCCCACAGCCAGGGCCACATCGATCCGATCGTTGATCAGCAAGGGAATCGAGGCCTTGCTGGTAATGGCCCGTACCGACCTGCCCAGTTCCACAAATGCCCGCGTTGAGGCCTGTTTTTCCCGGAGCTGCACCAGACCGACACCCGCATGCACGGCCTGTCTGACAATATCCAGAAGATCCCGCCCAAGGCACAGGGGGCGATCCGTGACCAGATACACGCGGTAGTCCACATGGGCCGGTTTCATCGGGTATACCCCGGTCCGACAATGAGAAGATTGTTGGGAAGAGTCGACTGCAACAATTCCATCTTGCTGCCGAACATGACGGTCTTGATCATGCCATGGCCGTATGCACCGGCAATGACCAGGGCGTCGTGCGGAACCGTGTACAAATTGTTTTCAAACGCGGTGTCCGAAAAAAAGGCCCACCTGGCCTGGCAATGGTTGAGGGATTCCAGGAGCCTGGCATCTTCAATGATGGACCTGTACGCATCAAGAGGTCTGCCCTCGGATTGGATGTAAATGGTCAGAGGCGCTCCTGTGACTTGGTTGACGGCCATTCCGACCCGCAGGGCGTTGAGGGCATTGGCCGAGCCGCCGAAAAACACGGTCACCTTGTTCCATTTCTTGAGGACCGCACTCGGGATCAGAACGGGAAAATGGGCTGCCCGCAGGATGGCCCTCACCTTGGGACCGAGGTGACCCAGTCCGATCTTGGACGTCCGGTCGCTCACGCTGCGGGGCAGACACATGAACGCATAATCAGACGGGATATCCGGCAGGGTGGAAGCGGTTTGTTCCTCGGGCTGGAGAAACCGGTATCCTATTTCCTTGGGCCTGACCAGAGATTCGGCATGCTCCCTGGCGGTTTCCGGGGCAAAAAGATAGGAATCGTCCAGATTGATCTGAACAGCCTCATGATCAAAGTACATGAGAAACTGCTTTTGCCGGGGAATATAGATGTCGATGTCCAGGTGCATCTGCCGGCAGAAGTACAAGGACTGGAGAAATGTCTCCCGTCCCATGGGGGTATTGCGGAAAATATGCAGGAGTCTTGGGGCCATATCATGTTCTCGCGGGATTGTGTGACCGTTCTGTGCGCATCAAGCACCAATGTATGCATCACCTAGTCGATTTTTGGAATTTTCTCAATAAATTCCATTTGACGTCATGTCCCGGGTGGTGCTACCTGCCTCATCATGGCGGGAAACCGCCATGACCAAGGATCAAGGACCTGTTTGCACGCAACCATTTCAAGAAAAAGCCAGATAGAGGTAGAATCCATGTCTGAGGGCACAAAGAACGAGACCCCCGTCCAGCCGGAGGAAAATTTTGCAGAGCTGTTCGAATCCTATACCGAAGGTGCCGGTGATACCGTGCGGATCGGGGATCAGCTGCAGGGAACGGTCATTTCCATTGGAGAAAAAAGCGTGTTCGTGGACACGGGAACCAAGATCGATGGTGTCGTGGACAGGGACGAACTCCTTGATGAGGAAGGCAATCTGACCTGTGCCGTTGGCGAAAGCCTGACCCTGTTTGTGGTCAAGCGTACGGAAAACGAAATCGTTCTGTCCAAGGCCATTTCCGGTGTGGGAGGCCTCAATCTTCTCATGGATGCGTTTGCCAGCCAGGTTCCTGTGGAGGGCAAGGTTACGGCTACCTGCAAGGGCGGTTTCACAGTCCAGGTGATGCAGCGCCGGGCCTTTTGTCCCGTGAGCCAGATGGATACCCATTATGTGGAAGACACCGAGGCTTTTGTGGGCAACACCTATGAATTTTTGATCACCAAGCTCGAGGAAAAGGGTCGCAACATCGTGGTTTCCCGGCGCACACTTCTGGAGCGGCAGCAAAAGGAAGCGGCCAAGGAATTCATGGAAAACGTGGCCGTGGGGGACATCCTCCAGGGCAGGGTGGTCCGGATCAAGGAATTTGGCGCCTTTGTCGAACTGGTGCCCGGTGTGGAAGGCATGGTGCATATTTCCGAACTGGCCTGGTCCCGCGTTGCCCGTCCCGAAGACGTGGTTGCCCTGGATGACGTGGTCAAAGTCCGCCTGCTGGGCAGCGAACAACTGAATAATGGCCAGCTCAAACTTTCCCTGTCCATGAAACAGGCCATGGGCGATCCCTGGGACGAGGTGAGTGAACGCTTCAAGCCCGGGGACAAGGTTGTCGGCAAGGTCATGCGCTGCGCTCCGTTCGGTGCCTTTGTGGAACTGATACCCGGAGTTGAAGGTCTCGTGCACATCAGCGAAATGAGCTACACCAAACGGGTCCTCAAGCCCGAGGACGAGGTCAGCCCGGGCGAGGCCGTTACCGTGACCATCAAGAGCATTGACCCGGACAAACGACGCATCTCCCTGAGCATCCGGGAAACCCCTGGCGATCCCTGGGCCGATGTTGCGGACAAGTATGCCAAGGGACAGACGGTGCAGGGCGTTATCGAAAAAAAGGAGCCGTTTGGCTATTTTGTCCGACTCGAACCCGGCATCACCGGTCTCTTGCCCCAGTCGGTGCTGCGTGCCTCCAAGCATGCCGCAGATATTGAAAAAAAGCAGGTGGGTGAACCCATTACCGTGCGTGTTGAAGCCGTGAATCCCGCAGACCGCAAGATCAGCCTGGCCCCTGGCGAAGGGAAGGAAACCGGCGAATGGAAATCCTTTTCCAGACCGGCAGCCACCTCGTCCCTGGGCAACCTGGGGGATCTGCTCAAGCAGGCCATGAACAGGAAAAACAATTCCTGATGAGTGCCCGGCATATAGCCATCAAACCCATGACCTGGGTGTCTCCGGAATTCTCCGTGGCCAGCAAATGCGATGTGGATATTCTGGCAACAGACCATGAAACCCTGGTTGTGGCCACGGAGCGCCCGGATAATGAGACAACCGGTCTCCCGGTGAGCCAGGGACCGGGAGTCATTGCCCAGACCCTGTACCATTGGTATGGCTACGAACCCGAGTCCATGATCTGGCTCGAGTACAACCCCATGACAGGGATCCATACCCGGGTGGATCTGGTCTGCGCCAATCACCGGGTCACGCACTGGCATCGGTCCCCCTGTTCCCTTCAGGAGGTTGCAGCCCTCAAGGCCCGATTCAGCATGTAAATTCCCTACACCACCCCGGGCCGGACAAGGTGCAACATGTTCCCTTGTCCGGCCTGTTTCTTTGCCATGAACATTCTTCTTGTCTATCCAAGATGCCTGCAGGAACGGGTTTCCAGCCATGACGATACCGTGGTTCCCATGGGGCTCTTTTCCATTGGTGCCGTGCTCATGGAACAGGGCCACGAAGTCACGGTTGTCAATGAGTACGATCTTGATCCCTCCAGGATGACCCCCCAAAAGGTCCTTCAGGAAAAACAGCCGGACATTATGGGCGTGAGCGTGTTCAATGCCAACAGGTTCGGGGCCATGGAGTGGGCCAGGGCTGCCAAGGAGGTTCTTCCCGGATGTACCACGGTTTTTGGCGGGGTGGCAGCCACCTTTCTCTGGGAGCATCTGCTGGACCAGTGTCCGGCCCTTGATTGCATTGTCCTGGGAGAAGGGGAAGTCACCTTTGCGGCCCTGGTTGATCGTCTGGAAGGCGCCAAAGCCGGCACGTGTTCTGCCGGGCTGAAAGATATTCCCGGACTGGCCATCAGACACCAGGGGCGGCCTGTGCAAACACCACCCCGTCCCTTTATCCGGGATCTTGATTCCCTGCCCATGGCGGCCCGCTATTTCACCTATGACCACCTTTCCCTGAGCCGGGGCTGCCCGGGCAATTGCACCTTTTGCGGTTCCCCCCGGTTCTGGCAGCGCAAGGTGCGCTTTCATTCGGCCCGCTATTTTGTGGACGAGATGGAAATGCTGTATCGCAAGGGCGTTCGCTTCTTTTATGTGTCCGACGACACCTTTACCATGAAGAAGTCTCTGGTCCTTGAGGTGTGTCAGGAGATTGTGAACCGGAAGCTGGATATCTCCTGGTACGCCATTTCCCGGGTGGATTGCGTGGACGAGAACATCTTGTACTGGATGCGCCGGGCCGGATGCATTCAGATCAGTTTCGGGGTGGAGAGCGGATCGGCAAAGATCCGCCATCTGCTCAACAAGAACATCACCGAGGAACAGATCATCCGGGCCTTTGACCTGACCCAATCCTTTGGTATTCTGGCCAGGGCCTATTTCATTTACGCCTGCCCGGGGGAGACCGAGGCCACCATTGAAGAACACATCCGCCTCATCAAGCGGATCAAGCCTTTAAGCGTCATCTTTTATATCATGCACCTTTTTCCGGGCACGGCCATGTATGAACAATGGCAGGCCCGCCATCACCTGGGCGACGAGATCTGGAATGAACCCATGGAGGATGTGCTCTATTTTGAAAGCGATCCCGCCATGTCCCGGGACATGGTGCTGGCCTGGGGCAAAAAGCTCAGAAACGCCTTTCACACCCATCTGCCCCAATTTGCCCTTTCCCTGCAGGTTCGGGAAAACAGGGAATTGAGCCCCCTTCATGCGGATTTCCTGTCCCGGTTGGCCATGACCTTTTCCCATGGTGATTACGCCGCCATCCCGGCCGTGCCCGACAAGCAGGAAACAGCGCGCATCCTGTACCAGCGATCCCTGGACTATGGCCCCTCACCCCGGGCCTATCTCGGTCTGGCAATGCTGGCCCAACAGCAAGGGGACATGGCCGGGTGCATGGACCTGCTCACCAGGGGGTTGCAACATTTTCCCCATGATGAGAATCTTCATCAGTGCATGGGCATTGCCCTGATGAACCAGGGGCGGTTCCAGGAGGCCCTGGAGCATTTCCTGCCCTTTGAGCATACGGGGAGATCACAACGGTTCATCGACATCTGCACACGCAAGGTGCAGGAAACAGGGAGCAAAGAGTAAGGGCCACGGCCTTTGTAACGCCTCCTTGTGGACAGATTGCTGCCGTGCGATCTTGTATCGCTTGTTTTCCTTGTGCATGACCCGGCAGGAATCATTGCACGTTTACCCACCTCAACCCGCTTTTTTTCATGGATCTTTTCTACATTTTTCTGACCATTGTTGCGGGCTGTCTCATGCCCGTTCAGCCCGGCATCAACTCTTTGCTTGCCGAGGTGACCAGCGGTCCGTACATGGCCTCCCTCATTTCCTTTACCGTGGGCACCCTGGCCCTGCTCGGCTGGTGCCTGGCATGCCGTCTTGCCTTTCCCACCATGCACACCGTGGCCCAGGTTCCCTGGTGGTACTGGACCGGTGGTCTTCTGGGGGCCATATTTGTCACGGTCACGGTGGTTGTGGCTCCCCGTCTCGGGGCGGTGAACATGCTCACCTATCTCATTGCCGGCCAGATGCTCGCCTCCCTGGTCCTTGACCATTATGGCATTCTGGGATTTCCCGAGCACACCCTGAATCCCTGGCGGGTTTTGGGGGTCATCTTTCTCATTGTGGGCGTGGTGCTCATCAAAAAATTTTAAACGCCTGTTTATCTCCCCTTGGCACCGGGAACCAACAGATGCAAAAAAAGGAGGCTTGAGAGCCTCCTTTTTTTGTACGTATCTTATGGGAATCTGGTTTAACGGCTTGATTCCACATAGGCCTTGACCGCCTTGCCGATGCGGTGCCAGGTGGAGCGTCGTTTGTCATCATCGGTTTCCAGAAGGGTAATCCTGAAGCCGTTTCTGTGGCAGCAGAACCCGCTCAAGGGCACCACGCAAATGCCTTCGGAAGCCAGAAGGTAATAGACAAAACGTTTGTCAACGGCCACGTTCTTGACCTTTTCTTCCACAAAATCCCTGATCTCCTGGTTGGCCACCTCAAGGGTCTGACGGTCATTGAGCACGCCCTCGTCGAACAGGACGGCCATGTAAAAGGCCCCCTGGGGACGGGTCACATGGATGTAATCATAGGAATTGATGATATCAAAGGCCTCGTTGGCCCTGGCTTCGAATATTTTCTTGCGCCGTTCCAGATGGTCCAGATACCTGGGATCGCCAATGACCCGGGGAATGGAATACTGGGGCAGGCTGGTGGAGCAGACCTCAAGCATCTTGGCGTTCAAGAGGCTGGCTATGTATTTCTGAAAGGCGGGATTCTTGTCCTGGTTGAAGACCTCGATCCAACCGCACCGGGCACCCGGCCAGGGGTATTCCTTGGAAATGCCGCGCAGAGCCATGCCCGGAACCTCGCCGATGACCTCGCTCAGGTGACAGGTCTGGGCACCGTTGAACACGATATGGGCGTAGATTTCATCGCAGATGACAAAAATATCATAACGTCTTGCAATATCGACCATCTTCTCCAGAATATCCCGGGGATAGACCGCGCCCGTGGGATTGTCCGGGTTGATCAGAAGCAGCCCGGCAATGGAGTCGTTGTATTTGACCTTGTTTTCCAGGTCCTGGAGATCGGGCATCCAATGGTTGTCCGGGTTGAGCTCGTAAGTCAGATGATCATAACCGGAATGGGCCGCCTCGGCCGAAGAGTGGGTGGAGTAGGCGGGTGAGGGGCCAATGACCCGGGCTTCCCTGCGCAAAAAGCCGAAAATCTTGGCCACGGCGTCTCCAAGACCGTTGTAAAAAACAATGTCCTTGGGGGTCATGGTGTATCCGTTGCGTTTGTTGACCTGTTCGGCCAAAAACGCCCGGGCTTCCCAGACACCTTCGGTGGCCACATACCCATAGGTTCGGTCTTCATCCACCAGTCCCTTGATGATCTCCTTCATCCAGACGGGAAGTTTTTCCCCCTTTTCTATGGGATCTCCTATGTTCTCCCAGGTGATGGTCACGCCCATGCTCTGAAGCTCATGGGCAACCGCAACGATTCCCCTGATTTCATAGCTGAGTTGTCCCCATCCAACGTGTTCTATGTTTCTACGCATGATACGGCCTTGTCGTTAGGAATGATAGGAATGAACAGGCCACGGCGGGTCGGTCCCATCCGGCTCGGAGTGTCCCTGTACTGCTGACGTGGCCATGCTCTTTAGTCCTCACCGGGACCAAGGGCAAGAAAAAAACCGGGCCATGCTGGCAGGAAGGTGCTGGTATCCCCAAAACAAATGTACCCTTCTTCATGCACGGCCCAGCATTCCCGCTACCTGATGCGCCGGAAGGGGATGGGAAAAATGGTAGCCCTGTCCATATTCACAGCGCATGGAGCCAAGCATTGTCAGATGTCTGGCCGTTTCAATACCCTCGGCAACCACATTGAGGCCCAGGGCATGGGCCAGGGAAATGATCGCCTTGACGATCTTGGCATTGTCGTTGTTCTTGTCCAACCCCAGCACAAAGGACCGGTCAATCTTCAGGGTATCCACGGGAAAGCGGTGCAGGTAGCTCAGGGAGGAATACCCGGTTCCGAAATCATCAATGCCGATCTGGACGTGCTGTTTCCTGATGGCATCCAGAATGGTCACGGCCCTGTCTTCAAGGGACATGAGCATGCTTTCGGTGATTTCCAGCTTCAAGCAACGGGAAGGCAGTCCGGTTGTCTGCAGACACGTGCGGACCCGGTCCGGGAATCCGGCCTGTTTCAACTGGATGCCCGAAACATTCACATGAATGAGCATCTCCTGGTGGGAGGGAAAGCGCTGCAGCCAGTCGTTCATCTGTCGACAGGATTCAAAAAGCACCCATTCGCCCAAAGGCACGATGAGTCCTGTTTCCTCGGCAATGGGAATGAACTCGTCGGGTCCCACAAGGCCCTTGCGGGGATGATTCCAGCGCACAAGGGATTCAAAACCAATGATGGACTGGTCGGTCAGGTTGATGATCGGCTGATAATAGAGAACAAAATCCCTGTGTTTGATCCCCTTGCGGAGTTCATTTTCAATGTCCAGTCGCTGGACAGCCATGGTGTGCATGTCTTCATCAAAAATGGCATAACACCCCTTGCCCATGGCCTTGGCCCTGTACATGGCCGTATCCGCATCCCGAATGATCTGCTCGGCACGCATGTAACGCGATGAGCCCAGGACGATCCCGATACTCGTGCTGATATGGATGGTGTTGCCGTTGACCTCCACGGGCGTCTGCAGACCTTGAAGAATGCGCTGGGCAATGCGTACGGGCTGCGGGGGATCGCGAAGGTCCTCGGCAAGAATGACAAATTCGTCTCCCCCGAATCGGGCCAGTGTATCCTCTTCCCTCAGGCAGGAGCGGACCTTGGCCGCCATGTGGGTCAGCAACCTGTCTCCAATGATATGGCCCAGACTGTCGTTGATGAGCTTGAACCGGTCCATGTCCATGAACAGAACCGCAAAATGGTTGTTTCCCCGCTTGGCGCGCCGAATGGCGTGTTCAAGACGGTCCATGAGCAGAAAGCGGTTGGGCAGATTGGTCAGGGGATCGTGAAAGGCCTGATGCCTGAGCATGAGCTCGGCCTTCTTGCGTTCCGTAATGTCCAGCAGTGAGACCACCTTGCGGTGGGATCCGCTGAGAGTGGCTTCTGTGACCACCACATCCCGGATGTCGCCGCCAATGGTTCTGATGCAAAGCTCATGAGGTCCTGTCTGGGTCAGGCAATATTCCGGTCCGGTTGTTCCCGCATGAAGGATATGCTTTCTGTCGGACGGGGCCACAATATCTTCAAAGTACAACCCCTGGGAGATGTGGTCGGGTCCATATCCCGTCAGCCTGAAAAATTCCGAATTGGCCCGGCTGATGCGTTCATCCTTTTCAAGGATCACCGATGCCGTGCCTGTTGTCTCGAAGATGGTCCGGTATTCCTCTTCACTGGCCTGAAGCAGAGCCTCGGCATGCTTGCGCTGAGTGATATCCACGACCGCCCCTTCGAAATACCGTGGTTTTCCTTCCGAATCATATACCGACCTGGCGTGTTCAGCGATCCAGATGATGGTTCCGTCCTTACGGCGGATACGGGATTCGAAATGGGAAACCCGGCCCCGGGTACGCATGTGTTCCAGAAAAACATCCCGCCTGCCGGGATCCACATAGAGCTGTTTGCTGATGTCCTGAAGATCGTTGATCAGTTCCTCGGGGGAGTCATACCCGTAGATCCGGGCCAGGGCCGGATTGGCCTCCAGATATCTGCCTTGGGGGGTGGTCTGGAAGATCCCTTCCACCGAATGGGTAAAGATGTCCCTGTACTTGCGTTCGGCTGTACGCAAGGGAGTGATATCCCAGTACACGGCCATGCGGGCAATGAGCCTGCCAGCATGCATGATGGGTATGGCCGACAGGTGGACCTGAAGGGGCGTGCCGTCTGCCATGTGCCGGATGGTTTCCTTGTACACGGGCATGCCCCGGGCAATGGTGGTGTCCACGTGTTCGCCCTCTTCCCTTTGGGAATCCGTGAGAAACAGGGAATTCAGATTCTTGCCAATGATGGCGGTGGATGTGAAGCCGAACTGGGCGCAAAAGGCTTCATTGGCTTTCAGGATGCAGCCTGGTTCATTCAGGAGCACAATGGGGCAGGGCGAGGCATGGAAAAGGGCAAGAAAGGCTTTTTGGCTCAGGAGGGGAGAAATATCCTTGGGGTAGGACAGGTATTCCATGGAGGTCTCTGGAGGATGGTTTTTACAAAGGTTCATGCATGATGAGATGGATACTTAGCAAGGGACTGACCAAGTCGATCAATGCATGCTCCACAAATTGACAACTAAATGATTTTAAACCTTTTTTATTATTGTCACAAGGGTGGCATGCCCATGGGGCAGGAGATGCAACTACCATTTTGTCATCGGAGTTTGCCAGGAATGTCACCAGACGGCAGGACCGTGGATGGGAACGGAAAAGCGGCAGCCCGCACATCATGCCTGGGCAGGCTGCCGCAAAAGGGAGATGGTTTGCTTTCACATGCAGGCAGAGGGGTATCTGCCTCTTTTTCCTGGGGACTGTCCAGGACCTGCTGTGCAAAGACGGGCTAGCTGTCCAGCAGCCATTGGGGATTATCCGGACCGATCTGCAAAAACTTTTTAATCTGGGTGGATTTTTTGCTTGTCGTGGACGAGGAAACCTTGAAATGGGTATGGATCAGGACGGGCTGAAACGATTCCTGGCCTGATGAACCGATCATGCCGTTGACCTGGGCCAGGGCGTACACGATTCCGCTGGCCCAGGATGCACGCTTGCCCCTGTGCACCGGGCAGGATGGGTCCTGGCACAACAGGGAGGCTGCCTTCAGGGTCAAGGCGGTAAAATCCGTGTTTTCCCGGTGCTGGCAAAAATCCTTCAAAAGCTCGCTGATCTCCTCGAGTACCACGGCCCGTTCCGGGTCAAGGGAGGAAAGCGTGCCAGAGGGTGGGGCATCAACCGGACGTTCCACATCGTCTTCTGCCGCATCGGTTCGGGCCATGCCCAGCCGGTCCTTGAGGGCCTTCACGCGATTCTGGATATCAAACATGTCCCCAGGACACAGGGAAAGAAGCTGCTGACCCACCGCCAGGGCCTCCTGGCCCTGTTTGCAATCCATCAGGGTGGTGAACAGGGTATTCAGGGCCCGCAGATAGGGGCGGGCAATGGGAATTTCATGCAGTCTGCCCTGCATGTTGTTGACTTGGGGACCGTGTATGCGGGCCCCAAGATCAACGATGGCTTGCATCCTTCCCAGGATTTCTGCACAATCCCCTTGGGATGTCTCAAAATCATGCCGTGTCTGCCACATGAGGGCATCCATATTGGACAGATCCAGTTCCAATGCCTTGAGCATCAATTGTCGGGCACGCAACGGATCTTGGGCGGCCATGGCCCGATAGGCCAGAATTTGAGCCTTTTCCCGGGGCATCTTGTCCACGCCGAGCAAAAGGGCAAGTTTGTCAAATCGTTTTTCACTGACCAGTTCCTTGATGCGTGCGGTCACCTGGGGAATACTCTCCTGGCCATGGCGCAGGCTGTAGAGGTACACGGATCTGAGGAGAAATTCCGTAAAATAGGAACCAAGGTCGTCAAGGACCGGAATGGCGTTGTTTTTTTTGCGGAGACGTCGCTTTAAGGCTTTTTCCTGTTTGCGTTTTCCTTTCGAGGCCACGTGATCACTCCATGGGTTGCTTGATTCTAGAGTCTCGTGCGCACGGACCCGGGGGGCATGCCATGCGCAAAGCGTGCTCTCCTAGCCTGTATGCTCCCAAAAATAAAGGGGGGCACCAAGGGGGGTTCTCCTCAACCATTTTGCTCTTTCCTCGACAAAAAAATTCCGGTGCCCAATATCCAAAATCAGCACAACAACCAGGAGCGTTTCATGAGTGTTTATCGCATCCATCCCATTGTTCTGGGGACCAAGCAGTTTGACAAGGGGATGATGACCTACCAGCATGACTACGGCAAGCCGTTCACCATCCCCATCTATGCGTGGTATCTGGAGGGCGGGGAGCACACGATTCTGGTGGACACGGGGGAAATGCATCCCATCCAGTCCGCCCAGCGGGAAGAGGCCATTGGCGGCCGCATCTACACCTTTGAACAGGGACTGGCGCGCTTCAATCTCAAGCCCGAGGACATCGACATGGTCCTTCACACCCATTTGCACAATGATCATTGCGAAAATGACTACAAGTGTTCAAAGGCCCGCTTTTATGTCCATGAAAAGGAACTCGAACATATCCACAACCCCCATCCCCTGGATTTCAGATACCTGGAGGATTATATTGAGGATGTGGAAACAAACGGACAGATCGAGGTGCTCACCGGGGATCGGGAGATCGTGCCCGGTATCCGCATGGTCCACACCCCGGCGCACACTCCCGGAGGCATGAGCGTGTTCGTCAAGACGGCCAGGGGCACGGCCGTTATCACGGGCTTTTGTCTGATCATGGAAAACTTTTTCCCGCCGCCGGCCATCACGGGCATGGAAATGGAGGTCATCCCCCCGGGAACCCATATCAATACCTATGCGGCCTATGACATGGTCAAGAAGATCAAGGAGCAGGCAGACATCCTCATTCCCCTGCACGAACCCTCATTTGCCACGGGAGAACCCATCGGATAACGACCAGCCGGGTCCTGCATCGTTTTGATTCCTGCTGTACGATACGCAAACCGGTCGGCCAAGCCCATTCCTGTTTTTCCGTTGAAACCTATGAAAAAAGGGTGCGATAAGATTATCGCACCCTTTTCGGTATTCTGGAGCCGGGCATCGGACTTGAACCGACTACCTACGCTTTACGAGAGCGTTGCTCTACCAGATGAGCTAGCCCGGCAAAAATCGGAAAAAAGCTGATAGCCAAGACAGCACCCCAGGTCAAGCACAAAATGGCCACAATTCCGTGAATCTGCCGATCATCCGATGAGTGACAAACACGCTGCACGGCCTGAAAGAGGTACAGGACTTATGATGCCTGTTCTCCAGGCTTCTTTCCCGATCAATCGTCAAGCTGGATATCCTTGCCTGCCAGAATCCGGTTCATGTTCCTGACCGCACACATCTTGCCGCACATGGAACAGGAATCCTGGTGTTCGGGCATGGAGGATTTTCTGTATTCCCGGGCACGTTTGTCATCCATGGCCAGCTGGAACATGGTCTCCCAGTCCAGGTCGGCCCGGGCCTTGGCCATGGCATCGTCCCAGGCGCGTGCTCCGGGAATGCCCCGGCCAATGTCTGCGGCATGGGCGGCAATGCGCGTGGCCATGATCCCTTCCTTCAGGTCGTCCAGGCTGGGCAATCTCAAATGTTCGGCAGGGGTGACATAGCACAGGAAATCGGCTCCGTGCTGGGCGGCAATGGCGCCGCCAATGGCCGCTGTAATGTGGTCGTACCCCGGGGCCACATCCGTGACCAGGGGGCCGAGAACATAAAAGGGCGCGCCAAAGCAGAGCCGTTTTTCCAGCATCATGTTCCCCGGGATTTCGTTCATGGCCATATGCCCCGGTCCTTCGATCATCACCTGGACATTGCGTTCCCAGGCCCGTTTGGTCAGCTCACCAAGGGAGATCAGCTCCTGGACCTGGGAGGCGTCGGTGGCATCGTGCAGACACCCGGGACGGCATCCGTCTCCCAGACTCAAGGTGACATCATGCTGTTCACACAGATCCAGCAAACGATCATAGTGCTGGAAAAAGGGGTTTTCTGCGTCATTGAGTTCCATCCAGGAAAAAAGCAGGGCACCGCCGCGGGAGACGATGTTGGTGATCCGTTGCTGCTTTTTGATCTTTTCGGCCGTGGCCCTGTTCAGCCCGGCATGAATGGTCAAGAAATCCACCCCATCCACCACATGCTGCTCAACAACCCTGAACCAGTCATCCACTGTAATGTCCCGCAGATTCTTGTCGCAAAAGCCCACGGCATCGTAAACAGGCACGGTGCCGATCATCACCGGGGACATGTCCACCAGCCGTTTGCGAAATGGTGCGGTCTTGCCGTAGCAGCTCAGGTCCATGATCGCCTCGATGTGCATGCTCAAGGCGGTCCTGACCTTGTCAAGCTCGGCCTCCATATCCTGACAATCCTTGGAAATGCCCAGATTGACATTGACCTTGATCCGCAACCCCTCGCCGACTCCCTCGCCCTGCAGGCTGGCGTGGTTCTTGTTGGCCGGGATAATGACGGAACCTCTGGCCATGCGATCCATGAGATCTTCCATGGGCACCTTTTCCTTGGCGGCTACGGTCTGCATCTGGGGGGTGACAATGCCCTTGCGGGCGGCGTCCATTTGGGTGGTGAAGCTCATTGGAAACTCCTGAAAAGTGAGAGGATGGGTTGTTGCACGGGTGCCGGGGATGAACGGACATGTGCCCGGTTGGGTGGTGTGCAGCACAAACGGGGGATATGGCTCAGGAGAAACGGGAAAGGAGGTGCCACCAACGACCCGCAGGAAGCAGGGCGGCCACAACTGTCGTGCAAGACAGGGCAGGGGGGCGATTTTTTCGGAACCTTCCGAAAAAAAAGACTTGTCTGACGACAAGTCCGGTTCATGGCATGCAAATGTCTTCAACCGGCTTTCCTACGGCAGCATTACCTGCATCAGGTCCAAGGGTCGGGCCTTGCCCTTCTCAGCCTTGCGGCTCCCCTAGCCAAAGCAAAAACATGCCATGACGCCACGCTGTTGTAAAGATGGTTCCGGATACGCAAATCAGGCGCAATTCCTGAAATTCACAGGAAAAACAAGCGCGTGCACCCGTGGCCATGAACATGGTCCCGGGAAAAATATACTGGACATTCCTTCCGGATGAGCGCAAAAAGTCCGATTTATGACCTTGTTGTAATCAGCAAGGCGGGTAAGCGATTCGTTTTCTGGTTTGTCTCTCACTCTGGATTGCTTGTTTCACACTGGTGTCCCTTGCCTGTCCCTGCTCGGCGCACGGGAAATGCGATACAGGTACTGACATTTTTTGTGTCAGGCAAAGAAATGGAACAGTCCTGTTGCTGCTACAACCGAAGTGAAAGTCGTCCAGGCCAACAACAGGTGTGACTGCATGATGCAAAATTTGAAGAAAAAGTACGGATTCTGGACCGCAACCGCCATGGTTGTGGGCATTGTCATCGGATCGGGGGTCTTTTTCAAGGCGGATGACGTTCTCAAGGCCTCGGGCGGTGATCTGCCCACGGCGCTTTTCGCATGGTTGATCGGGGGATCAATCATGGTCGTCACCGCGTATGTGTTTTCGAAAATTGCCACGCGCATCGAACGGGTCAATGGCGTGGTCGATTATTTTGAAGAAGCCTACGGTCAAAAGGCCGGCTACCTGGTCGCCTGGTTCATGACCTTTATCTATTATCCCACACTTGTGGCTGTTCTGGCCTGGGTCTCTGCCAATTATACCGCCAATCTTCTGGCCATGCCCCAGGCCGTCTGGATGATTTCCTTCGTATATCTGACCGGATTCTTCCTGCTCAATTACTATTCGCCCGTGCTGGCCGGAAAATGGCAGGTTACCTCAACGGTCATCAAGCTGATTCCCCTGGCATTGGTGGCCGTGGTCGGCGGAGTTGTCGGGATTGAAAGTGGACAGACCATTGCCAATTTCGCTCAGGCCGCCCAAACCGTTTCCAGCGGAGGAGGGTTGGCCGTGGCCACCTTGTCCACGGCCTTTGCCTATGAAGGATGGATCATTGCCACGTCCATCAACGCCGAACTCAAGGATGCCAAAAAAACACTTCCCAGGGCATTGGTGGTTGGAACCATTGCCGTGGTCTGTTTCTACATGCTCTATTACATGGGTATCTCCGGGGTCCTGACCAACGACCAGGTTCTGGCCGAAGGCGATGCCGCTCCCGTCAGGGTCATTGCCCTCATATTCGACCGGTTGAGCGGAACCGTGCTCACGATCTTTGTCATCATTTCCTGTCTGGGGACCCTCAATGGACTGATCATGGGTTCGGCCCGGGGCATGTACTCCATTGCCTCCCGGAATCTGGGGCCGAAATCCGAGTTTTTCAGCGTTGTCAATCCCAGAACCAACAGTACCATCCATTCGGCCCTGTTCGGGTATATCCTCTCCAGCATGTGGCTGGTTGTCTGGTACGGTAACTTTGCCGGATGGTGGGGTCAGTTCATGGACATTTCCGAACTGCCCATTGCCTTTCTCTATGTCATCTACATTTCCATCTACATATGGGTCATGAGGACCTTCACCAATCTTGGCGGATTCAGCCGCTACGCCTGCCCCCTCATGGCCGGTGCCGGCTCCCTCTACATTATTTGGGGAGCCATCCAAAAGGACATGTTCATGCATTTTCTGATCATTTCCCTGGTGATTCTGGTTCTTGGATACCTGCTCATGAAGGGTACCAAACGGTAGTCTTCCCGGGATGGTGTAGCGTTTTCAACCACATCAGGGGTTCGCATGGGATCTGATTCCATGCGAACCCTTTTTCGTTCATCTCTATCCCCCATCCTGCCATGCCTCTTTTACCCACTCCTGCCTACAAGCCTGTCTGGCCGTTGACCAACGGCCATGTTCACACGGTTTACCCCACCCTGTTCAGACCCACGCCACAAACATGGCCCTTGCGCAAACGCATTGCAACACCGGATGGTGATTTCCTGGACATCGATGTGCACCGTGGTTCCCGCCAACCTGCGGATACCGTTGTCATCATCAGCCATGGACTCGAGGGAAATGCCCGCAAGAAATATCCCCTGGGCATGGCCAGGGCCATGAACCGCATGGGGTACGATGCCGTGTGTCTGAATTTCCGGGGATGCTCCGGGGAACCGAACCGGTTGCTGCGCATGTACCACAGCGGGGTGACCGATGACCTCCATACCGTGATCATGCATGCCCTCACAGAGGGCACGTATCAGCACGTTCTGCTTGTGGGCTTCAGCATGGGCGGCAATCAGACCCTCAAGTATCTCGGGGAAGAACCCGACATGGTTCCCCAGGAGGTCAGGGGGGCGGTCGTCTTTTCCGTACCCTGCGACCTCAAGGGTTCTGCCCGGGTCATGGACAGGCCGATAAACAGGATCTACATGGAATATTTCATGAAAGGGCTCAGGCAGAAAGTTCGGACCAAGGCGGCCATGTTTCCCGGCATGATCGACACAAAAGGGCTGGACAGCATTCGGACCTTTTCCGTGTTCGATGATCGGTACACGGCTCCCATCCACGGCTTTCGCAATGCCCTTGATTATTACACCAAGGCATCCTGCAAGCCCTTTCTCCCGACCATCCGCATCCCGTGTCTGCTGGTTCAGGCCCGGGATGATCCTTTCATGTCCCCTTCCTGCTATCCTGTTGCATGCGCCACCAACAACCCGAACCTGTATCTTGAAATACCGCCATATGGAGGCCATGTGGGTTTTCATCTTCCCGGCAGGGACAATGTGTATTGGATGGAAAAACGGGCATGCGCCTTTATGCAGCAGCTTATGGGCTGAACAAGCAGCGGGCTGCAGGATCTGGCGGTGTGAGGGCGCTCCCAGGAGCGCATCACCAAAGGGAAGCTTCATGGAGGTGTACGTTCGAGCATGCCGCCATGACCGGGCCGGAATGCCTGCCCGGGTCCGGTTACCCCATGCAGCAGGTACCGGACAAAACGGCCCTGTTCATGCCGTTCAAGGGAAAACGTTCAATGGCAAGGGGGAATGGAGCCGGTGCACCTGCTTGCTGGAGGACAAGATCCGGCTTGTTTATCGCAGAATGAGCCAGAAGAGCTCCTTTTCCGCGCCAATGCATCCTGCTGGCAGCCATGTTCGCTGACCAGACGAAGATGCATGGACCCGTTCAAGGGCTGCTTGCTTGCCCTTGGCCCCCACAAGAAAGATCACGGTCCTGGCTGATGAAAGCAGGGGAGCGGTCATGGTCAGGCGGGGAACACGGGGAGGAATTTCCGGACAGGATACCGGAAGAACCCACCGTCTCGTATCAAGGGCCGGGGAACCCGGAAAAATGGAAGCGGTATGCCCGTCCGGACCCATACCCAAAAGGACAATGTCGAACCTGGGGAACATGAGAGGGCCGCTTTGATCCCAGGCTGCCGGAAAGGCCGGCAGTCCGAATGAGCCGGCAATGGTGTATTCGTAGTTCTGAGCGGCCAGTTCGGGATGCTTGGACTCGCCATGCATGCGATGAATATTCCGTTGCGCCACCCGCACCTTGTTCAGAAAAATCGAGGCAGCAAGTCCGTAGTTGCTGTGTTCTGATTCCGGATCCACCATGCGTTCGTCCCCCCAGAAAATTTCGGTCTGCTCCCAGGGAATGTCCGGAGGATTCGCGGTATCAGCAAAGCGCCGGTACAAGGGAAGAGGCGAGGTCCCGCCGGAAAGAACCAGGCGGAAGATGCCGTTGGCAACCACATGTTCCTGGGCGCGCCTGGCAATGAGGTCACTGGCAAAATCGACCATGGCCTCGGAGCTTGAAAAGGAAAGGCGTTGCAAGGATGAGGGGATGCGCATGGTGTACTCCGGGATGATTCAGCAATACCAAATTTCCTGATGATGGGCCGGGTTGTCCGACTGCAGAAGTCAGACCCCCGGCACCGGCCAAAAGGGACAGAGGGCAGGCATGATCACGGTTTAATGCGCTGGGCCTCCTGCGGTCCGTTGGTCCCTGCCCGGTACAGATAAATGGTCTTTCTGCGGTCCGGACAATCGCATTCTTCCAGAATGGGTGTCAGAAACCCCCAGCACAATTCAACGGCATCCTGTCTCCAGAACAGGGTCTGATCGCCCAGCATGCAGTCCAGAAGGATTTTTTCATAGTCGTCGAACAGGGGCCCTCCATATCCCTTGGCATAATCAAAGTGCATGTTCACGGGCCGCAGGCACACGCGGGTTCCCGGGGCCTTGGTCTGAAAGGTCAAGTCAACGCATTCGTTGGGATGAATGCCCAGGACAAGGCGGTTGGCAGTAATATGATCGCCGAGAATGCGGTGGAACATGGAACAGGGGACTTCCTTGAACTGGATCACGATCTCGGTCCGTTTTTCGGCCATGCGTTTTCCCGAGGTGAGGAACATGGGTACGCCCTGCCAGCGCCAATTATCAATAAAGACCTTCATTCGGGCATAGGTTGGAGTGAGAGATCGGGGATCCACTCCGGGTTCCTCCACATAGCCGGGCACGGGCCGACCGTTGATGATGCCTGCTGCATACTGGCCCAGTACCAGTCGTTGGTCGATTCTGTCCACGGGAAAGGGCTGCATCGCCCTGTAAACCTTGGAACGCTCGTCACGCACCCGTTCGGATTCGAAAAGGGACGGGGGTTCCATGGCACACAGGGCCAGAAGCATCATCATGTGATTTTGAAACATGTCCCGCAAAACACCAGCCCGGTCATAATACCCGGCCCTGTGCTCCACGCCCAGAGACTCCCAGGCGGTTATTTCAATGTAATCAATATAGCTCCGGTTCCAGATGGGTTCGAACATGGCGTTGGCAAATCGGAACATGAGAACGTTTTGCACGGTTTCCTTGGCCATGTAATGATCAATCCTGAATATCTGATGCTCCTCAAACCATGTGTGCAAGGTCCTGTCCAGTTTTCTGGCCGACTCGAGGTCCCTGCCAAAGGGCTTTTCAACAACAAGGCTGATGCGCCCATTGCCCTTGACGTATTCCCTTGACAGACCTGCTTTGCCAAGCTGTTCGGCAATAAGTGCATAACTGTCCGGGGGCACGGCCAGATAAAAGAGGATGTTGCCTTGTGTCCGTCCGTCCGGATCCAGGGCTTTGAGGGTGCGTTTGAGTTTGGCGTAATCCTGGGGACGGGTGTAATCCATCTGCAGATAGGAAATGGACCGGGCCATGACCTCCCAGGCTGAGGGATCCACCTTGTGCGTTTTGGCCAGAGCAGCCTGCATGTTGTGCTGAAACATGGACGATGTCAGCTCGGATCGTCCTATGCCCAGAATCAGAAAAGGGTGGGGCAGGGTATGGGTGCGCATTAGATTGTACACGGCCGGAAAGACCTTGCGTGCGGTAAGGTCGCCGGTTGCCCCGAAAATGACCAGAATCAACGGATCCTTGACGGTTTCGAGCATGCAGTCCTGATTGGTCCCATCGGAAACCACCTGTGAAAAGGTGATGTCGGTGGCTTGTTTGGACATGAGCACCTCCGGAATCATTTTTCGGAATCAGCCGGGAACACGGCGTGCCCCCCGAACCGGTTGCGCAAGGTGGCCAGGAGCCTGTCGGCAAAGCTGTTTTCTTCACGAGACCTAAATCTCTCCATCAGGGCCATGGTCAATACAGGAGCCGGAGTCGATGAGGCCAGGGCGTGTTGAATCGCCCATTTCCCCTCGCCAGAATCCTGCACAAAGGCGCGCACCTTGGTCAGTTTGGGATCATCGGCAAAACCCTGCTCAGCGAGTTCCAGAAGCCAGGAACGGATCACGCTGCCCTGGTTCCACAAATGACTCAGGGCCTGGTAATCAAGGGTTGGCCCATACGGGGAATGCTCAAGCAGATTGAAGCCTTCGGCATAGGCCTGCATCATCCCGTACTCGATGCCATTGTGAATCATTTTCACGAAGTGCCCGGCGCCGTGATCGCCACAGAACATGTAGCCGTCCTGGGCTGCCAGGTCATCAAGAATGGGCATCAGGGTCTCGAAGTCCGAAGGGTTTCCTCCCACCATGAGACAGAATCCGAGTTTTCGCCCCCAAATGCCGCCGCTCACACCAATATCCACATAGGCTATTTGTTGCGTATTCAGGGACCGACTACGACGGAGATCGTCCTGATAATTGGTATTGCCGCCATCAATGATCATATCCCCGGGTTCAAGGATTTCGGCCAGGGAGTTGACGATCTGTTCCGTTGGATTCCCTGCAGGAAGCATGATCCAGACGATACGGGGAACAGGAAGCAGTGTCTTCAAGTCAACCAGTCGTTCGCAGGGGATCGCCCCCTGTGTAACGATTTCCTCGACTTTGGAATGGGTTCGGTTCCAGGCAACTACTCGGTGTCCTGCACCCAGAAGACGTCCGGCAATGTTCATGCCCATGCGGCCAAGCCCGACTATCCCTATATCCATGCCATCCTCCTATTGCGCACAAAGGTTGTCCCCTTACCCGTGTTTCCTAGTTATCCTCGGGCAGGGGGCACGCCCTTCCCTTGAATTGAAAAAAGAAAGTTAAAGCTCTACTTACAGTTTTTGAAAAAATCTTGGGTGCTAAATACGACCCGGCAACCCGTTTGTTGATTTCGCCCAGGGTGGGGTAGGGGTGGACCGAAGCGGCCAGGGTGGAAAGCTTCATGCCTGCGTTGAAAAAGGCCACCCACTCGCCCAGAAGTTCCCCGGCATGGGGACCGATGATCTGGACGCCAATGGGTTTATCTTTACTGTCCAGGACAAGTTTGAGCAGGCCTGTCGTGTTGTTTTCGGCCAGGGAACGATCGTTGGCGGCAAAGGTTTCCGTGATCACCCTGTATTGTATATTGTTGGCCCGGGCCTGATTTTCCGTATAACCGATCCCTGCCAATTCAGGGTCCGTATAGGTGCACCAGGGCATGAACGTGTAATCGACTTTGCGGGGCAGGTGAAAGGCCGCATTGGACACCACAATGCCTCCTTCGTACCCGGCTGCATGGGTGAACAAAAACCTGCCTGTGACATCTCCGGCCGCATAAATATGTGACTGGCTGGTGCGCAGTCGCTGATCCACGTTGATGCCCTTGGAGGTATAGTCCACCCCTGCCTGATCCAGTCCCAAATCCATGATATTGGGTGTTCGTCCCAGGGCCACCAGGAGTTTTTCAGCTTCAAAAAGGAGGTTTTTCCCCTGCCCATCCCGGGCCTTGACCCGGATGACCTGATCCTCGGCACTCACCCGGGCTATGGCCAGGCCCGTACGCACCAGCACGCCTTCCTCTTCCAGACACCGGGTGATGATGGCCGCCATGTCCGGATCTTCGCGCGAAAGGAGCTGGGCACTGCGCTGGATGATGGTTACCCTGGTGCCGAGTCTGGCAAAGGCCTGGGCCATTTCCACGGCAATGGGACCGCCGCCCAGAATGATCATGGATTGGGGCAGGCTTTCCAGGGAAAAAAGATCCCTGTTGGTGAGAAAATCCACCTCATCCAGTCCGGGTACATCCGGACGTGCAGGACTTGATCCCGTGGCCACCACCCATTTGTCGGCAGAGAGTCGGGTTCCATCCTCAAGGATTATCTGGTGCTCGTCGGCAAAGGTCGCCTTGCCCGTGTGCACGGCAGCTCCCAGTTTGCAGAATCGTTCCCTGGAATCGTGCTTTTGAATCTGTTCAATGACCTCCCTGATACGTCGGGCAATACGCTTGAAATCCACCGGAGGAACGTCCAGTGCGGGCAACCCCAGGGACCGGGTTTGTCCGAGGAGGTGATAGACCCGTGCCGTATGCACCAGGGTTTTGCTGGGCACACACCCGTAGTGCAGACAATCGCCACCAAGTTCTGCTTCTTTTTCCACCACAATGGTTTTGGCTCCCACCTGGGCACAACCTGCGGCAACGGTCAGCCCGGCAGCGCCCCCGCCAATAATGCCTATATCATAATCATACGATGCCATAATTGTTCCTCCGTTCGATTACCCACCAGTTGGGCATGAACCCACCCGTCAGAAAGTGGATTACGTATCATCATGCGACTTTTTGCGGGCAAAGGCCATGATTTTCTTGGTTGCCAGGGGAAACAGTCCCACAATGACGAAGGCGATGATCAATGAAGGCGAAAGAATACCCTGCAGGGATTCCAGTTTGCCCAGTTCCCGGCCCGCATTGACGTAAACCATGGTCCCCGGGAGCATGCCCAGCTGGGAGACCCAGTAAAAACGGGACAGGGGGAGTTTGGTCAACCCCATGAGCAGGTTGATGGCAAAAAAGGGAAAAACAGGGATGAGCCGCAGGGTGAACAGATACAAGGCCCCCTCACGAACAATGCCCTGATCAATTTTATCAAGGGTCCGGGCAAACCTGATCTTGATGAGATCACGAAACAGGTATCTGGCCACAAAACAGGCAATGGTCGCGCCTATGGCGCTGGCAAAAGAGACCAGAATCGAGCCCATCCAGAAACCAAAAAGCGCGCCGGCTGCCAGGGTCATGACCGTAGCCCCAGGCAGGTTGAGGGCAACCACCACAATGTAAAAGCAAAAATAGCCCATGCCCACCAGAAAAGGATGGGTCACCTGCAGATCCCTCAGGGTCTGCCGCGACTGCTTGAGGGTTTCCAGGGTCAGATAGTCGTTGAGGTCAAGGGCGAAAAACAGGGCCACCCCAACAACACCTATTCCGAGAATGACATATTTTTTCCAGGCATGCGAGGTCGTATCAGGCAGTCCGCTCATGAATTGCCTTCCTTGTGCAGTTGTTGCCGTGCACACTCGGCCGCTCCCCAAAGACCCATGTCCTCATCACGGTTCAACACAATCGGGATGTTTTTCAAAAAATCCCGATAATTCATGACATGGAGAAATTCCGCAATAAATGCGGGGTGGGCAATCATTTCAGGATGCTTGGCGGCCAGGCCTCCGCTAATGAACAGCCCGCGTGTGGGCAGAACATTGAGGCAGTATTGACGGCAGGCCCTGCCGTAAAACCGGGCAAACCACTCCAGGGTGTTGGGAAACCGGTGGAAATGCCGGGCCACCTCGGCAGGGGAGAGAAGGGGGCCGTTCAAAAAGGCGTGGAGCATGGACAACCCGGAACCCGAGACAATCATGTCGCCCACCGGATAGTCCTGACCCGTTTGTGCACGCAGGAAATCCAGGTAGTCAGCCTCATGAGGACCATACAGAGGAAAAGCGGCATGACCCGCCTCGGACGCAATCGCCACGTGGCCCCCATGTCCGTCGGGAACAAGGAGACAATGGCCCAGACCTGTACCCGCGCCCAACACGGCCAGCACGCCATCAGGATCGGGTACTCCCGGCTGGATGGACATGGCATGGTCGGCCAGGGGAGTTTGGCAACCAAAGGCCTGGGCCTGGAAATCGTTGAGCAGAATATGCCTGGGAAAGTAGGCGGCAATCATGTCCCGGTGCATGTCCCACGGGATGTTGGGCGGATGCACACCACCACCGGGCTCAACGGCACCAGCCACGGCAAACGCGGCCAGCCGGATGTCCCCCTCAGGACCGGAAGTACTGACATGCCGGAGCATATCCCTGAAACACGCGCTGTCTGCGGTACGCAACCGCAGATGTTCGATACATTCAAGACAACCATTGCGGATTGCGAACCATCCGAATCGGCTGAACGTTCCGCCGATGTCGGCGGCAAGAATACAAGGGGTGGGTTGCATGGGGAGCCCGATGGGGTTGGCGACTGATGGATGCATGTATCCGGTTATGGCAAATCTTCCTCTTTGGCACAAGAGCTGAAGTGCAAAAAGGGAAAAGGCAGGGTTCCCAGCCAGCCATGGCAGGGATGCCCGGGACAAGAGGTGTTCAGGGCAAAGCAAGCGGGACGGTCATGTTTCCGGATCGCGGACAGGACATGCTTTTCCATGGACTGGAAAAACAGCGTACCTGGACTGCAGATACGTCAGCAGGGAAGGGAAAGGGGATTATTCGGGATCGGCCAGACTGATCTCCACCACAAGATCACCATCGTCTGAAGTAAAGGGAATGCTCAAGATGGGGGCAGCCGGAATATGGGCAATGGGTTTACCCTTGCCCGTGACCACCGATGGAGTTGACGCCTGAAAGGTCATGCCCATTTCAGAGAGACTGCTGCGAGCGTGGCCGGAAATCATGTTGGTCAACTCGCCTACGGCATCCGCAATGTCGTCGTTGATTTCCGTATAATTTTCAAAAAGCATATTGTTGACGATTTTCAAAATAACGGATTTGCTCAAACTGACAGCAATGACCCCCTGGGCAAATCCTTCAATGGCTATTTGCCCGGTAATATCGCCAACGGCTTTGCCGTTCTTGTTTAGATATGGGGTAGCCGGTTTGACCTCGACCCCTGCCATGGTCGAAAGCACCTTTAATACGGCGTCAAGCAACGGATTTATAAAATTAACATTATAAGAAGACATGGTCTGTCATTTACGTGTGACAATAGAGTTGTTCTTAACTATTTGTGAGAAACGCCTTCAAAACCTGCTCAATGCAGCGGTCATGCTCGTTACATATTTCCTGAAGTTGGCTCCCTTGTAAACCCAGTAGCTTCCAATCATTTTCTTGCATCCCTGGCAAAACAAACGTGGAACCTGAGGGAATGGCCATAGCATTGGCCAGATTGTCGGCCAATTGGACAATGGCTGCGTTTTGAGGATCCCCAGCGTTTGTTGGATCGTGATGATTTGCAACAATATCCCGCAAAAACTCAGGCATTTGCCATTCCCTAAAAAGAAGGTCGCCCACCTGAGTATGATCGTAGCCTAGAACCTGTCTTTCCGCCTCCACCAAGGGTAGCATCTCGCTACGTGCTGTCAACAAGGTTTGAACCGAACCATAAGGCATATTCTTGAAAATGATCAATCTTCCGGCATCATGAAGCAGTCCCGCCGTGAAAAATCTTTCTCCAGAATGCCCCATGACCAAGGCAATGAGTTTGCAATAGATGGCACAACTCAAGCTATGCCGCCAGAAGACGCGCATGTCGATGAGTTCCGGGGGGATGTCCTTGAAGAAGTTGATTGCGGAAACACCAAGAGCCAAGGTGCTGACTTCCCTGTTGCCCACAAGGGAAATAGCCCTGTCTATGGAATCGATTGTGGAACTGAAATTGTAGAAGGAGCTGTTTACCAATCGCAATATTTTCGCTGAAAGGCCGATATCTGTGGACACGATCTTAGCCAGTTCCGATGCCGAGCAGTCCTGGCTTTCCAGGAGATCCTTGATCTTGAAATAAATGTCTGGAAACGAAACCAGGGATGTT
Source organism: Desulfoplanes formicivorans (assembly GCF_001748225.1). Classification (NCBI taxonomy): domain Bacteria; kingdom Pseudomonadati; phylum Thermodesulfobacteriota; class Desulfovibrionia; order Desulfovibrionales; family Desulfoplanaceae; genus Desulfoplanes; species Desulfoplanes formicivorans. The sequence continues at coordinate 113,960 of NZ_BDFE01000017.1, forward strand.
TCATGCCTAACAATGTCTTCGGGAACGCCTTCACCCTTGAAAAAAAGATCGCGCATATATTCAACATCGGTTGCGCGTAAATCCTTGGCACAGGGAAGATTCCAATTAATAGAAGCCTCCGCAAGCACCTTGCTCAAACTAAGACGATACAATTCATTGAAAAGATTGCTCTCGGGATTGACGTACATGAAAAATTGATACGTATATTCGTCACAACGCCGCAACAAATCTTCGTGGTCCTTTTGTTTGCCTCGTGATGCAATGTACACGTACCCCAAGTCCAAATCTCGCAGCATGACTATATCGTCATCGCTTAACAAACGTCCCTTGGCAAACAAAGTACTGTTGTCGGCACCAGGAACATCTTTGGCCAAGACCATTTCAGGCTGGAGATGTTCTGTACAGATCTTATGCACAACTGCCCTCCGTTTCGAACTTGGCAAGTGGGAGTTATTTTGCCTTTTGGTATATGATCCCACCGGGATTAGCCTGGGGGATAAAAAAACGAGCGTATTTGTGAAGACTTTCGGAATGACCGATAATCAAATACCCCTTGGGCAAAAGATTGTCGTAAAACTGATTGACCACCTTGCGTTTCATGACATCATCAAAATAGATGATAACATTGCGGCAAAAAACAAAATGTGATCTTGGAATCCGCTTGATAGCCAAGGTGTCGTTAAGGTTGAGCATCTGAAAGGTGACAAATTTTTGTACCTTGGGATGAACCTTAAAACCGCCTGGCTCGGGTATGAAATACTTATCAATGATTTCTTTGGGAGTGTTACGAAGGGAATATTCGCTGTATAATCCGCGCTTGGCCTTGGCAATCATGGCTGCGGACAAATCGTTGGCAAAGATGCTGATTTTCCAGCCAATGATGGACATCTTCAACACCTCGTACAGCATGATGGAAAGGGTGTAGGCTTCTTCTCCTGAAGAACAGCCAGCACACCAAATATTAAGCTCCTTGTTGCCTGACTTGATCTGGGCATCCAGAACAGGTTTGAGGGCATATGTCTTAAAAACATCAAGCTGCCTGATATCTCGAAAAAAACTTGTTTCATTAGTGGTAATCTTTTCAAAAAGCAGTTCCAGCTCTTTTGTGCGATGGGGTGATGCTGTCAAATATTGGAAATATTCCGAGAAATTGCGCAGTTCAAGTGCCTTGAGCCTGGTCCCAAGCCGTGTCTCAAGAAGATACTTTCGACGTTCAGAAACATGAATCCCTGTCCGCTGATAAATAAAATCCCGTAAATTACGAAATTCGGCGTCAGTAATGGTAGGTGTTTTGTGTAGGCTTATGGGAGAAGACGAAAGAAGTGACATGTTCTTTTCCGCTGGTTGTTATATGTCGATTCCCAATTGATATGGAAAAAACACACAATCATTTAGAGGAACCGATCATCAATGTAAATCATTATTAGCCTCCGCAGCCTAGAGACAGAACCGACTGCAGTGGTTTTGGCACATGTTTGTGGTCAGGACCGGGCGGCCTAAGCACATCGCCAATAGGATAGGCACGAAATAGGTGAACAGGGCGACTCAAAATATTTATAACCATTTCAATGCGATAAAAAATGAGAACTCGGAAATCTCAAGTCTTTCATGAAGATTTAAAACCTAAAGTATTAAATGAATAATTGAAAATATTTTGTGGCTGATCATCATTTCGTCAAAAAAGATCTAAAAATTACGGTGCGCCCCAAACCGGCTGCAGGTACCTGCACGTGCTGCATGAGTCTTAAACTGGAACACAAAAGGAGCCCCCTGGTGTTCGTCACAGCCCCGTCTACCGGATGCTGCCAGATATCCAACGTCGGTACGTACCACACAGATCAATGATGCTAACACACAATCTGGTGTCATCCAACCCGTTCACCCTTTGCCTGGCGCTTTTGAAAGGCCGCAAATGTTTCCAGCATTTCGCTGCTCAGGGAATCCATCTGCTTTTCCGTGAGCATGGCTCGGTGCAGCGCATTGATAATGTTTTCCAGGGATTCGGCATACTCGGTTTGGGACTCGAGGATTTCAATGGCCTGGGAAATAATGGCAGCCACATCAAAGGAACGTGGCTTGGGAGCAGGGTGGCGTGGGATTCGCGCGGCCCGTCCCCCAGATGTCCGCGAGGGAGGAGAGGGCAGTGGGTCGTCGGCCTGCTGGACCGGTTCCGAGCCAACCAGCCAGGCGCGGGACACTCCTGTTTCCCGACAGATCTTCTCAAACCAGGATTCAGGAATTTTTTGTTTCTTTTTCACGCTGCTCACGCCGGCAGGTGTGATGGCAAGAAATTTCGCCAGGGCTGAATCGGTTTGGGCATTAATGGCCCCAAGCATCCGCTGCCAGGTCTGATAAAAGGAAGTATTGGTCATGGTACTGCCAGAGAGCTAAAGGAGAAGTGCACAAATGCAATCACGGATAAGTGGCGTTTGTCTATCTCAAAAAGTTAACTTTATCAACTTAAAAATATGATTTATCTGTGGAGACTGGAAATAGTTAATTCAGCGCATGAATTTAACCTGGGACAGGATGGTTGATTAACTTAATTCGGTCTGTTTGTCCGTAGCGGTCTGCCTTGACAGAAACACCAAAGCGTCTGGTGCTCCAGGTTGATGACCGACCATCTGTCTGCCAGTCAATGGATCTCCCATACAATGAATCAGGTGGTACATGTCCTGGTTCACAGCATTTTCCAGTGCCTTGCCTTGCACAGGTATTCGGGTGGGTTAATGGAAAACTCAACCTGATGCTTTAAGTTTATCTGTTTACCTGTTCCTTGAACTTTTTGAAAGTATTTCCCCGAAACATGCCGATTTTCTGCTGGCAGATTGCCATTGGCAAAAGACACGGGGTACTGATAGAGGCTTGATTACCAAGTCCATGTTCCGGTTGAAAAGCGTATATCCAACAGCCTTGTTAATCTTATTAACTTAAACTGCTTGTATGAGTTAATCAATCCTGAGATATTAACTTAATTTAATCTCGATTAGTTAACCCAAAAATCCTGATTTAACAGGGTTTTCCCTGAGCTTTCCACTTTTCTCTGACAGCGCATGGACAAACAGCCTGCCGTCTCCGTGGTTGTGTTGCGCAGGATCAGGTATGTTGCAGTCATGGATTCAAAAAACTAACATCTTGAAATAGAAATATATTTTTCTTGACACGCTTTGCTTGTGACTCACCCTGGTACAACGCTTATCTGTATTGTGCCTCCATTTCTTGTCTCCGGTATCTGTTGGTGACATTGTCCCGATTGAAAACCCAATCTTTTACTTGAAATTTCATAAACCTTTTTTGTTCATTCTTTACTTTATGTTTTTGCACAGACCTGGGAGAGACGCATGATTTTTCCACCCCAAAACAGGATGGTTGTCATGCGCATTTTGTCTGTTTTGGGGGTGCGCTGATCCGGATGATCACCATATTTGCAAAAGTCACCATGTCTGGCTGCTGACCCTGCAGTGTGGCCGGCTCGTTGATCGCGCATCAGCACCCAGACGGCCAAATGTTCAGGCCTCGCATCCGGTTGCCAATAATCGGATGCGAGGCCTGAACATTTGGGAAGCGGACCCAATGGATGATGTGGTCAAGAAGGTGTCAGCTGTCCACCCGAACCGGGGGTACAGGAATACCCCGGCCTGATCTGGTCGGGGTATTCCCTGCTAGCATCAAGGTATCTGTATCAGACGGACAGAATGGATGGGGATTCGTCCAGCTCCAGTATGGGGGAAAAGGCCAGGGTGACAGTGGTTCCCACTCCCTTCTGGCTTTGCAGGTCAATGGTTCCTCCGAACTCTTCCACTGCCTTGCGGATCATGGGAAGCCCCAGACCATATCCCTTGGATTTGGTGGTATGAAAAGGGCTGAACGCCATTTCGATCTCATCTTCGGACATGCCCACGCCCTTGTCGGCTATCACCACAAACACCTTGTCCTGGTCAAAGCCGGTGGTGATATCGATCCTTGCCCCATCCGGTGTTGCCTCCATGGCATTTTTGACAATATTCAAGATGCATTGCTTGAGAATATCCATCTTACCCTTGAGCATGGGGATATCATCCTTGAGTTCCACATGAAAGGTATGTCCCCGCAGGTTGTAGCCGATGTCAATCAATTCCAGGGTTTCCTTGACCACCTCGTTCATGTCCACTTCTCCGAATTCCTTGGCATCCCGGCGGGTGAAATTGAGGATATTCTGGAGCACGGCATCAAGCTTGCCCGTTTCTTCATCAATGATCCGGATTTTGGAGCGTTCCTTTTCCGAAAGATGGGGGGATTTGAGAAGGGATTTGGTAAACCCCCCAATAACGCACAGGGGATTGCGGATTTCATGGGCCAGATACATGGACATGGAGGCCATGATGGACAGTTTTTCCTTTTCCTGGGCCTGCTTTTCCTTGTGCGTGCGCGAGGTAATGTCCCTGCGCATGACCAGGACCTGGGCCAGCTCTCCCTGGGCATTGAACATGGGATAGGAATAGACGCGATAATACAGCAGGTGCCCATCCTCACTCACACGGGTAATGAGGGATTCGGCTTTCTGCTTGGTGAACAGGGTGGTTGCCACCGGACATTGGGGATCCCTTCTGGAGCAAAAGGGACTGCCCCCGGGTAATGATTGGGCATCCCAGCAATGCTTGCCCACAATATCTTCCTTGCTCTTCCTGATCCTGTGGGCAACATTGTCATTGAGGTCCACTATCCGATAATCCTTGTCCAGCAGAAGGATGTCCTCCCGGATGTTCCCGATGATGGCGTCCAGCAGGGTCTGATGACGATTCAGATCCACCTTGCAGTGGGAAGCCGTCTGAAACATGTTGTGCAAACCGCAAAAGAAAATGGACGTGTCATGGTCCAGAAAGGAAACACTGTCCGGCAGAGCCTTGCGTATCTGGGAGGACTTGAACTTGAATCCGGAAACATCCACCAGCAGGTTGATGTCGGGATGTTTGTCCAGCATGGTTTCCCATGAAGTATACAGGGGAACATTGAGACTCTGCACATAGGAGCGTTTTGACGGGGCATTATCCTGGCTGGCAAGGGTAATGGCCACAAGACGCAAGGGAGGGAGAAAGTCCTGATATTCCTTGGACGCTATGAGATCAAGGATGGTTGTGAATCCGGCACCGGTCCCCAGAAGACCGATACGAAATTCAAAGTCTTCAATTTCCCACAAACAGAAATCGTTTTTGCCCATGCTGTTCGTGTTCATCGTGTCGGTCATGGTCAGAGCTCTTGGATCAGGTCACGGGGTCATGGTTTCCGGTTGTCCAAACGGTATTTGGTTACTCCGGCCAGAATACCGCACACAAAACCCGTCAGCAGGGCGCGCAGGGGATGCATGCCGAACCATCCGGCAATAAGACCGATGGAACCGCCCAGAAGAAGACCGCGCATGACAGCCTGACCAAGTTCGTTATTTTGTTGCATGATTCAGTCCTGATAATGTGTACAAGGCATGAAAAACATTCGCATCCATCAAGCAGAAAACGCATATCATTCCTAGAGCATCCCAAGGGCCGTGTCCAGATACGTCAGGACCGTCTCTCTGACGCGTCTCGTGCTTTGCCTTCCGTCCCCGAGGGGGCCTTTTCCCGGTACATCTCAAGCACCGTTTCAATATCTTGAAGGATCTTCTCCCGATACTGGGCAACAACGGTTTCATTAGACATGATCATGTCCAATTGTCGGGTATGCAGGAGCAGGTAGCCGAGAATCATCAACCGGGTTTCAAGAAACGACTGTTCGTAATCGTCCATGCGCGCGAACAGGGCGTCTTCCCGGACTCTTGTCCGAAAATCGTAGCGCTCCAGAATTTCTCCGATAAAGGCAGCCCGCCGGACTTTTCTTGCATGATCAGCAGCCCCTCCCTTGAACTGGAATCGGAGATAGTTTTCCCGAACCCGTTCTCCCACCAACCCCTCGATGCTGGTAAAATGATATCCGAATCGCGACTGCAGATTGCAAAAGTGCTTGGAAATCATGAAATAATTGCGATTGGTAAAATCCGAGGCAACGGCCGGATTGAGCTGTGGGTTGGTGGCTGATTGCATCATCACGTTCATGAATCCCTTTCGATCCAGGCTGGGAGGACCTTCCCAGGGAATGGCCACACAACCCTTCCAGATGGCCAGCATGGGAATGGAAGCAATATTGTCCAAATCCACGTATTTCCCGCGAACTTCATGCTTGAATCCGTCATCCAGGTTGATGATCCACCATTGCAGGGGCACCTTTGCCTTCAGCTGTTTGCTCGAACGGGGAGAAAATGGGTTGGCCTTGCCGAAATCGAACATCTCCTGGACGGATTTTTCATGAGCAAACCGGGTGATGTCATGATAGGTCCGGCATGAGGACGGTTTGAAATCAAGGGAGTCAGGATCAAGAAGATGCAGGGGCAGGATATGCCGGGAGACATTCTTGAGGGTGTTGTAGACCGGGCTGCCCTGCATCAGGGAGGCATGGGGCACGCGGTCCTTGAGCAGGGCTTCAACCCTTCCCGGATAAATGGTCCGGCCGTCGGCATCCAGGGTGATTTCCTGACCGTTTTGAAGAATGGAGGTGGCGTCCTTGACCCCGAACAACGCGGGGACGCCAAACTCCCGGGCCACATTGGCCAAGTGACCGGCCACGCTGCCGTGTTCGGTAATCACTCCCCGAGCCTTGCCCAGAACCGAGGCCCATCTGGGCAGTGAGCGAGAGGAAACCAGCACGGCATTCTCCGGAAAAAGCAGGATGTCCACGTCCTTGTGAACGATGAACACCTTGCCGCTGCTCACGCCGACACTGGCCGTGCTCCCGCCGGTGCAAAGGGGTTCCACTCCCGGAGAGATCCTTGCTGCTTCGGAAACGGCTGGGGAAGACGCATGCTGCTTGAGGGGACGGCTTTGGAGCAGGAAAATCCGATCTTCTGTATCAATGGACCATTCCACATCCTGGGGTTGTCCGTAATGCGACTCAATGAGATCGGCCAGACGTGCCAGCTCGCTTGCTTCATCATCGGAAACGGATTGGAGGGAGCAGGTAACGTCATCAAGATCTTCGCGGCGAACGCCTTCGCCTTCGTCACAGGACAATTTCTGATTCTGGGCCCGGATGTCCTTGTGCAGAACCGGGTGGGGGGGGATTTTGTCCACAACAAGCTGATCCGTTGCCACGGAACCGTCGACCACGGATTTACCCAGTCCCCAGACCGAATTGATGTACACGTTTTTATCCCTGATATCCAAGGGGTTTCTCGTGTACATGACCCCTCCGGCGCGTGCGGGAACCATGACCATGCACCCGACACACATGGGAACGTCCTCGTCTCTGATGCCCCGATTGTATCGATAGGTAAGGGCCCTGAGGGAGTACTTGCTGGCCACGATATCCTTGTAGGCCTGAATGATGTTTTCCCGTTCCACATTGAGTTCGGACCGGTACTGACCGGCAAAGGATGTATCGGCCATGTCCTCGCCCAATGCACTGGAACGCAGGGAAACCCGGCTGGGAGTGCCGACCTTCTCGCAAAGATGATCATAGGCATCCAGGATCGCCGATTCCAATTCCTCGGGAACGGATGCCCTGGCAATGAGCCCCTGTATCTGAGCGCTGACCTCGAACAGATTGGTCGGGTTGCCATCCGCCAGACATGCCCTGGAGGCACCATCATCCTGCTCGTCGTTGCCACCAACAGCATCAATGGGAGTGGCCTGGATGAGGCAATTGACCCGATCCTGAAGACCCTGATGGTTCATGAAAAGATGGTACCCGCGCGTGGTGACCACGAATCCATCGGGAACACGCAGGTGCAGGCGGTTTTTGAGCTCACCGAGATTGGCCATCTTGCTTCCCACCTGATCGGCCGATTCCTTGGTGATTTCGGAAAACTTCAGGATGAGCCGGTCACCGGCAACAGGCCCGGCAGACATCAAGTGTCCTGACACCTTGTGCTGAATCTCCTTGAAAACGATTTTCAGCCCCTGATAGTCCTCCGGATTGAGCTCGCACAGGTTGTGAATGATCCGATAGACATTGGTTGAAATGGCCGTACATCGGGATCTGATAAAGGACATGCCAAAGGGACGGTTGCCTTGCAGGGCCTCTTCCATGTCCGTCATCAGCTCCAGGGTCTTGTTGTTGGCCGCCAGCAGCTGCCTGAAGGCATGATACCGGGTCTTGAACACATGGGCCTGGGATTCTTCGTCCGGAACATCCTTGGGGTCCCGTGATCTCCGGGTCAAAAGGGCGGCTATGCGCCGCATAAAGGCATTAAGTGATTGCATGGATAGGTCAGGTTTCTCAAAAGCGTTGCAAAAAATAAAACAACACAGCACAACCCTTCCATTTTCATGCCGTGCGAGAAACAAGGAGGGTACGATTACGAGCAGCAATCCAGGGCCTGTCTTGCCGGGCTGCAGACCCGCCTGGATGTGTCATCACCCCTTGAATGATTCTGTCAGCTATCTTTACAGTCTGTAAAACCGAAAAAAGCCCCTTTGCAAGGGTGATTGTCAAGACATGTTTCCACCTCTTCCTGGCATTATTCCCTGTCCTGCCTGGCGTCCAGCCCTGTGTGACGCCTTTTGTGTTCCCTGTTGAGCCTCGTGGCGAGCATTGCCTCTTTCCGTTTGGGAAACGATCTCCAACGCTTTTTCGAAAAAAAACAAAAGGGAGTGTCGTACGAAAAAACATGTATTTCGTATGGATAGAATGATCCCTGCGATCTCTTGCATCCATTGGCCAGCTGGACTCCCGGTCTTGGCATACCGGTTGCTCATTATGGAGCGAATTGTTCCGCTTTTCACAAATCATGTTCAGACAGCACGGGATGACGATTAGGCCATGGAAAACAACCAATTCAGAAAACTCGGAGCCAAAATCACCGGGCTTACCGTGGGGTTCTCGGTCATTCCCCTGCTGCTTCTCGGCATTACCATCTATTATCAGTTCAGCAAAACCTACACGGCCAAGATCACCGAGAACCTGGCTACCCTGGTAACCAACAAGGCACGGGCCCTGGATCTCTTTCTGGATGAAAGGATCGCCCAACTCAGGATCATTGCCGGAACCCAACCCTATGCCAAGGTCAGTCAGGCCGAACATCTGGAAGACATCCTCCGGATCATCCGGCAGGGATCGGAATCGTTCATTGATCTGGGTGTCATTGATCAGCAGGGCAACCACGTCGCCTATTGCGGTCCCTACAATCTCCAGGGAATCAATTACAAAAACGAAAAGTGGTTCCACGAAGTCATGGCCAGAGGAGTGTACGTGAGTGATGTCTTCATGGGTTTTCGAAAATTTCCCCATCTGATCATCGCGGTCATGTATCGGGAGGGAAACACCAGCTGGATACTGCGGGCAACCATTGACTCGGGAGTTTTCGAATCCCTGGTTCGCTCCATCCAGCAGGGTACCCATGGGGACGCCTATCTGGTCAATGCAGCCATGCAGTTTCAAACCACACCCCGATTCGGTCTGACATCTTCCCTCAAGGATCATCTTGGCACACCTTCCCGTTTTTCCGGTCCACGCATCATTGCAACCTCTTCCCCCTCGGGAGACAGCCTTTTCGGACTGCAATGGCTCCAACGCAAGGACTGGATGCTCATTGTTCGCGAAGACCCCAAGGAGGAACTCTCTCCTTTGCTGCGTACCCAGCATTATGTCCTCGCCACCGGACTTGCGGGCATGCTGATCATCCTCATGGGGACCCTGATCCTGACCCGGCTCATGATCCGTCAGCTCATGCGTGCTGAACAGGAAAAGGCCCTGCTCGACGAGAGTCTGCTGCAGTCCAGCAAGATGGCCGCCCTGGGCAAGATGGCTGCCGGTGTTGCCCACGAAGTGAACAATCCCCTGGCCGTGATCAAGGAAAAGGCCGGCTGGATTCGCGATCTTCTGGAAGAGGAAGATGTCAAAAATAGCGAAAATTTCCAGGAATTCAGAGATTCCGTGGACAAAATTGAAACCCACGTGGATCGCGCCAAAAAAGTTGTTCACCGGTTGCTCGGGTTTGCCCGGAGGATGGAACCCCTGCGCGAAAAAGTGGATGTGAATGCGGTTCTTGAACAGACCCTCTCCTTTCTGGAAAACGAGGCCAAATACCGCAATATCAGCATCACCACCAGCATGCAGCAGAATCTCCCGCGCATTCTCAGCGATACCTCCCAGTTGCAGCAGGTTTTTCTGAATATCCTGAACAACGCCATCGACGCCATTGGCAAGGGTGGTGACATCTCCATCAGCACCCAGGCCGATCTGCGAACCAAGGAGCTTCACGTGACCATTACCGACAGCGGTCCGGGCATTCCCCGGGACATCGAGAAAAAGATCTTTGATCCCTTTTTCACCACCAAACAGGTGGGCAAGGGAACCGGGCTCGGTCTGGCCATCAGTTACAGCATTATTGACAAGCTCGGCGGTACCTTGCGCCTTGAAAATGCCCGGAACAAAGGTGCTTCGTTCATCATAACCCTACCTCTGACCCCTCAGGAAGGATAGTTTCATGGATGCCATTCGCGTACTCATAGTCGATGACGAACCGGATTTGCTCGAGACCATGGTGAAACGGTTGAACAGACGGGGACTGGAGGTCACGGGCGTGGATAATGGTGAAAAATGTCTGGAATACCTGCGCACCAACAAGACAGATGTGGTTGTTCTGGACGTTAAAATGCCCGGAAGAGATGGGCTGGAAATCCTTGAGGAAATCAGAAAAATGCATCCGTTTGTCCAGGTACTCATGCTCACCGGTCATGCCTCGGTCCGTTCCGGCGAGCGGGGCATGGCCCTGGGTGCCTTTGACTACATGATGAAGCCTGTTTCCATTGACGAACTACTGGAGAAAATCCGTCAGGCATGGATCAAAACCCGGAGCCGGAGCTAGCCGTGAACAGGGATGAGCAGGGTCTGCGCCTTCTTCTTGTGGATGACGAAACCGCCTTTCTGGAAAGTGCGGCCAAGGTTTTCCGGCGCAAGGGGATCAAGGTTCTGACGGCAACCAGAGGAAGCAGTGCCCTGGACATTCTGGCTGCAAATCCTGTGGACGTGGTCATTTTGGATGTCAAAATGCCCGGCCTTGACGGGATCAAGACCCTGGAGCGGATAACGGCCAGTCATCCCGAAACCAGAGTGATCCTGCTCACGGGACACGCCACCATGGAATCGGCTGCCCAGGGAATGCAGCACGGGGCAGCAGGGTATGTGGTCAAACCCGCGGATCTGGACGAACTTCTAGACAAAGCCAAAAAAGCCTGTGGTCATCGTTGATCATCCGACTACGGCATTTGGAAATACATGACACCAATAGGCATCTTTACCACGGTTCGACCAAAAGGAGGTAGGTAATGGCGAAGAAAATCAAGGTGTTGATGGTTGATGATGAAGAGCGGTTCCGCTCGACAACATCCAAGATCCTGGAACGGAAAGGGTATGAGGTTTCCATGGCCGCAAGCGCAGAGGAGGCCCTTGATATCCTGAAAAGGACCACCCATGACGTTGTGGTTCTGGATATCAAGATGCCCGGACTCAGCGGCGAAGAAGCCCTTCCCAGGATCAAGGAAATCGACGCGGACATTCAGGTCATCATGCTCACGGGGCACGGGGGCATGGAGTCGGCCCAGAAATCCCTGACCAAGGGGGCCTTCGACTACCTGAACAAACCCTGCGACATTGATCTGTTGTCCGCCAGGATCAATGATGCGTACATGTCCGTGCATACGCGCATTCCCAAGGAAAAAACAGCTGCCGAGATCATGATTCCCATTGGGGAGTATACATCGGTGCAGGCCGACAGCACGGTCAGAGAAGGCATTGAAAAGCTCAAGGACGCCTATGAGGCCTTTTTATCCACGGACAAGGTCATGGAAAGCGGGCATCGGGCCATCATTGTCTTTGACGGCAACGAGGTGGTTGGCGTGCTGACCATGCAGAAATTGCTCGAAGCCATCCGTCCCGAGTATCTTTCCGCGCCCAAACCGTCCATGGCTGAATCCATGCAGTATTCAACCATGTTCTGGAGCGGTCTGTTCTCCAGCCAGGTCAAGAAACTCAAGGACAGAAAGATCCGTGACGTGATGCGGGAATGTCCTCCCGTGGTGAATGAAGAGGCCAATCTCATGGAAGTGGCCGACACCATGTACACCCAACGGCGCAGACGCGTGATGGTGGAAGATGGTCAACAGATCATCGGTGTGATCCGCGAACAGGAATTGTTCTACGAAATCTCGAAAATCATTCTGGCAGGATGACCTGACATACTTTTATCCCCATTTGCAAACCAGTAGAGGTATATATGACACAGGAAAAGAAAAAGGCCACAGGATACGACAAGTATGTGGACTGGAAGATTTTCATCATTCCGGTTGCGCTCTTTTTCATCATACTTGCCCTGCCAATACCCAACAGCATGACCAGGGTGGGTACGCAGTACACGGTGGGCCCCAAGGCCGTTGTGAATATGCTGACCCAGGAACTGTTTCAAAAAGACAGTTCGCATGTGGAACAATGGCAGCTTCTCACCGCCCAGATGATGGAGCGGAACATGCGCATGGGCGCCCTGAGCAAGGCTCGATTCATGAAACGTAATACCAAATGGTGCAAGAAGTACAAGATCCCCTGCACCAGCGTCAATTTCAAGAAAGCTCATGCATTTATCAATGATAATCTGGACGATCAGCAGTACCGGGCACTTATGGAAAAGGCCTATGATTACCGCATCAATGTCCTGGATTACAACAAACTCTCCGAAAGTGATAAGAAAGCTGCTGACAAGGGCATCTGGGCCATCAAGGTTTCCATTGCCATGATGACCTTTGTTGTTCTCTGCTTTGTCACCGAATGCATCCCCCTGCCTGCAGTGGCCTTCTGCATCGGGCTGATCCTGGTCTTTTGCAACGTGATCACCAGGAAGGAAGTGGCCATGCTCTACTGGTCCGACGCATGCTGGTTTATCATGGGTAGTTTGATGTTCGCTGCGGCCTTTGTCAAAACAGGCGTGGACAAACGCGTGTGTATGATGATGTTCAAGAAGCTGGCCGTACCCGATGCCAGATGGATCACCCTGATCTTCTTTTTGATTATCACCCCGTTGGCCGCGTTCATTTCCGACCACGCCCTGGCCGCCATGTTCCTGCCCATCGGCATGCTCCTTTATCAGAACAGCCTGACCGATGAGATCCCCGAGGACAAGGAACTGGCCAAGATGCTCATGATTGCCATTGCCATGGCCTGTAACATCGGTGGTCCCGGTGCCCCGTCTGGTGGTGCCCGAAACGTCATCATGATGACCTACCTGAACGACATGTTCGGTTTTGATATCGGGTACTTCCAGTGGTGTACTTACTGTTTTCCGTTTATCATCGTCATGATCCCCATCACCTGGTTCATGGTCAACTGGCGCTTCAAGCCACGCATCAAGTCCCTCAAGCCGGCCATGCAGCATCTTGAAAAGGAAATCGGCAAGATGGGCAAGTGGAACAAAAAGCAGATCTGGGCCGTTGTCATCTTCGTGGTCATGGTCTTTGGATGGTTTACGGAAAAGATCTTCTACAACATCGGCATCTACCCCGTGCGTCTGGGTATCGGTGTCATAGCTGTTGCCGGTGCCGTAGCCTACATCATGGCCGGAGTGGTCAACTGGCGCGATTATCAGGAAAAGGTCGATTGGGGTGTTGTCTGGTTGTACGCCGGAGCCATCATCTTCGGTCGAACCCTAGATAAAACCGGTGCCGCCTATTGGCTGGCCAAGTCGGTCATCGACTTTCTGGCCCCCTTTGGCATGGATCAGGGTCTGCCCCTCATGGCCACGGCCAACGGTCTGACCGCCATTCTGACCAACCTCATGGCCGATGGCCCTGCAGCAGCTGCTGTTGGTCCCATCACCCTGAACATGGCCGGCCTGGTGCATCCTGGCACGACTTTCCTCCCGTTCATGGCCATGAGCACGGCTGTGGCCTCATCCTTTGCCTACTGTCTGATCATTGGCACGCCTCCCAACGCCATTGTGTACGCCAGTGGATATCTGGAGCCCAAGGACTACCTGCGTGTGGGTATTCCCATGTGGTTTGTCGCCAATATCGTCATTCTCCTGTGTACCGCCCTGCTCTGGGGTATCATGGGATTTCCGGGATTGCCCGCCTACTAGCCCACATAATTTCAACCTGTCTTCCTGCGGGGGTACCCCCCGCAGGGGACAGTCCGGGAGCAGCAGGTCGAGCCCTGTCCCACTGCAAGCATAAAGCATCTGTTGATGAGGTTCATCCTCCTGATTCAGGAACACTAACCAGGGAAGGTTGTCATGAACAAGGAATCCAGAAAACAAATCGTCCACAAGGGGAGTGTCACCTATTTTACCAAGCATTTCGAGCGGACCCTCTTTTTCATCATGACCCTGCTCATGCTGGGATGGGGGCTCTGGGAAAAAGTGCAGGCCTATCTGGGCCAATAGCGTTCTTTCAACTCCTTCTTGGACCAGGGAGCAATCATGACCACAGAAACATTACCCGTACAGGAAATGGAACATCAGGGCGTGGGGAACACAAGCCCCAAGCAGACCTATTTTCAGACCATTGTTGCCCTCATCACCTCTCCGCGTCTCTTTTTTGCCCAATTGCCCCAGGATACCGGGTATAAAAATGCCCTGATCTTTCTTGCCATTTCAGGGCTTTTCTGGGCCAGTCTGCGCTATGTGTATTTTTCCGATCACTCCCTGTTTCAGGCGTTCACCCTGGGAATCAACGCCATGGGCATGCCCTTTGTCTTGGCCGGATTCACCTTCATGATCATGGGGCTGTTTTTCGGAAGACTGGCCTCCTACCGGCATGTGGCCATCATCTATGCCTATGCCACCGGCGTGACCATGATGGTCTCCTGGCTGCCGACCACGGAAATCTTTACCGAGCCCTGGAGATTCATTCTGGTGGCAGTGGGCCTGGTCAAATGGTGTTCCTTTTCATGGATGCAGGCCATCACCTCCATTGTTCTCGGGGTGATCATCCTCCTGGTCATGCTCGCCTCCATGAGCCCCGTGCTCATGTATCTGCGTCAGTTTCTGGTTTAACCGCAAGGATATCAGACGGTCATGGGAGAACGATACTACACGACACTGCGCAAGCAGATTCTAACCGGGATGATCCTTGTTCCGGTGATTCCCTTTCTGCTGATCATCGGAGTCGGGTATTATCATTTTTCCACGTCCATCAAGGAAAACACCATTGCCTCCATGGAGCGGATTGTCCGGGACCATCGGGACATGGTTGCCTCCTTTCTCAGAGAACGCCGGGCCGATCTTGCCTTTGTTCTTGCCGAACACGGATTCCAGGAGCTGCAAAACCCCGAGATACTCTCGACGGTGTTTACTCATCTGCAAAAGGAATCACCCACCTTTGTGGATTTGGGCATTTTCGATCCCCAGGGCGTCCTTGTGGCCTACGTGGGACCGTACAAATTGAGTGGCAAGGTGTACAAGGAGACAACCTGGTTCCGGGAAGTCATGAACAAGGGCTTTTTTCAAAGCGATGTTTTTCTGGGATTTCGGAACATTCCCCATTTTGTCATTGCCCTGTCCGGCAATCATGAACAACAGCCCTGGGTCATCAGGGCGACCATTGACACGTATCGGTTCAGCGAAATTGTGGAAAGCATCCGCATCGGTCGAACCGGCGAAGCCTATATCGTCAACAAATCCGGTATATTTCAGACCCAGAGAAGATCAGGCGGCAGGTTTCTGGAACATGCAGGCGAACAACTTCACTATCCCGATCGACCCAACGGAATCCGGACCTACGTCCAGAAAGACCACAGGGATATGACCTTTCTCTACGCCACCACCTGGATCATTCCCCACAAATGGCTGCTCGTGGTTCGTCAGGACAAAAATGACGCCTTTGCCGCGCTCAATAAGGCGGCATGGATGAGTCTTGTCATTGCTGTTGTCAGTGGCATGGGCATGATTTTTCTGGCCATTGTCTTGAGCAAACGCATCGAAAAACGGCTTCGCATCACGGACAAGGAAAAGGCATCCCTGCAGGACCAGCTCATTCGTGCCACCCGGCTGGCCGAGCTCGGCGAGATGGCCGCCGGATTCGCCCACGAGATCAACAACCCTTTGCAGGTCATGGAAAGCGATCATGCCTATATAGCGCTGATTCTCGAAGATATGAAACAAAAGGGGGATTTCAGGGAAGGGGAGGACAGTCAGGAACTGGAGCAGGCTCTGGGTCAGATCAAAAAGCAGATCCGTCGTTGTGCCAGGATCACCCAATCGATTCTGCGTTTTGGTCGCCAGGGCAAACCCGAATACAAAAAAATCGATCTGACCACCTTCATGCCGGAGGTGGTGTCCATGATAGCCAAAAAGGCCTCGGTCAACGGGATTGAGCTGACAAGCACGTTGCCTGAACAACCTCTGACAATCCATGCTGACCCAGGGCATATGCAGCAGGTACTGCTCAATCTTTTCAACAATGCCATTTATGCCATTGTTGAACGCCATGGCAGCGAAGGAGGGCGTCTTGGCATAACAGGCACCCGTACGGACGAAGGACTTGTGGAGATCCGAGTTCAGGACAATGGCGGGGGCATCAGCCCGGAAAATCAGAAAAAAATATTTTCCCCGTTTTTTACCACCAAACCTGTTGGCAAGGGGACCGGACTCGGTCTGTCCGTGTGTTTCGGGCTCGTGGAAAACATGGGCGGAACCATGGAAGTCAGCAGCCAGCAGGGAACAGGAACAACGTTTACCCTCAGGTTTCCCTCGCGGTAATGCCGCACACGCCTCCCTCCATAAACGGGAAACCTTCTTCATCGCCCACCAGGATACCCGGCTGTCCTGGTGGGTTTTTCATGCGCGCACCGCCAGAACATGAAAAAGGCAGGTTCTGTCCTGGCCGGCCACATACCCGTTTTCCAGATCCACAAACCAGGCCTGGGTAAACGTCCGGGTATCAGCGCTCCAAAACCATTTTCTCCCGGTATCCACAATGGTGGGCGTGCACAGATCTTCGGGATGGGCCTTGGGTTGAATCAGGGTGATCAATTCATCCACAGTGGGAAGCCGCCAGGTCTGGTGAGCACCCTGATTGAGACCATCAAGATATGTCCGGGCTTCCTCCCAGGTCAGGGGAAAAGGGGAGGGGGACTTCGACCAGGTCAAACCGGTGGCCCCATCCTTCCATCCATCCTGCCCCTGAGCCTCAAAGACATTGAGCACATGGTGCTGGGGACGGGCTAGGGCATCAACGGGAAAGACCTTGCTGGCGGCAACCGGACCCGTGCGCACTGGCACACGGCGAGGAGAGGCTGGCAGGCCTGGCCTGGGTGGGGAAAAGGATTCAGGAAGAAGACGACAGATAGCCTGCTGACTTGTTTCCCATGACTGACGAAGCTGTTCAAGAGCCTTTTTCATATCCATGGCCGATGCAAACCGCTTGTCTGGATCCGGGTGCAGACAACGGGAGAAAAAATCGTCCCAGATATTGTCCAGCATGAGGCCGTTGAGATCCCGGTCTTCGGGATGCATGGGCAGTCGCCCCGTGAGCATGCGGAAAATGACCATGCCTGCGGAATAGATGTCCGAACGATGGTCGGCCCTGGAAGGATCGGCTTCCTGTTCCGGAGAGGTGTAGTAGGGGGAACCGATTTTCAGGTTGGACGGTCCCTTGTGATGCGGTTCTCCCCGGAGCCGGGACAATCCGAAGTCAATGAGCTTGATCCGGTCCTCACCGGTAATCATCATGTTGAAGGGTTTGATGTCCCTGTGAATGATCCCGGCATAATGAAGGCGGGCCAGGGCATCGAGCATGTCCATGGCGTAATGAAAGACCCGGGAAGGGGGCAGGGGGCGACAAGGGTCTTCCACCCGATGGGTCTCTCCGATGATGGTCCCCAGATTCTGGCAGAAGTACTCCATGACCATGAACAGCCGTCCCTGGTCATCCCGCCCCGTGTCCCACACCGAGGCAATGTTCGGATGGGACAGGCGGCCCATGATCCTGGCTTCGTGGATGAACTGGCGCTCGATTTCTTCCCGGCCCATGAGGTCCTCGAGCATGTCGTTGGGATCCAGCAGCTTGAGGGCCATGATCTTGCCCAGCTCGGGCCGGAGAACCTTGTAAACCCGGCCCATGCCGCCACGACCGAGAAGTCCGATGATCTGATACTGATTGATGTATTTCATGATGAGCTGGCACAGAATAAAGGCCCTGTCGTCCAACCGTGACAAGGGCCTGATGGTTGCACCCAAACGGCCACCCTGGAATGGCCTTTACCGGCCTATTCTGAGCACTCGGCAGGCAGAACAGCAGCGGCCGACACGTTCTCCAAAGGGAGTTGATTTACCCCAAAAGCCGTTCCCCGTAATAGGCAGGAAATCCCAGGGCATTGATTTTGGCGGCTGTCCTGCGGGCATCATACGGAACAAAACAGACCTCGATGGTGGCGTTCTCCTTGTCCCAAATGACATATTTGGCACTGGGATCACCGTCTCGAGGCTGGCCCACGCTGCCGACATTGACGATACATTGTTCCCAGTCCAGGGAAAGGATCCCCTTGTGCAGGATGCGCGACTCGACACTCCCCTGATGAAGTCCTTCCAGAACAAGCTCGTGGGTATGGCCCACAAAAGAGGGGGTATGGCTCAAGCCTGCCAGGCGTTTGGCCAGGGTTTCTCCCTGAATCTGAAAGAGGTACACGAACGGTGACCTGGGGGGAAAACCGTGCACAAAAAGGGCGTCGTCCACAACCAGGCTTCTGGGCAGGGTGGCCAGAAAGGATATGGCGTCTTCTGAAAGCATCTCCCGCATGCGCAGGACATTGGCCCTGGTCTTGGGGTTGAACCAGAACAGGGAGCGGTCACTTAACACGCCCATTTCGTGGTTCCCTGCAACCGAGAGAATGGAACGCTGACGAACCCGCTGGACAACCTCCTGGGGATTGGGACCATATCCCACCAGATCACCCAGACAGATGATCCGGGAGAGACCGCGCTGGTCAATATCGGCAAGCACGGCTTCCAGGGCCTCGAGATTGGCGTGGATGTCGGAAATAACAGCAATGGCCATGAGGCATCTACTCCAGGGTCACGGGAGTTTCAAACCCCTCGGGCTTGATGGCCAATACCGAACAGTCAATCTCCTGCAGCACCTTTTCAGCGGTATTGCCGATGAAAAATCCCGCAATACCGGTTCGGCAGACCGTTCCCATGACCACCAGATCAATCTGTTCCTCCATGGCCTTGCGGGGAATCAAATCCCCGGCCTTTCCCTTGAGCAGATGGACATGGGGCGTGATCCCCCGGAAATCCTGCTCGTCCAGAACGGTTTGCAGCTGTTTCTTGTGCTCGTCACGCATCTCCACGATCAAAGAGTCCACAATATCGGAGGAAAATTCCTGCCTGGCCCGCAAGGTGCCTTCCATGGGAAGCCGCCAGCAATGGATCACGTGAAGCTCACATTGTTCGTCATGAGCAATGGACAGGGAAAGATCCAGGATGTTGCCGTTCAGACCATGTCTGGTGGCATCTTCCGTGTCCGGATCAACCGCAGCCATGATCTTGGAATAGGTGGTTCCCCGGGTAGGCTTTTCCACCCATACGGGACAGGGACATTCGCGCAACAGATGCATGGTGGTGCTGCCAAAAAGGGCGGTTCTCGGAAACCCGTGTTCTTCGGCCGTGGTCATGACCAGGTCGTGGCCTTCGCGCAGGACCTGCCTGATGATTTCCAGAAACGCTGAACCGAACAGAAACCTTCCATGGACATCAAGCCCCTCGTCACGAAGGGGATCAAGAAGCTGGTTCATGGACTTTTGAAACTCCACGGCTGCAAGCTCGCTGATATCAATGCGATAACTGGAATTGAGCCGGGCGAGAATCTTGTCCGGGATCTTGGCGAGCACCCGGACCATGGTCAGACGCCCCTTGTTTGCCCGGATGATGGACGAGGCACGGTGCAGAATCTTTTCATCGTCATTGTCCGTGAGCACCAGAAGGATATTTTTGAATCGCTTCATGACCTACTCCGTTTGCGTTGTCCCAAGATACGCGAGAAGTTCCTTTCCTGCCCGCCGGGCACCAATGATGTTCCGGGCACACGGCCCCAATCCCAGTTCGGCAAGAGGACCCGTGACAAAGATGTTGCTGCCCCAGAGAATCTTGTGCTCCAGGACCGGATAGCCACATGCTGCCGTGGGCAGACCATGATCCCGGACAAGACCATCCACCAGATCACCGCCGGGACGGGACTCCTCGAACCCCGTGGCCAGTACAAGCTGATCGCATGTGAGGGTCTTGTCCCGTCCGGTAAGTACAATGGAGCCGTCATGCATCCATGATTTGGCGATCCGGGCCTGGATGAAGTGAAGTCGGCCCTTGGCCACTTCCGTGTTCAGCTGTGCGCGGATTTCCCGGGGAACCGATCCCCGATGGCGGGCCTGCCGGATCATCTCGCGTCGTTGGGAATAGGGGGTTCGATTGAATCCGTCCAGGCATTTGGGCCCGACCCAGCAGGGATCAAAATCCAGATCATGAGGCCTGAGGGGATGGCGTGAACACAGGGTGACCCTGCCTGACAGATCACGGCTCAGGGTCAGGGCCAGCTGAACCGCGGTGATACCGCCGCCAACCACCATGGTGTGCCCCACATCGGCCAGGACTGTCCGATCAAAATGCGGGTCGAACACATGATGGACCATTGAGGTGGCATCAAACAGATTGGTGGCCCAGGAAGGCCAGCAGGGCTGATCGGAATTGCCCAGACACAGGAGAACATGTCTGGAGACAAGATCACCCGCGGTTGTCGCAACCATGAGGTGATCCTGTTCAGGTGTGATGGACGTGGCCCGTCCCGTGATCCGGATGGTATCGAGTCTGTTTGTTCTGATCACATGATCACAATGATCGTTGAACAGGGAGAGGGCAGGGCGGTAGTATTTGGGGATAAACAGGGGATCAGCCTCGCCCTTCCAGGTCTTGGAAAACTGGTACAAGGAGAGAATGGGAATATCCAGATTGTGCACCGACGGGGAACGCAGATACTGCATGCCGCAATTGGCCGTGTTCTGACGCCATCTGTGCAGGGGACGTTCAAAAGGATCAACGATCCTGATCTGGTCGTGATCCACGCCGGCTTCCTGGACAAGGACGTTGGCCATATGGTTTCCATGGATGCCTCCGCCGATGATCAGCCAATCAAGCATGCCCGTGCCTCCCTTACTCCCACAAAAATGTTTTCACGGATACGACCTCAAGCTCCCAAGCCGGGTGCTTGCCCGGGTCCAGCCCGGGAACAGATACCTTCTGGATGATCTCCTGGTCTTGTCCCGGGCCCATCCGGGTGAAAACCGTGAATTCCTGCGTGCCGAGGACGTCCTTTCCGGCGGCATTGCCAAGATCATGGTCTGATGCCGTGTCTTTATAGACAGTCAAGCGCAACTTGATTTCCCTGATCGTGCCTTCAGGGGCCTTGTTGATGAGCCGCCCCTTGAGAAAAAGCTGCAGAGTCGGATCCAGGCGAACATTTTCGATCACAACCTGTGAGGGAAGGATCCTGGATGTGGTCCGGATATCCACGTACTTGTTCCCCTCGTAAACCAGAACGCCGATGATTCCAATACTCAGGGCATAAACAAGGAAAAATTTCCTGAGCCTGGACGGATTCAGGAAAAGGGTAATCAGCAGGAGGATGACCAGGATGACGAGAAAGCGCATGGTGTTGCCTCCTTGAAGAGGATTGAAAAAAGGGTCAGGAGTGTTAGCTGCAATTCACCGAAACAAGACGGCCCCTTGCCTTGGCAGAACGATGCAGGGACAATGCACGGCCTCTTCTTCCAAGGCGCCCACGACCTTTTGGCCGCACCTAAAGCCCGAAACCGTCGATCTCGTATTTTTTCATGAATCCGACGGGATGATACGATTCCTTGGCCTTGCGCAGACCCGGATCATCCAGGTCCTGTTCCCGGTTGACAATGGCTTTCTCGCAACAGGTATGTTTGAGAAAAAGCTGATTCATGGCCTGGTAGACGCCCTTGTAGTTGGGGCAGCCCTTTTCAAAATGAATGATCATCTGATCATTGGGGGCAAGTTCGGCAATGGTGTAGGCAATCATTTTCCCGTCAGCCACAATACCGGCTCCAAGAATGTGCTGGAGACAGTCCCAGTCACGCATGATCTTGACGATGGCCCGATTTTCCTTGTCCAGCGTGGAATCGGACTCGGAATTTTTCCACAGGAACCATTCGGTCTGCAGGGTCAGGGCCTGTTCGATCTTTCTGGCATCCAGCGTCACGTACTCGTAATCATATTTCTTGATAAACTGGTTCAACAGGTTCTTTTTCTTGTGATACTTGCGCCCGGCAAGTTCAATGAGTTCGGGAATGGAATAGAGATAATCCCACTGCCCCCTGGCCTCGTCCACCGGGAGATGGGGCCAGAGACGGACAAAGGTATCCTTGAGCTCTTGGGGAACCCTGACCATGGGGGCATACTTGGCAAGAATCTCTTTGTACGCCTGCCAATCCATGGCATGCCAGTTGCCCACGGGGGCCCAGATGCAGGGGACAGGATATTGCTGCCTGATGAACACGGCATCACGCGTGAACGCCCAGGAAAGCCCATACTCCTCCTGCCAGCCCCAGAGATTGATGAAGCTGTAATCCGAGGTGATTTGAGGGCATTGGGTCAACAGCGTGAGATATGTTGATTGTTCAGTCAGGGAAATGGGTGTGAATTGCAGATTCAAAGCTTGTTCCTTAGGCAAAGGTGAAGTGACAGCACATGCAGCAAAGATGACGATACCACACAAGATCGGAACGCGAAAACAGGGACAATCATGGATCCCGTCCTGGGCAGACAATGTAACCCAATAAGATCATGAGACAGATTTGTCCATGGGCAGATCACATTCATCCATCCGGGCTTTTTGATCACCCGGGAATTCCACCCCACGCCCATGATTAAACAGACTGCCCACGTTGATGGGAAACCTAGCGGGATGTACGATACAGAGACCTGAAATCAGCGGACATGGGCTGCTGATGCGATCAGAGAAATATCATCCGACGGCTTCCAATCCGCATGAAAAAAGGGCAGGCTGGATAGCGCACCCTGCACGGATCGGGTCTTGCTTGTCCCGATTGCGGACATTATACTCGATATTCGTGTCTGGTTGACGGCAACAGCGCCTTGCCAGACCGACACGAGTATCCCTTCTCCAACGCAAACAAGGTGGTACCATGCCCTCCTCATCGACCTCATCAGATCGGACCGCGCCCCCCGCAGAAGCCCAAAAAATATCCCTGTCCATCCAGGGCATGCATTGTGCGTCCTGTTCATCGCGCATTGAGCGTGTACTGGGTTCACAAGACGGCATCTATGAGGCCAGGGTGAATCTGGCCTCGGAATCAGGCACCTTTGCCTTTGATCCGACCAGGGTAAAACTCCGGGACATCAGGCATGCCATAGAGGATCTCGGTTTCTCCAGCACGGTGGCAACAGCAGGGGCCAGCATGTACAAAGAACGCCAGGCAAAGAACCTGGCCAATCTTGCGGCCTTGCGCAGGGACCTTATCCCGGCCTTTGGCTTTGCCCTTCCGATCATTCTTTTGTCCATGGGGCACATGGTGGGCCTGCCCCTGCCCGCCTTTCTCGATCCCCTGCATGCCCCTTTCACCTTTGCCCTGGTACAGGCTCTGCTCCTTGTGCCGGTCCTCTGGGCAGGAAGACGTTTCTATACCAGCGGCATTCCGGCTTTTTTGCGTGGTGCGCCCAATATGGATTCCCTGGTGGCCATGGGAACCGGCGCTGCCGTCCTCTATTCCACCTGGAATCTGGTGGAGATCGGGATGGGCATAACACCCCAACAAAAGGCCATGGATCTGTATTTCGAATCCGCGGCCATGCTCATTGCCCTGATCTCTCTGGGCAAGTATTTCGAGGCCCGGTCCAAGCTCAAGACTTCCGAGGCCATCGGGTCCCTGATCAAGCTGACACCTGACAAGGCCATCCTTGTCAGACAGGGCCAAAACGGCGAGGAACAGGTGCTGATTCCCACCCAGGAAATCGAGCCCGGTGACGTGCTGCTGGTCAAGCCGGGAGAACGCATCCCGGCGGATGCCGATGTGATTGCGGGCGAATCGAGCGTGGACGAATCCATGCTCACGGGCGAATCCTTGCCTGTTGCCAAACGCCCTGGAGACAAAGTTGTCGGGGGAACCGTCAACGCAACCGGTTCCTTGACCATCAGGGCTACCCGGGTGGGGCAGGATTCCATGCTCGCCCGCATCATCCGCCTGGTTCAGGAGGCCCAGGGCTCCAAGGCACCCATTGCCAATCTGGCCGACCGGATCAGTCTTTATTTCGTGCCCGCAGTCATGGTTGTGGCCCTGGTGGCCGGAGTCTCCTGGTTGACCATCGGCGGGGAGAGCCTTTCCTTCAGTCTGCGCATTTTTGTGGCGGTCATGGTTATTGCCTGTCCCTGCGCCATGGGACTGGCCACCCCCATTTCCATCATGGTGGCCACCGGCCGGGGAGCGCGGCTCGGGGTGCTTGTCAAAAGCGGTGGGGCCCTGCAGATGGCGGAACGCATCAGGACCATTGTCTTTGACAAGACAGGCACCCTCACCGTGGGTAAACCCAGTGTGACAGATATTCTGGTCGTGGACGACCAGGGCGATGAGGAAGAGATCCTGGGGCTGGCTGCCTCGGTGGAAGGCTCGTCCGAACATCCCCTGGCCCAGGCCGTGGTGGAAGCAGCCAGATCCCGGGGGATCGCCACCCATGGGGTGGAATCCTTTGAGGCTCTGCCCGGCAAAGGTGTCCGGGCTCGTGTTCAGGGCCGCGAGATCCACATAGGCCATGTCGCCTACATGAAGTCCCTTGATCTTGCGGGTATGGAAAAAGCGGGCGGACGCATCAGGAAAATGGCCGAGCAGGGCAAAACCCCGGTCCTGATGGCCATGGACGGCCGATTGCGGGGAATCATCGCCATTGCCGACAGGATCAGGCCCGAAACCCCCGAGGTGGTGGCCGCATTGAACCGCAGGGGTATTGAAGTGATCATGCTCACCGGAGACAACAAGACCACGGCCCAAGCCATTGCCCGACAAGCCGGCATCAGCCAGGTGATCGCCGAGGTCCTGCCGGACAGCAAGGTGGCGGCCATCCGGGAACTCAAGCAACAGGGAAAGAGAGTGGCCATGGTGGGAGACGGCATCAATGACGCGCCTGCCCTGGCCGGAGCGGATCTGGGCATGGCCATGGGATCGGGTATCGACGTGGCCATTGAATCCGGGGATATCGTCCTCATGCGCCAGGGACTTTTCGGCGTACTCACGGCCCTGGAGCTCAGTCGGGCAACCATGCGCAACATCAGGCAGAATCTTTTCTGGGCCTTTGCCTACAATGTTATTGGCATCCCCTTTGCCGCCGGGATCTTCCACGTATTTGGCGGCCCAACCCTGAACCCCATGATTGCGGGGGCCGCCATGGCCATGAGTTCGGTTTCCGTGGTCGGCAACGGTCTGCGACTGCGCTGGTTCACTCCCCAAAAGACGCGAAATGCCGTTGCTGCGCCCTGATAGAGTATAACCATGATCATGAATCCGCAATCCGCTATCCATCCCCCAAGCCCATCCTGGGTGCGACTCGGGAGACCAACCCCCAGGCTCCGGTTTGCTGCCATGTTGGTTATCAAGGTGCGGTGCACCCATGCGGGAATCTCTCCCCATGCCTTGCAAAAGGTAGTGCAGGGGTGACAGAGGAGATGGAACATGTTTGAACGAGACATTCTGGCCCTGTTTGCCTGGCTGGTCACCCTTGTGGAAATCCTGGGCATTGTCACAGCCGCCCACGCTGTCATGCGGACGCGTACTTCCCAGGGGGCCATCGCCTGGGCCATTTCCCTGGTTACCTTTCCCTGGGTGAGTCTGCCCCTGTATGCTGTTTTCGGACGCAACAAGTTCAACGGATACGTGCGTCTTCGTACCTCCAGGGACAGAGCCGTCCATCATATGCGCGAACAACTGGCCACCCAGGCCCGCAGCGAAGGATACATTGACGAGGGGCTTGGCCAACAATGGAAGACCCTGGTCCGCTTGTCGGATATGCCGGTCATGCGACACAACAAGTGCGAGCTCCTGATCAACGGAGAAATGACCTTTGGGGCCATGTTCACGGCCATGGAACAGGCAACAGACTATATTCTTGTCCAGTTTTTCATCATCAAGGACGATGAACTGGGGCGCCAGTTGGCAGATATTCTCATGGCCAAGGCCCGACAGAACATCCGGGTCTGCCTGCTGTACGACGAAATCGGCAGTCAGGGACTGAGTTCTGCCTATATCAACAAGCTGCACCAGGCAGGGGTGATTGTCGCCCCCTTTCACACAACCAAGGGAAAGGCCAACCGGTTTCAGATCAATTTTCGCAACCATCGCAAGATCGTGATTGTAGATGGCCGGCTCGCCTTTGTGGGCGGGCACAATGTGGGTGACGAATATGTATCCCGTCACTGCACCTTTGGCTCGTGGCGGGATACCCATGTTCGGGTTGCAGGGCCTGTTGTCCAGGCGATCCAGTTTTCCTTTGTGGAGGACTGGTACTGGGCACGTGGTGAAATCCCCCAGGAACTGTCCTGGGAAATGACCAGGGCCGAATCCGGCAATGAACAGACCCTGTGTATCGCCTCGGGTCCGGCCGATGATGTGGATACCTGCGGACTCTTTTTTGTGGAAGCCATCAACCGGGCCCGCAAACGCATATGGATCGCCAGCCCCTATTTCGTGCCGGACCAGCGGGTACTGGCCGCCCTCAAGCTGGCCGCATTGCGGGGCGTGGACATACGCATCCTGTTGCCCCAGAAGCCGGATCATCTGGCCGTGTATCTGGCCTCCTTTGCCCGGTATGAAGAAATCATTCCCCTTGGCATCAAACTGTACAGGTATCAGGAAGGGTTCATGCACCAGAAGGTGGTTTTGGTGGATGACGCGTTTGCTGCCGTGGGCACGGCCAATATGGACAACCGCTCGTTCCGGCTCAATTTCGAGATCATGCTCCTCAATTTCAGCCGACCGTTCATCAATCAGATCGAAACCATGCTCAGGCAGGATCTGACACGGTGCAGACAGGTTGATATGAATGATTATCAGAGCCGTTCTTTCCTGTTCAGGTTTGCGGTCCGTGTGGCTGCCCTGATGTCCCCCATTTTGTAGAAACATTCCCCTGCTGTCCCAGGGACATGGCCCCCCATGTCTTCCCTCATCCATCCCGTTTGTGCGCACCCCGTCAGAGGGCCGTACATGCTGGCTGCATCTGAAAATACTTGCCGGAACTCCTGGGATACGGTTATGGTCTCATAACCGTATCGTACATGCATGGGCCCTGAACCAGCATCAGACCTGCGCTCACCCATGCAAACGCAATGGAGGAGATGGTATGGACAAACAGTGCTGGCCTTTGTTTATCATGAAGGCATTGATGCTTCCGGTGCTGCTCTGGTGGAGTTGTGCCGGGACCATCTGGGCGGCCAACGAACCCGACGCTCCGGGACGCACCCTGGCCAAGCAGATGATCCGGGAGGATCATGAACTCTGGATCACAGCGGATCATTCCAAATTCAAGCAACTCCAACAGCCTTTTGCATCAGGTCCCCAAGTGACCCGGGCCTGTCTGGGGTGTCACACCGAAGCCGCGGTCCAATTCCACAAGACCATCCACTGGACCTGGAAAGATCCCAGTGACGCCAGCGGCAAGATCGGCAAGGCGGGCATCACCCTGAACAACTTCTGAATCAACATCAACAGCAACGAGGCTCGTTGCACCTCCTGCCACGCAGGATACGGATGGAAGGACAAAACCTTTGATTTCAGCGATCCCACCCTTGTGGATTGCCTTGTGTGTCATGAGCAGACAGGAACGTACAAAAAATTTCCTTCGGGAGCGGGCCATCCCGCCTCGACGCCCAAACAATTCGGCAAGCAGACCTTCTATCCTCCGGACTGGAACAAGGTCGCCCAGTCCGTGGCTCGTCCGTCCCGGAACAATTGCGGGGTCTGTCATTTTTATGGTGGCGGGGGAGACGGCGTCAAACACGGGGATCTGGATTCATCACTGATAAAACCCAACAAGAAACTCGACGTGCACATGGGCCTGGACGGGCAGAATTTCACCTGCACCCGGTGCCATTCCACCAGGCTGCACAATATTGCCGGACGGGTCTATTCCACCCCGGCGGCCACGCATCGCAAAAGTCTGCTTGAAGATGACCTGAGTGCCAAGATCATGTGCGAATCCTGCCACAGTGCCACGCCCCACAAACAGGGGACCAAGCCCAACGACCATACGGACAAGGTGGCCTGTCAGGCCTGCCATATTCCGACCTTTGCCCGGGTCAATCCCACCAAGATGGTCTGGGACTGGACCACAGCGGGTCAGAAAAAGGATGGCAAGCCGTATACGGTCAAAGGGCCTTACGGCAAGAATGTCTACGATACCAAAAAGGGAACCTTTGTCTGGGAAAAGAACGTGGTGCCCGAGTACCACTGGTACAACGGGGCCATGCATATAGTAAGTGCTGAAGAAACCATTGATCCTTCCGGAACTGTCAGGCTGACCTGGCCCGTGGGGGACCGGAACATGGACAATGCGCGCATCTTTCCCTTCAAGGTCCATCAGGGCAAGACACCCTATGACAAGATCAACAACACGTTGGTCATTCCCAAGCTGTTCGGGGCCAAGGGAACCGGGGCCTACTGGCAGGAATACGACTGGCAAAAGGCCATCACCGCGGGCATGGCCTATACGGGACTGCCCTTCAGCGGAGAGTACGGGTTTCTGGACAGCGTGTATGCCTTTCCCATCAGTCACATGGTCGCTCCCAAAACAGACAGTGTGCCCTGTGGTGAATGCCATGCCCGGAAGGGACGTCTGGCCAATCTGACCGGATTCTACATGCCCGGTCGTGACCGGATCACCGCCCTGGACATGGGCGGATGGACACTGGTGGTGGCATCCATCATGGGTGTGATCATCCACGCCCTGGCCCGGATGTTTTCGTTCCGGCTGCGGAACAAGGAGGACTGAATGACGAGAAAACCCATGAAAAAAATATATCTGTACACCCGGTTCGAACGTTTCTGGCACTGGGTGCAGGCCCTTTTCATCTTCATGCTCCTGCTGACCGGTTTCGAAATCCATGGGACCTTTGGTCTTATGGGCTTTGCCAAGGCGGTCTCCCTGCACAACCTCCTGGGCATCACCTGGATCATCCTGTTCATTTTCTTCATCTTCTGGTTGTTCACCACCGGAGAATGGAGGCAATACGTTCCAACCACCAAAAAGCTCTTCGAGGTCATCCGGTACTACTCCTCGGGGATATTCAAGGGACAGCCTCATCCGGTCAGAAAAACCAGAGGAGCCAAGCACAATCCCTTGCAACGGCTGACCTATCTGGGACTCACCGCGGTCTTGCTCAGCCTGCAGATGCTCACGGGCTTTTTGTACTATACGTACAATGACTGGAAAGCCTGGGGAATCGACGGGTTCCTGGATCTGGGAGTGCTTGCGGCCATCCATGTTTTGTGCGGATTTGCCATTCTGGCCTTTGTCATTGTCCACATCTACATGACCACCACCGGGCACACCCTGACCGCCCATATTGCGGCCATGTTCAGCGGGTGGGAAGAAGTCGAGGAGGGTGAAGTCGAAAGCTGGGAGGTGCATGAGAGAACATAGGCGCCAGCCGTGCAGAAACCTGGCTGACTGCAGAACGCTTTTCTGGTGTCATTGAGCTAAACCCAAAAGGTCCCTTGCCGGCAACCCGGCAAGGGACCTTTTCACATGGTCATGCACCGGCACAAAGGAGTCATGGTGCCACCAGGGAATCGATTACGTGGTCTTTTCCCGGGGAGACGCGCCAGCAGGCACCGTCTTGTGGGATGGCTTGGCCGGATCAACGACCCATGTTTCCTGCTCGCATGCCTCCATGAGCTGCTCTGCCGTGTTTGTGGACAGACGAAAATACTCGGGTCTGTCGGAATGGGTCATCACGTATGTTTTCTGTTCCGGAAGATGGAACAGGCGATACATTCTGTTTTGACCATGTGCCCCCTCAATTTCAAACTGCACAACAGGCTTTTCCAGGGCATCCTCCTGTCCGGAGGACGTATCAAAGACCTCATCAAAACGGATGGACGCAAGCCATGTGATCAGTTTGTCCACGGATGTGGCATTGACCTCCTGCCCATCTTCATCGCCTTCAAGATGCCATACGGTCACTGTAGAAGCATTGGTGGCATTGACGGCAGCAGATTGCCCGCTCATGGTTTTGGATTCTTTTCTCACATGCACCTCGCCCAGACGCACACCTGCTATTTCCTTTTCAGGAAACTGCAGGACGGTTTTGTCCTCCCATTGGGACGGGCGAAGGGGCACATCATATGATGCCATGTGCACGGCATAGATGGCATCTTCATCATCAACCCTGGCATGAACCTGACGCAGACCAGGAGATGTTCCCAGATACACGACTACTCGGGGCTTACCCTCTGATGCCAGGGAGATGCGTTTTTCAAAGGATGTTTCAGCCACCTTGAATCGGGCTCGTGCCTCCCGAGTGGTTGCAACCGGGGTCCCGGTTTGCAGGCCCAGGAGGCGATCCAGCATGGCGTTGACGCGATGGGTATCAGCCGGAAAATCACCACGCTGGGCAAGGACCCACGCACCGTTCTTGCGGGCCAGAACGATCTTTTCCTTGTCCGGCCCTTCCAGGGTGATGGTGTCTATGGTGTCCCTCAAGACCCCCTGAACAAGCCTTGCCTGTGTCGGGGTGGTTGATCTCCAATCGGATAACCCCAAACCAAGGGCCAGCAGGATCTGCACACCAAGCAATACGGCCAGGAGTTTGATCTTCGTGTTCATGAAATTATACCTCCGCAAGAACCTGTTCATACCGTTTGCCATCGCTTGCCGTCACCCACCGGCGCCACAACCAGATGAGCAGGAGTTCAAACAGGGCAAAGCAATAGTTGCCAAGTTCCCACATCCGCTGCCCTCCCTGGGGCAGGGGGTAGAGGGTGCGGGCCAGCTGGGTTCGACCCCGCAAGGCCAAAAGGCCGCGATCCTCAAGGGACCAGTCCACGGCATTCTGGATGAAATCCAAGGGCTTGGTATAGTGGGTGCCCAATCCCTGGGAAATGAGATCAATGCTGGTATCCGAAGCAAAGGCATTGCTTGCAATGAGTACCAAACGCGAAGTCCCGGGCGAATGGTCGATGATGCTTGTGATGCGTGGCCGGCTCTCTTCATCCTCTTGGGTACCCTTTTGGTCACCCTTGGGGTTTTCCTCCTGGGCTTCTGCCTCGGTGGTTGCCAGAAGGGGGGATTTTTTGCCCTTGAAAAAGGAATCCAAACGCCCCTGGATGGCCACAGCCAGTACATGGGAGCTTGGGGTGCCGGTCACGGCAAATCCGGTTTGAGGATATAAGCGATAATTGGGCATGACATCCAGATCATCACTGGTCCAGCTTTCCGGTGAACTGTGGAGAAGTTCTATTACATGGCGATCCTTGTTCTTTTCCTTGTCCACCGTGATGGGAGAAGCCCAATTGAGGGTGAGCTGACCCAGAGACGAGGTGATGGGATTGTCCCCCAGCTGTTCGGTCCCCCGCAAATCAGGAAAGTGGGGATAGGGCAGCATCCGTATTTCGCGAAGGGTCAGGCCGCCCACATACCGCTCCACCGGAACAGGCAGGGCCGCATTGTACCGGTCCAGGACCATGCTTTTATCCATGGACAGACCGTAATGGGCAAGAAGATCCTCCAGTCCGGCTTCATGGGGCTGGGCAAGGATGGTATTGCTGATCCGCACATCAAACGGCGACGTGGCCATGATCACACTGCCTCCCTGCATGAGAAACTGATCAATGGCAAAAACCTGCCTGTCATCCAGATTGCTGGGGGCCAGCACCAGCAGCAGGTCCGCGTCATCAGGGACCATACCCTCCTTGAGATCGGTTTCCTTTAAGCGGGCATTTTCGGCCAGGACCTTTTCCAGATCCGTGTACCGGCGGGCATGGGGTCCATAAGGGGCCGGTTTGACAAGGGCAATGGTCTTGAGGACGCCCGGGGTCAGACGTTGCAATGCTGCCTTCAGGGACCTTTCAAGGCCTGCCTTGTCCAGGGTTTCGGGCAGGGGAACAGGCACGGTTTCATGGTTTCCTTCAAGGATCAGGGAAAACCAGAACGGCTGGGGGTTGAACAGGTTGGCGATGTGCGGGCCAATGCCGTAGCGTTGGCGCAAGGATGCCGCCTGGTCGCTGTTGCCGCTGTCGGGATCTTCCACCTGGACGATCAGTTTCCCGTTGGCCTGGGTACGGTATTCCTCAACAAGCTCATGCAGATCGTTCCGCAGTGCGCGCAATGTTTCGGGTAGTCGTTTGTCCGGAGAGATGAATGCCTTCAGGGTCACGGGATCCTGCATGTTTTCAAAGGGATTGCCCCCGGCCTGCCACGCTCCGGCAACCTTCCTTATGGCCCGGGTGATGGCGTATTCCGGATTTTTCAGGACAACGTCCACATCCTCTTCCCCGCGAAACTTGACCTCGATGAGGTCCTGGAACCCGAGCTTTTCATACTGATCGCCATAGGCAATGACCACGTCAAAATAGGAATTGACCACTGCGGCCTGGTATCTGTCTGCCGTTTGAAAGGGAGTGGGGCGAACACCAAACCGGGATGCGGCTTCTTCTTCGGCGTTCTTGTCGCGCGTGGGGTCGATCATTTCCACCCGGACCTTGCCGTTTCCGGCAATGGCATATTCCTCCATCAAATCCTTGAGGCGAGGAACCAGGGGAGCCAGTAACGGATGCGTTCTGTCGGAAAAATACCCGCGAATCAAAAGGGGTTCACGAAGCAGGCTTAATTGATGATTGGTGGCCTGGGAAAGGGAATAGATGTTGCCCTGGGTCATGTCCACGCGGGCGGCACTGACAGGTTGCAGCCAGAAGTTGGCTGCCACGAAATTGGCCATGGCCAGACCCACCATCCACCCCCAAACAAGGTGTCTTTTGGTGAGGGGATTGCCTGCCCAGCGCAATCTTTCTAGGGAAAAAAGATTAAGGCAGAGGAAAACACCGGCAATGGAAACATAATAGTAGAGATCCCGCAGATCAAGAACACCGCGGGTAATGGAATCAAATCGTGATCCCGTACCAATGAGGGCAAGCCATTTTCCCATGTCATACCCGAAAAGGCGGGTCAGGGTTGAGGAACCCAGAAGATACAACACCCCGCAGACCACAGACGTGAGCATCAGGGCGACAATGGGATTATCGGTCCGGGCACTCATGTAGAGACCAATGGCCACATAGGCCCCTGCAAGAAAAAGAGTGGCCACATAGCCGCCCAGCACCGGTCCCCAGTCCAGCGGTCCAAGAACAAAGGCCGTCAGGGGAAGGGGCAAAGTGAGCACCAGGGCCAGGACAATGAGTCCCATGACCGCACAAAATTTGCCAAGGACAATGCCCAGGGGGTTGACGGGAGCGGTCAGCAGGTTTTCCAGGGTGCCTCCCCGGTGTTCCTCGGCCCAGGTGCGCATGGTCAAAGCGGCCACAAGAAAAATCAAAAGAATGGGCATCCACTGGAACAGGGGACGCACATCAGCGATGTTGCGGGCAAAATAGGTTTCAACCCAGAAAAAAATGAACAAATTGGTGGCCAGAAACCCTCCCAGGAACAGGTAGGCAGCAGGGGATGCGAAAAAACTTCGAAATTCCTTGCGGGCAACACAAGGGACAACGGCAAGGGTGTTACGCATGGGCCACCTCCTCATTGACCTGGGCAAAAACCGTTTCAAGATTCTGATGTTCCGGTTGCAATTGGTGCAAGGCAAATCCAGCCTGCATCAGGGTATGGGCAATGCGGGGAGCCGTTGCTGGTTCTGCTGCCACCCGATACCGCCACAGTCCGTTTTCACTTCCAAGTTCCGTGCTGGTGGCCACCCCTTCAATGCCGGAAAGGATGTTGCCGGCATCGCCGTCGACCGCCACAATCAGCGCATGGCTCTGCTGCAGGGTGTCCAGGTCCGCATCCACCACAAGCCGGCCGCTGCGCACAATCAGAACCCGTTCACACACGGCCTGGACCTCCTGGAGGATATGCGTTGAAACCAACACTGTGGCTGTTTCGGCAAGTTCGGTGATCAGGTTGCGCATGTGGAAAATCTGGGTGGGGTCAAGGCCATTGGTAGGCTCATCAAGAATGACAATGTCGGGATCGTGAAGAATGGCCTGGGCCACGCCCACCCGTTGTCTGTAGCCGCGGGACAGGGTGTGAATGGGTGCTGTTGCCTTGGCCTTCAGTGCCGTGCGACGGATTGCCCTGGCAACGGCATCCTGACGCAGATGAGGGGAAACCCCATGCAACCCTGCCTGGTACATCAGGTAATCAATGACCGTCATTTCAGGCCAGAGAGGGCAGTTTTCAGGCAGATAGCCTATGCGGGACTGAATGGCGGCCGTGTCGGTGTCAATGCCAAGGCCGTCTATGACGATACTGCCCTGGGTGGGTTCGAGAAATCCCGTGATCATTTTCATGATGGTTGTCTTGCCTGCTCCATTATGACCGAGCAGACCCACCACCTCGCCTTTCCCAATGGAAAAACTGACATCGTTTACCGCGATGAACTCGCCGTAACGCCGGGTCAGATGCTCAACATGAATCATCATCAATGTATTTCCTCAAGACAAATGGGGGTTGCAAAGGGAAACATTTCAAAAAGGGAAAAAGCATGCAGGTCAGGGGATGGTTCACATCCTGACCAAAGGGAAAAAACAGAGCGGTGGAGAACGGCTGAAACTGCCGGGGGGATCAATTCGCATGGGACAATCATTGCGAATGGTATTGTGACCAACGTTGTACGGAAAAACCACAACAAAAACGGATGGTTCAACCATCCATAAGAGCTGAACCATCCGTTGGGGGTGTATCAATCATCAGAGGTTGTAACCTCGATTTCTCTGACCTGGGAGGCAGGCACGGATTTGCGGGGGAAGGTAACCGTTAATACTCCTTTGCTGAAACGTGCCTTGACGCCGTTTTGATCCGCATCTTCAGGAAGGGAGAGCATCCGCTGAAACGAGCCATAGGACCGTTCCAGCCTGTAAAAATTCTTGCCCTTGTCCTCGGAGACCTGTTTCTTTTCGCCGTGGATCATCAGGGTATCATTGACAATCTCCAGCTTGATATCCTTCTCGTCCACTCCGGGAATCTCCACCGCAATGGAGTATTCCTTGTCCGTGACACCCAAATCCAGGCTGGGCTTGAACATGCCCCCGGAAAGGCGTGCGGCCGGAGAAGTCTCCTGCCCCCAGAACGGCAGGCCGAAACGATGCAGGGCCTGCTCAAAGAGCCGGTCAAATTCCTGGTGAAATTGATTCAGGGAATGGGCAAAATCATGCTCCTGAACACGTCCGCGTGCAACAGGAATGACCGTGCTTCCGTGCTCTTCTTCTTTCTTAAACCAATTCCATGGATTCAATTTTTCAATGTTCATCATGTCCTCCTTGGTAATGGTTTGCCTTTCAAGGTATCCGTACCCTCCCGTGAGAGCGGGGGTGCCTTGATCTCCATGAGATTAATACCTTTTTGGGGGCAGTCAAGAAGGATGCACAATACAGTTTTCAGGGGACGACCAGGTGGTCGTCCCCTGAAAACCATGGGTGTTTCAATGGGATTCGTTTGATGCGGCGGAGGCTGGAGAAGCAGAATTTTCCTCGGTTCCCCAGAGCAGATCAGCCATTTGTGCGGGAGCGTCGGGATATTGTTTGCGGGCCACGCGAAGCCCCAGGTTGTAGGCCTTTTTGTTGATCTCCTGGATCTTGGCGGGCAGGGCGGCCTTGAGCCGTCTTCTGACGGCCTGGGCATTCATGAAGGGCAGCAAATGGGTCAGGGCTCCCAGGGTGATCACATTGGTTGTCTGGACCACGCCGATCTTTTCCTTGGCCATTTGCGTAAAAGGCAGGCCCCAGTAAATGTTTGAGGGGGATTGATCCACCAGGGAGGAATCAATAAGCAGCCGGCCATGCATTTTCAGAGAGTTGTAATACATGTTGCAGGCTTCCTGACTCAGGGCCACCAGCAGATCAAGTCCCACGGGTTTGGGATAGCTGATGGGATCTGAACTCAGCACCACGTCCGACCGGCTGGCACCGCCCCGGGCCTCGGGCCCATAGCTTTGGGTCTGACAGACCTCGTACCCGTGATCAAGTGCCAGGGCCTGGCCCATGATCTTGCCAAGGGTCAAAATGCCCTGGCCCCCCAGACCGGAGAGTCGAATTTCAAAACGTGTCAGATGGTTGTTATTGTTCACCGCGTGCCTCCCTCAACTGGTTGCGCATGGCAGCATACCGTTCTTCAAGCCCGGGAATCTGTTTGTCCTGAAAGACGCCAATGGGTATTCTGTCGCGTTGCTTGTCCGGAGGCAGGGCATTGTACTTTTCAACGGAAAGGGCCTGTTTCCTGTACCATTTGTACATGTCGACCACGGTTTTGAACTTGTTCTTGCGGCCGTACTGGGTGTGACAGGGCGTCATGACCTCGATGAGATTGAACCCGGGATTGGTCAGCCCCTTGACCAGCAGTTTGTCCAGGAGATGAGCGTGCATGACCGTGCTGCGGGCCACAAAGGGGGCCCCGGCCGCACGCACCAGATCAATGACATCAAAGGCCTGTTCCAGCTGGCCGTAGGGGGTTGTTGCCGACACGGTTCCTTCGGGACTGGTGGGGGATTTCTGGCCTCCGGTCATGCCGTAGATATTGTTGTTCAGAATGAGTGCGGTGAGCCCGATGTTCCGCCGGGCCGCATGGATGAGATGGTTTCCGCCAATGGCCAGGGCATCGCCATCACCCATGACCACAATGACCTTGAGGCGGGGATTGGCCATCTTGATGCCCGTGGCAAAGGTCAGAGCCCGGCCGTGGGTGGTATGGATGGTGTTGAAGTCCACGTACACGGCCATGCGACCGGAACATCCGATACCGGCCACCAGAACGACTTCATCCTTGGAAAGTCCCAGACCATGCACGCACCGGATCAGGGAACCGAGAACAATGCCGTGACCGCATCCGGGACAGTAGACATGGGGGAACTTTTTGTTATGCCGAAGATACTCGTGAATGATATGTGTTATCTCTGCCATGGTATCCTGCATTGGTATAAGAGGATTGGTGGTTCACACCCCCCTGGAAAGGAGTCGAGCACAAGGGGAACTTGCCGGGTGATCCAGGTCCGTGTTCGGACCCGTCAGTTGCCTATGGAACCGCCCGGTGGCTTACCGTGAAACACTGCCGAGCACGGTTTTGAGGAGCTCGGACGGGGTGATGATCTGGCCATCCACCCTATTCATGGTCACCACCCGTGCCATGCCGTTGTTGACCCGTTTTACCTCCCGGGAGATCTGACCCATGTTCATTTCCGGGACCACAAGGGTCTTGCTTTGGCGGGCCACCCGTTCCACAATGCGTCGGGGAAAGGGAAACAGGGTCTTGAGTTTGACCAGCCCGGCCCTGACCCCTTGTTCCCGGGCCAGTTCAACAGCCAGTTCCGCGGAACGGGCCACACTGCCGTAGGCCACAATGGCGATTTCCGCATCCTCGCACTGGATCTCGTCAACCATCTGGATATCGTAATAATGCTGGTCGATCTTGCGGAAAAGCCGATTCATGAGTCCTTCCACTTCCTGGGGCTTGGAAGTGGGAAATCCCTGGCTGTCATGTGTCAGGCCGGTGGTGTGAAACCGGTAGCCCGTTCCCATGGGCGGCATGCAGGGAACCCCCTTCATGGTCTCCTCAAAGGGCGTGTACCAGTCAAAGGGCATGGATGGCGCGACCCGTGAAAAAATCTGAAAGGTGGATGGATCGGGCAGGGTGATCTTTTCCCGGGTGTGGGCGGTGACCTCGTCAATGAGCAGGATCACCGG
This sequence comes from Desulfoplanes formicivorans, assembly GCF_001748225.1. Taxonomy (NCBI): domain Bacteria; kingdom Pseudomonadati; phylum Thermodesulfobacteriota; class Desulfovibrionia; order Desulfovibrionales; family Desulfoplanaceae; genus Desulfoplanes; species Desulfoplanes formicivorans. The sequence continues at coordinate 151,913 of NZ_BDFE01000017.1, forward strand.
AGTGCGATACTTTTCCGCAAAATTGAACGCGGTCACGGTCATTTCAAGACATTCGCGCACATTGACCGCAGAAAGCACAATGATGGGATGATCGCCATGGGTCCCCCATCTGGCCTGCTGGACGTCACCCTGGGCCGGGTTGGTGGGCAGCCCGGTGCTCGGTCCGCCCCGCATGACATTGACGATGACCAGGGGAACCTCGGCCATGCAGGCATACCCGATATGCTCCTGCATCAGGGAAAAGCCCGGACCCGACGTGGCCGTGAGCACCTTGCGCCCGGCCAGGGAAGCACCGATGATTGCCCCCATGCTGGCGATTTCGTCCTCCATCTGCAAAAAAACCCCGTTTTCCAGCAGGGGCAGACGTCGGGACATTTCCTCGGCGATTTCCGTGGACGGGGTGATGGGGTATCCGGCGAAAAAATCACAGCCGGCCAGCAACGCGCCCTCGACAACCGCTTCATTGCCCTGGGCAAACAATTCCTTGTGTTTTTTCTTCCTGGAAGACATCAGCTCTCCGTGCACACTGCTTCAACCGGTTTTGCTTCCGGTTGTTTGACGTTCTTAGACTTTGCCTGTGCCGCTATTCCGGAGACATCCTTGAAAACGGTTCCCGCAGGGTAGCCGTTATGCACCGCCCCGTTACATTCTTCCCTGGGACGCACGGAAACCGCAAAATCCGGACAATGCATCTCGCAAAACCCGCAATTCAAACATTCCTCTTCCCTGACCACGCATGCCTTGCCGTCTTTTCCCATCTCAAAGACCTTTCCGGGACAAAAGGCGACGCACAAGCCGCACCCCTTGCACCAGTCGGAAAAGACCCGCACCCTGGTTTGCCCTTTGCTTTTGGCCATCTGATTATGCCTCTGCCTGACTGAAAAGTTGATGTTATGAGGCGGGAAAAGCCTAGCGCCCGCCCGGTCATACCCGGTGGTCCACCTGTGTGCGCGTAGCCGAGCCGTCATGAAATGGCAATGGGTTTGCCGCGAATATTTCACATGTTTTTCATCTGGGGATCATCCTGATGCACAGGCAGCATTCTTCGGATAAGGCCAAAAGGACATGCCCGGGCTTTTCTTCATGCCAAAAACAGATCCAACAGCAGGGAATGCTTGAAAAACATGCTTGAAAGCCAGCCTGACGTCCTGCAACATGGCCCCGTTCTGCGTGTGCCTGCCAGCCATCCATCACCCCAGCAGTTTTGCTATGTGCTCGACCCCGTCTTCCAGGGAGGAAGCCACGAAAATCCCGGCATCGCGCATGGCCGTGAGTTTGGCGTCGATCTCGCCGTGCCCCTTACTCAGAATGGCTCCGGCATGACCAAAGGTCTTGCCGGGAGGAGCGGTCTGCCCGGCAATGAACCCCACAACCGGAAGATCAAACCCCGTGGACCTGATGTACGCGGCCAGTTTTTCCTCTTCATTGCCACCGATTTCTCCCAGCACAACAACGCCCCGGGTTGTGCCATCATTTCTGATGAGTTCCAGCATGTCGGTAAGGCCCGACCCGATGAACGGATCACCCCCGATGCCGACACAGATGGACTGACCGATCCCGGCCCGGGTCAGGCCGTAAACGGTTTCATAGGTCAGGGTGCCGCTTCGGGAAAAAACAGCCACCGGACCGGGTTTGAAAATCATCCCGGGCATGATGCCCAGCTTGATCTCATCAGGGATGACCAGACCCGGGGTGTTGGGGCCGATGAGCCGGGAAGTGGACGAGGACATGGCGTGCAAAACCCGCAGCATGTCCGCCTGGGGAATGGATTCGGTGATGCATATGATCCAGGGAATGTTTTCGGCGGCAGCCGCAAGAATGGCGTCGGGTGCAAATGCCGGGGGCACAAAAATCACGGTGGCGCCGATGTCATGATGGGCACAGGCCTGACGCACCGTGTCATAGACCGGGATGTCGTCAACACGGGTTCCTCCCTTGAACGGGGTCACGCCGGCAACAACCCGGGTGCCAAAAGAGCGCATGAGCCCCGTGTGCAATCTGCCGGTCTTGCCGGTTATTCCCTGAACCAGCACCTGGGTTTCCCGGTTCAGAGCGGACAGGGGACCGGAAGGGTGAAGAGAAACCCTGCCGTCCGGTTGCACCACCTGATCCGGCATGGAGATGGTTGTTGGCTCGGCCACATTCTTGCGTGCTGCTGAAGGGTGGATGATCCCGGCCAGCTCGGCAAGAGCTGATTCCATGTTCTCCACCAGGCAGAGCCGGGGATGGTTCAGGGCCTTGAGAATCTTTTGGCCGTCATCAGCCATGTAGCCGGAGAACCGGACCACACAGGGCTTGGTCAGCTCCACCTTGTCCAGGGTGGCGGTAAGGGCCTCGGCCACATGGGCGCAAGAAAGAATTCCCCCGAAAATATTGATAAAAATGACCTTGACCCGATCGTCTTCCACAAGCAGTTCCAGGCCGGTGCGCATCCTGGGGATATCTGCTCCCCCGCCCAGATCCAGAAAATTGGCCGGTTCCAGCCCGTTTTTGTTCAAAATATCCATGGTGTTCATGGCCAGCCCGGCCCCGTTGACCATCATGCCCACGGACCCCTTGAGGCGGTGGTAGCTCAGTCCGGCGGTCCGGGCCCTGATTTCGTCGGGGCTTTGGTGTTCTGGACGGCTGAGAGCCTTTTTGACCTCGGGGAGCAATGCCATCTTGCTGTCATCCAGATCCACCTTGCCGTCCAGGGCCACCAGGGTTCCCTGGTCGGTCAATGCCAGGGGATTGATTTCCGCCAGCAAGGCCCCGTGGGTGGTGACCAGATTGATCAGGGAGGTGCACAGGGCGTGAAAGGTGGACCAGGTTGTCCGGGGAAGGCCGAGATGGAAAAAGGCGTCCTGGATGCGGTGCTCATAACTGGAGGTCAAAAAATCAATTGATGCGGTCATGAGGGTGTCCCTGGAGGATGCTTCCACATCAACCCCGCCACATGCATTGCAGGCCAGGACAAGGGATCGGGTCTCACGCTGTACAAACACGCTCAGGTAGTATTCTTTCTTGATAGAGGCTGCAGGCTCGATGCGCACGTAAGGGACGGCAAGATCCCGTATGCGCATGGATAAGATGACGGGAAGGACCTGTTCCAGCTCCTGCATGTCCTTGACAAGGCGAACACCGCCGGCCTTGCCCCGACCACCGGTAAGCACCTGAGCCTTGACCACCATGGGAAAACCGATGGCAGTGATGTGGTCTTCATTCCCGGTTATGGTCGTGAGGGCATGCCCTCTGGGAACGGGGATGCCGACCTGAGCGAAAAGCTGTTTACTGGTATGTTCATCAAGTTTCATCCGATCTCCTGCATGCAAAAGGGGATATAAAGGGCCAACAAGTCCTCAAAGGCTCTTTCTTCAACCCGTCTGAAAAGTCAAAGAAAAACCCCGTTCTCATGCATGAGAGCGAGGTTTTTCAAACAATCTTCCATGGCAAACCGTGCCTACTTTTCCAAGGCATCCTCTTCCAGGGCCACCAGGGTCTGGTATTGCTCCCGTTTTCTGATCACCCGGCTTGTTGCACCGTCCACAAGAATTTCGGCAGCCCGGGGGCGGGAATTGTACTGGGAGGACATGACAAACCCATAGGCCCCGGCAGAATGAACAGCCAGAAGTTCGCCAGGTTGCACCTGGGGAAGCTCCCGATCCTGGGCCAAAAAATCGCCGGATTCGCAGATGGGACCGACCACATCCACCTTTCTGGACGGACGCCCCTTGGGCTCGACCTCGGCAATGCGATGAAATGAGCCATACAGGGACGGACGGATCAAGTCGTTCATACCCGCATCCACAATGACAAAATCCTTGGTGCTTCCCTGTTTGATATACTCGACCTGGGTGACCAGAATGCCCGCGTTGCCGGCAATGACCCGACCGGGTTCGAGAATCAGGGTCAGATCCATGCCCGCAAGGGCCTTTTTCAGGGCCTCTCCAAATTCCCTGGGATGGGGCGGTTCCTCTTCGTCATAGGTGATGCCCAGACCGCCGCCCAGATCCAGGTATTTGATCATGATTCCCTTTTCTGCCAGCTGTCCATGAAGTTTCTTGAGGCGTTCAATGCTTTCCAAAAAGGGCTCAATGGTGGTGAGCTGGGAACCGATATGGCAGTCAATGCCCACGGGGTTGACCCCGGGAAGATCCCTGGCCTTCACATAGATGGGCAGGGCCTGGTCCATGGGGATACCAAACTTGCTCTTCTTGAGGCCAGTGGCAATGTAGGGGTGGGTCTTGGGATCCACATCAGGATTGATACGCAGACTTACCTGGGCCTCAAAGCCGAATTCCACGGCCACCTTGCTGATCCGTTCCAGTTCCTGTTCGGATTCCACATTGAACATGAGAATACCCGCAAACAGGGCCTCCTGAATTTCGGCCACCGACTTGCCCACACCGGAATACACGATCTTCTTGGGATCGATCCCCGCCCGCAGGGCCCTGAACAGTTCACCGCCGGAAACAATGTCAACGCCCGATCCTTCCTGCTTGAGCAGGTTCAGAATACTCAGGTTGGAGTTGGCCTTGACCGAATAGCAAATCAGGTGATTGATTCCTTCAAAAGCCGAATCAAAGGCCTTGAAATGGCGTTGCAATGTCTTGGCGGAATAGACGTACAAAGGCGTGCCGTACTTTTCCGCAAGTTCCCTGATCCGGACGTCCTCGGCATGGAGTTCTCCGTCCTTATACTTGAAATAATTCATGATATTCTCTCCACATGCGCAGTACGCAGTTTATGTATTCCATGCTTGTTTGATGCATTTTTCAAAATTGCAGCCAATACCCTGCACCGAGGCTGTCCGGCTTCAAGCACCCTTGGTGCAACGCATTGTACGCCGTTGCCTCACTCGTCCTCTCCCACATACATAACATGCGATGCAACAGGCTGCAGGGACGCATGCACATTGTGACCAACAATCCTCCACCGAAATCCCGTATGGGGGGGAAGCTGGCAAAAAAGCAGGGTCAGTGTCTGCCCCTGCCGGGTGATTTCAGGATCGCTCATAGCAAAGGACCTGGTCTCCCGGGCCTGAAAAGGACAGGAGGGGCAGTCTTCGTCGCCGGGAGCCCATTCCAGATCCACACGGGCCAGATTGTCATAGGCCCCTTCAACCGTGGCCCGGATGGTCAGGCAGGTGTCTGAAAAGGAAAAGCTGACCTCCTTCCAGGAAAATTCATCCTCTTGGGCCAGTGGAGAAGGCCAGACCTTGAGGCCACAGCCCGTGGTCAGCAAAAGGATACCAAGCAGGGCGATACACGCCCACAATGCGTATTTGCTACCTGTTGTGTACATGCTGTTTCCATTTGCTCAAAATTGTCAGGGCCTCCAGGGGAGTAAGACCGTCAATATCCATGTTCTGCAACTCCCGGACAATGGGGTGGAGGTCAGGGGACTGGGGCGCATGAGGAGCATCATCGGCCTGTGTCCCGGCCAATCCCGGCAGCAAGGGCTCTCTGGTGACCATTTCCCGGACGGCCTGGCCGTGCTGGCGTTTGGATGATTTCTCCAGTTGCTCCAGGATCTCCCTGGCCCGTTGCACCACCGGCATGGGAACCCCGGCCAGTCGGGCCACTTCGATGCCGTAACTGCGATCCGCCGGCCCAGGTACGAGACGACGCAGAAAAATGATCTCTCCCTTCCATTCCTTGACCGCGATATTCAGATTCCTGACCTGATCAATGTCCCCCTCCAGCCCAGTCAATTCATGATAGTGGGTGGCAAACAGGGTCCGGATGCCTCCCTGGCGTCGGGCCAGCTCTTCCACAACGGCCCAGGCCAGGGACAACCCGTCAAAGGTGGAGGTGCCGCGGCCGATCTCGTCAAGAATGATCAGGCTTCGTTTGCCGGCCTGGCGAAGAATTCTTGCTGTTTCACTCATCTCCACCATGAAGGTGGATTGACCCTGGGCCAGGTTGTCCGAAGCCCCCACGCGGGAAAAAATCCGGTCGCATAATCCGAGATATGCTTGTTCCGCAGGAACCAGCGAGCCCATCTGGGCCATGATCATGATCAAGGCGGTCTGCCGCAGGACCGTGGACTTGCCAGCCATGTTGGGCCCGGTAACCAGGAGCACCTTGCCGTCCTCGCCCATGTGCAGGTCATTGGGAATGTAACTGGCGCTTCCCTGTACCGCCTCCACCACGGGATGTCTGCCGCCCTTGATGGACAATTCCAGCCCTGTATGCAGGCGGGGCGCCACCCAGGACCATCGGCGAGCCGCATGCCCCAGGCCCTGCCAGTAATCAATCTGAGCCAGAATTCCGGCCATGGCCATGAACCTGTCGCGCATGGCAGCGACCTGTTCCCTGAGACGGGTGAACAAATCATACTCCCGGCTCTTGCGCTTCTGTGCGGCGGAAAGGAGCTTTTCTTCCAGCTCCTTGAGCTCCTGGGTGATGTAGCGTTCGCTGTTCACCAGGGTTTGACGCCGGATGAAATGCTCGGGAACCGGTTCCTTGCTCGCCTTGCTCAGTTCGAAATAGTATCCGAAAACCCGGTTGAATCCGAGTTTGAGTTTGGAAAGATGGTTTTCCTGCTGTTCCTTGTCCCTGAGCCTGGTCAGGGTAGCTTCACCATGTTCGGTCAACTCGATGAGTTCGTCCAGCTGGGCATCAAAGCCCTGCTTGAAAAGACCGCCTTCAGTGATCAGATGATTGGGATTGTCAAGCAGGGCTCGCTGGAGCAGCTCGCCAAGGGCCTCCAGATTGTCCCACCCGGCAAGAACCTTTTTCAGCAACCGGGGTGGCTGGGCAACCTCCTGAAGCAGCTCCTGCAACCGGGGAAACCGGGACAGACTCTGGCGAAGGGCTACAAAATCCTTGGGTGTGCACCGATTGAGATAAATCCGGGTGCTCAACCGTTCCACATCATACACCGTGTCCAGAGCCGCGCGCACCTTGTCGGTCAGTTCAGGATCATTGAAAAAAAGCCGGACAACTTCCTGGTTGGCCTCTATGGGCGCCAGATCCTTGAAAGGTTGATGCAGACGTTTTCCCAGCAACCGCTTGCCCATGGGCGTCATGGTCTGATCCATGACATGGAGCAGGGTGCCTTTGCCCTTGCGCCCATCCATGCGGGTGAACAATTCCAGATTGCGTTCGGTCACCTCGTCGAGCATGACCTGACCGGAAAGATGCAGCGGTGAAAACGGAGCCAGGCACGTCAGATCCTGTTTCTGGGTCTGGGTCAGATAGGCGACAATGGCCCCGCAGCACCTAACGAGCAGAGGCTTGTCAGCCAGATCAAGGACATCGAGGCTGGCAACCTGTTGAGCCCGCAACACTCGGTCCTGGGCACCCTTGGGATCAAAATAGCCTGCAATGGGAACATGCGTCACCCGAGCAGTCATCTGTCCCTGACCGGCCGGGATGCGGCAGTCCCTGGGAAGCAGCAGTTCCCGGGGAGCGACCTTGCCCACCCATTGCCAAAGAACATCAGGGTCCCTGGATACCAAACCCGTCCATTCCCCGGTGGTGCAGTCGGCCCAGGCCAGTCCACCACCTGACTGATCATCCAGAAACAGGGCGGCCAGAAACTGGTTTTCTCCCTGATCATGGACCAGATCTTCGACAACCGTTCCGGGAGTGAGCACGCGGGTCACTTCCCGTTTGACAAGCCCCTTGGCTTCCTTGGGGTCTTCCACCTGATCGCAGATGGCAATTTTGAATCCCTTTTCAAGGAGCTGCTTGAGATATTCATTTTTGGCGTGATGCGGTACCCCGCACATGGGCACGGGATGGTCGGCATGGGGATTGCGCGAGGTGAGAGCGATTTGCAGTTCACGAGACGCCTTTTCCGCATCCTCGAAAAAAAGTTCGTAAAAATCACCCATGCGGTAAAAGAGCAGGGCATCAGGATATTCCTCCTTGATGCGCAGGTACTGCTCAAGCATGGGGGTGAGTTTGGGTTTGCTCATGCCGGAAGATTCAATCGTTGAGGGACTTTCGAAAGCGGATGGAATGCCAGGACCGGCATCTGGGGCAGACATAAAAAATCTGTTCGCGTTTGAGCCCGCACTGGGAACACACGAACCGTTTGACCTGCTGCGCCCGCTTGAGAAAAAACTCCAGTTGCACGCTGAAAACCGGATTCAGGGATTGCTCTGGCAGGGACAGAAGCAAAACCTCCAAGCGGGTCGGCCAGAAATCCGGATCAAGAAACAGTGATTTTTCCAGCCAGGTTTTGGCCTGCGCGGTGTCCCCGGCCTGAATATGCAGAAGAGCCCCGTAATAATAGAGCAGCAGGTCATCGGTATAGGGCTCGATGCACTCGAGGGCCCGGGCACAGGCCTCGGGATGAACATGGGGTTGCGGATCAGGTGAACCCGTTTTGATTCCGTGCTGGATCAGTCCTTCCAGAAGGACAAACCGAAGCTCCCGGGCGACGTTTTTCAAGCCCGCATCAAGGCGTTTGCTGAACCGCTTCCAGTCTCTCCGGTCATACTCCCAAAGCAAATGTTCCAACCATGCTTCAGGAGAAGGTGAATAGATCTTGATGGCCCTGTTCAGCCATTTGAGGGCTTCATCACGGTTCTGATTCGTGGTGTCCGCAAGAAGAGACCGGGCATGCAAAACTAGGTAATGAGCCTGCCCCTGAGGAAACTTAAGAGCGGCACAATGTCTGGCAGCGGTCTGGAATTCATTGGTCTTGGCGGCCAGATCAACCAGCTCCAGAATAATGCGCGGATCCTTGCCGCACAGCTTCTGGGCCTCTTCCAGGGCCGCCAGCGAACGGTCCATGAACCCGGCCCGTTTGTAATCCTTGCCCAGTTCGAGATAGGCCCGTCCCTTGAAATCGTTGTCCAGGCCCGGACGAATGATCAGATTCTGACGGATCTGAATGGCCCGTTCGAGTTCTCCCTGAGAACGGTACAGATTGCCCAGGGCCAGATAGGTTTCTACGCTGTCGGAGTTGTTCTTGACGACCCGACTGAGCTCGCCAATGGCGGCCAGGGTATCCCTGTCCGACAAACTGTCACCGAGCTCAAGGGGAAAAAGCGAACCACTGGTGCGTGATGGCTTTCCTTTGAACATGGAGCGAATCGTGTTCCACAGCGTCATAGGATCTCATAACTCCGTTAGGAAATATCCCGGACACGCGCGGGGATCAACCGGATTGGGATTGGCCTGGACAAACAGAAATCTGCCTTGTGGTCCCTTGAAAAGGACCAACAGGGCCTGGAAAACAACGTACCCACCCCAAAGGGAAAGCACGCCCGGGAACAGCCGGATTATGCCTGTTCGGGTTCGACGTCAGCAGTAACGGCTTCGGTCTGATAGTCGGTTTCCTCGATGGGCATGTTCCTCAGAGAATTGAGCTCTTCTTCCTGCTGCTTGATGGTCTTGCGGGCCGTGCGCAATTCCCTGGACAAGCGGATTTTCTCACACAGAAAATAAATCATGGGCAAGATGGCGCCAGCAACAAAGGCGAGCAGAATGAGGAGATAATGCGGAACAGGTGCACTGGTAACGCTCCAGGAAAAAAGCCCGAGCTGAAGAATGAGGGTCTGGACCAAAACGTCCGTGTTCTGCACGAAAAAAAGCATGGACACGAAAAACAGGACAACCAGACACAGAACCTTCAAATAACGCATGCTAGCACTCCTTGCTGAAAACGGTTGTTGTATTCAGGACCGTGCAAGTTCACGGCCGTTCACATAGAGGGAAAAAACTGGATACACCACAGGGCGATCCGGATAAAGAGTGCAGGAGAAAAGGAGAGGGCAAAAGCTTACCTTTTGTCCCTGACCGGAAGGAGCGGTGAGGGTATTGCCCCGTCGCGGCCCCTTGCCCGAAAAGCTTTTACGCCTGACTCTTGCCGCCGCCCAGGACTTTGAAATGGGGCAGCAACTTGGCATAGGTCGTTTCAAGGTGTTCCGGAACAACCATGGTGGACGCGCTGACCGCCATGAAGGAGTGGTCACCCACCCACCTGGGAACAAGGTGAAAATGGAGGTGTTCCTCGATCCCGGCCCCGGCTGCTTCACCCTGATTGAGGCCCATATTGATTCCCTGGGGGTGAAAAACCCGGGTCAGGATATCGCTGGTGGCCCGCAGCAGGTCCATGGCCTCGTGGCCTTCTTCAGCCGTCAGATCCGTGAGCATGCTTACGTGTCTATACGGAGTGACCATGAGATGTCCACTGGAATAAGGAAATTTGTTCATGATCACGAAACAATGTTCGCCGCGGTACAAAACAAGCCGTTTGGCATCCTCTCGCGTGTGTTGAGGAATGCAGAACACGCAACTGTCGGGTTTTTCATCAAGGATGTAATCGATCCGCCATGGGGCCCACAAGGTTTTCATGGCAGCCCTCCTACAAAATTTGACTCAAAAACTTTTTGGTTCGCGGATGTTCGGGATTTTCAAAGAAATGCTCGGGAGTCCCCTGTTCCACAATCACTCCCCCGTCCATGAAAATGACCCGGTCGGCCACTTCTTTGGCAAAACCCATCTCATGGGTCACAACAACCATGGTCATGCCTTCGCGGGCCAGTTTGACCATGACGTCCAGAACCTCGCCGATCATTTCCGGATCCAGGGCGGACGTGGGTTCGTCAAAAAGCATGATCTTGGGATTCATGGCCAGGGCCCGGGCAATGGCCACACGTTGCTGCTGCCCGCCCGAAAGCATGGCAGGGTAGACGTTGGCCTTGTCGGGGATACCGACCTTGTCGAGAAGGGTCATGGCGGTTTTTTCGGCCTGGGCCTGGGGAATCTTTTTCAACCGTATGGGTGCCATGGTCAGGTTCTGAAGTACGGTTTTGTGCGGGAACAGATTGAAGCTCTGAAAAACCATGCCCAATTCCTGGCGGATGGCATTGATGTCATTTTCGCGGGCATTGACGTCCTTGCCATCCACGATGATCCTGCCGCGATCAATGGATTCGAGACGATTGATGGATCGCAGCAGGGTGGACTTACCCGAACCGCTGGGTCCGATGATGACCACCTTTTCCCCGGGATTGACGGACAGGGAAACGTTGTCCAGGGCCTTGAGGGTACCAAAAAATTTGTAGACGTTTTCTATGCGGATGATGGGATCAATGGCGTTCATAATAGTTCAGCTTGTGCTCCATGCGGCTTACGCCCTTTGAAAGAATAAGGGTAATGACCAGGTAGACCAGGGCCACCATGGTAAAGGCTTCGAAATAATAAAAGGATTCACTGGCAAATTCCCGGCCCCGACGCAGGATGTCGGCAACAGCAAGGATGGAAACCAGGGAACTGTCCTTGAGCAGGGCAATGAACTCATTACCCACGGGTGGCAGGATGGTCCGCCAGGCCTGCGGCAGAACAACCAGGAACATGGTCTGGGATCGGTTGAATCCAAGGGTTCGGGCAGCCTCTGTCTGGCCGTGATCAATGGAATCGATACCGGCACGAAAAACCTCGCCCATGTAAGCCCCGTAACAGATGGCCATGGCAATGACCGCAGCCGCAAGAGGAGGAAGATTGCTGAAAAGCTCGAACTTCCCCAGGGCATAATAGATGTAGAAAAGCTGGACCAGCAGGGGGATGCCCCGGATGATCTCCACATACGTGGACGCGATCAGGTTGAAGAACCTGTTGCGGGACAGGCGACCGAGTCCTGTCACCAGCCCGATGACAAGGGAGAGAAGGATGGAGTAGATGGTTACCTGGAAGGTGACCAGAATGCCGTCCGGAAGGAACTTGAGAATATCCAGATAGGGATCTGGTTCGGTCATGCACAAATAGATAATGATGGCCACGGCTCCGATAAAGGAAATCCACCAGGCACTGAAAAGGCCCCGGTCTTTTTTCGAAGGAATGGCTGCACCGTCACCAACATGGATGTTAACTTCTTTCTTGCTCATGAGAATGCCTTAATGAGAAACGATCGACCGTGATGCGGTAATAGACGTTGGACGTTGCCAAAAAGGACAGGAAGCCGCTATTGCGGCTTCCTGTTCCTGATAATTCTTCGATTTGATTATTCTTCCGTGGGGAACCATTTCTTGAAGATGGCGTCGTACTCTCCACTGGCCCTGACGGCCTTGAGGCCCTTGTTGATCAGTTCAAGAACCTCTGTGTTGCCCTTGTTCACGGCAATACCAAGATATTCGGGTTCGTCGGGAACGATCAGAAAGGCCAGGGACAGGGAATCAACATAGTTCTTGTTCTGCAAAGCATACCCAACAGCAACGGCGTCATCGCAGATGACCGCGTCGATGCGGCCATTGTTCAGATTCTCGATGGCCAGACCCACTTCATCATAGGATTCGGGCTTGGCACCCTTGATCTTCTTGGAGGCGAAATACCCGGTGGTTCCGATCTGGGCACCGATTTTCTTGCCCTTGAGATCGTCAATGCTCTTGATGCCCGCGCCTTTCCGGGTAACAACGCCCTGCTTGACCTCAAAGTAGGGGTCACTGAAATCCATAACCCGTTTGCGCTTGTCCGTAATGGACACTGAGGAGGCAATGGCATCGTACTTTCCAGCGGCCAGTCCTGCAAAAATACCGTCCCAGGCCGTGTTTTTGATCACGGCAGTAAATCCTGCGGCCTTGGCAATGGCTTTGACCAGATCCGGGCAAAACCCCACAATGTTCTTGTTGGCGTCAACCATCTCCATGGGGGGCCAGGTGGCGTCGGAAGCAAAAACAATGGTCTTGGCCACGGCCACATTGGACAAAAACAAGACAGCAGCCAGCGTGAACAAAGCTTTTTTCATCATGGTGCGATCCTCCTCGCAAAATGGTAGTAGCATAAAATTCGAGTTTTTAGGTTATTCCGGAGGTCAGGTCAAGAAAAGCGGGGCAGCCGGACCCAGGGCATCACCTGCTGCGGGCAGCCATTTCCCGGGCCATGCGCAGCTGTTCCTCCCGGCTCAGGGAGTCGTTATCCAGTTTGGCAGCGGTGACGGCCCTGAGAATCTGGCCGTAGATGGGTCCTGAAGCAATACCCAATGCCTGAAGATCCTTGCCCGTGATGTCGATGGTCTGGGTTCTCAACTGGGTCAGAAAGAGCGAAATATGCTTGCGCATGCTTTCCTTCCGGCTCCTGGCCATGAGATAGAGAACTCCTTCAAGGGCCAGGGGTTCGAGAATGAAAAAGAGTTCGCTTGTGGCCTGTTTTCCCTGTTCCCAACGAAACAGATCCTCAATGGCCTTCCGGATTGAATGCCTGAGACTGGTCAGCAGGCAGGCCTGCTTCTTGGTCAGATTGAGCCGGCGTACCAGAACCTGAACCTGGGCATCATTGAATCCGGCGCACAGGCCAAGGAGGTACACCAGCCAGGGACAGGGAGAGGGCTCAAGATAAAGCAACCTATACCAAGCAACCACTTTTTCGATTTCCTCGAGGATCTGCTGCTTGGCCGGGTCCATGGTCAGCATGGGATGGATGGCCTTGAGCAGATTGAACCGGGCCATTTCCTTCAGGCAGGCCACGGGCTTGTTTTCCGCCAGCATGAGCCGGATTTCATGAAAGATGCGGCTTCCGGAAAGTTTGTGAAAGATGTTCAGCTCCACGGCGTTCTTGATCAACCGTTCGGTCTGGCCGCCAATGGAAAAGCCGAACCGCTGGGCAAAGCGGATGGCCCGGATGATCCGGGTGGGATCTTCCACAAAACTCAGGGAGTGGAGCACCCGGATGGTCTTGTTCTTGATGTCTTTTTGCCCTCCGAAAAAGTCCACCAGCCGCCCGAATTGATCCGGATTGACCTGCACGGCCAGGGCGTTGATGGTGAAATCTCTGCGAAAGAGATCCATCTTGATGGACGAGAGTTCAACCGTGGGCAAGGCCGCAGGGTATTCATAGTATTCGAGCCGAGCCGTGGCCACGTCGATCTTTTCCCCGGACTCCAGCACAACCACAGCAGTCTTGAACTTGCGGTGTTCCCTGACGCGCCCGCCAAAGGTTCGGGCCATGGCCCGGGCAAAGGCAATGGCATCGCCTTCCACCACGAAATCCACGTCAAAATTGGGCAGATGGAGCAAAATGTCCCTGACAAATCCCCCCACACAATAGACATTGACCCCCTTGTCTCTGGCCAGCTCACCGACCTGGACCAGAAAATCGAACAGCTTGCGGGGAAGCCGTTCCCGAAGCAGATGCTTGATCTGCCGTTCCCGACGTCGTTCCGGTATCAGGGTCTCCGGTATGCGGGCCGGTTCGCTGACCAGGGTGTGGATCAGATCCGTGCGGGTGATCACTCCGGAGCAATCGCCCCGGTCATCCAGAACCGGTACCAATCGCTGCCCCTGGCCCAGAATGATCTCCATGACCGGGTAGAGGTCCATGTCCTGGGTAACAGTGGCAAAATCGCGGAGCATGTATTCCTTGACCAGGACATCTCCCAGATGGTGGATAATGGCCTTTTCAGCAAGCTGGTGATCCAGGATGCCCACGCAGGTAAAGGTACCCGGTTCCACAACCGGGATGGCTTTGAGGCCATAGCGGGTCATGAGATCGGCAGCCTCGTGCAGGGTCTTGTTCTTTTCAATGACAACGGCCGGAGTGGAGCACAGGGAACGCACATCAAAGTCCGGGGTAATCTGGGAGTAGAGGAGGGCAAAGAGTTCGTCCTTGACCTGCTCAAGAGTCCTGTCCTTGATGGAGGCAGATGCGGCATAGGGATGGCCGCCTCCGCCCAGGGAGGTACAGATGGTTCCCACGTCCACATCCGCGGTCCTGCTCCTGGCCACCACCTGAACCCGATCCTGCATTCTGCCTAGGGCAAAGAGCACGCGAATGTTTTCCATCTCCAAAAGCTTGTGGGCCAGCAGGGCGAAATCGCCCACATAGCGATCCAGGGAAACATCGGCCACAACCACGTCAATGCCGTGAATGGTGTGGGTATTGGCTGATTCGAGCAGGCTGTTCAGGATGAAGATCTGATCGGCACTGAGCTCCCGATTGACCAGATCGGCCACCATGTTGAAATCCATGCCCTGCCGGGCAAGCCAGGCGGCTGCTTCCAGATCGTGAAACGTTGTCGAGGAAAAGGTAAAGTTCCCCGTGTCTTCATAAATCCCAAGCCCCATGATGGTGGCTTCGTCTGGAGAAAGCACCACCTTTTTCTCCCTGAGGATAAGGGCAATGATGGCCGTGGCCGATCCCCACGGCTTGACCACGTTGTGCTGGCCATGCAGATCTTCGGGCGAATCGGGATGATGGTCATAGATGTGGATTTCCAGATGGGGATTGTCCAGCACAGCAGCCACATGGAGAATGCGGTCCTTCTGACGCGTGTCCACCAGAACCAGACGACGAACAGACGAGAGGTCGATCTCCTTGGCCGATTTGAAATTGAACAGGTAGGTGGCGCTCTGGATGAAAAAATTTTTGAGATTGCGTTCCTGGGATCCCGGGAAAATGAGCACGGCATCTTCATACAGTTTGCCGGCAGCAACAATGGCGCTTAACGCGTCAAAATCCGCATTGGCGTGGGACGTGATAATGGTGTGGGCTGGTTGTTTGGTCATGATGGCGTGGATCGGGGATGATACATGGTGTGGATTTCCATGAGACGTTGGGTCTGCACGTGGGTATAGATCTCTGTGGCGCTGATATCGGCGTGGCCCAGGAGAATCTGGACGGTACGCAGATCTGCGCCGCCCTCGAGAAGATGGGTGGCAAAACAATGGCGCAGGGTGTGGGGGGAGATGGTCTTGGTGATCCCGGCCTTGACCCCGTAGCGCTTGATGAGCTTCCATACTCCCTGGCGGGTGAGCCGGGTGCCTGAACGGTTCAGAAAAACAGCGTCCTGCTGCGGGTTAAAAAGGGCATTGCGTTGTTTCAGGTAGCTGGTGAGCACCTGGGCGGCTGTTTCATTGAGGGGAACGATCCGTTCCTTGCCCCCTTTGCCCCAGATGCGCAGGATATCCGTCTGGGCATCATAATCCTGGGGGCGCAGGCTGGTCAGTTCGGAAACCCTCAGACCGGCCCCGTACAGGACTTCCAGGATGGCCCTGTCCCGGAGTCCCAGCTTGGTCTTCGGGTTTGGCATGTCCAGCAGCCGGAAGGTTTCTTCCTGGGTCAGGACATCCGGGATGGTCCGGGCGATCTTGGGGTTGGCCAGAATCAGGGTCGGATTGTCCGCAATCAGTCCCTGCTCATGGGCGTATCCGAAAAAGGCACGCAACGAGGCAAGATGGCGGGCCAGGGTTCTGGCCGATCCGATCCGGTTGGACATATGGCGCAGATAGACCAGAAGCGTGTCTTCCCGCACGTCCTGGATGTTCATATCATGCACATGAAGAAAACGCATCAGGGAGCGCAGATCGGTCTGATAGGCAGCAATGGTTTTCTCGGCCAGCCCCTTGACCACAATGAGATGTTCGAGAAACCGATCCAGGTCTTGCTGATCGGAAAGCGGCAGGGACACGGTGGGCACTCCGTCGGGCAGGGGGTTCGACTTCGACAATGATCATGCCTATATATACCTCCATGCTTGCAGGCACAAGAGGAAAAGGGTAGCATCCTTCAAAGGAGTATCACCTCGTGCGCGTGAACCACCGTGAAACAAGGAGACAAGGCCATGGCAAATGGATTGACACCCGAACAGATCGATGTTCTGTCCGCCTTTGCACAAGAGGAACCCCACAGGATGCAAAACCTGATCAACATCATCCGGGACAGGGGGCAGGACCTGGAGACCCTCAAGAATAAAATTCTGACCATTCACATGGAACGGCGCAAGAGGGGAGTCAACAAGACCCCGTAATCATGCCTCATACATTTGCCTACATATCTCTGGGTTCGAACATGGGAGACACCCGGGCCCATCTTGACAAGGCCCTGGATGCCATCAGCAACCTTGATGGCCTTTCCCTGATGCAGGCTTCAACAATATATAGGACCGAACCCCAGGGGGTAAGGGAACAACCCTGGTTCGCCAATCAGGTGATCAAGGTGGCCTGCAGCCCCACGTGGACCCCTTCGGACCTCCTGCACTCCCTTCTGGCCCTGGAGACCAGACTGGGTCGGGTGCGAACCACAAGATGGGGCCCCAGGGTCATTGATCTGGATCTGCTTTTGTTTGGCAATACGGTTTGCCATGATCCCCGGGTCACGCTTCCCCATCCGCGGATGCTTGAAAGGGCGTTTGTACTCATTCCCCTGCTGGAGATTGAACCGGAACTGGTTTTGCCTGACGGGACCAGGGCATCGCAGGCTTTGGATGCCATTTCCCATACCATTGAAGGAGACACCATCTGGCAGACGACAAATGAACCATGACGCCCAGGGCACGAGCAGGGCAGCTCTGTTCATGACAGGATGGGCAACGTCCTCCAATGAACCCATACCTTCCTGCCTTGCCGTGAAACAAGACACGCTTTATCGTCCTGGCTGCCCACGCATACTGTCTCTTCCAACACCATCTGGACTTCATCAAAAAAGGAATCATTATGTTGAAATTTGTCATTATGGCCATTGCCGCATATATATTGTTCAAACTGGTGACCGGCGACAAAAAGAAAAAAGCCGCCACCCAACAGCAGAAGAACAGGGATCTTGCTGCCGACGGCGTCATGGTCAAGGATCCCATCTGCGGGACCTTTGTACCCAAGGATACGGATATCAGGGTCAAGAACGGCGAGGATGTGCATTGTTTTTGCAGTTACGAGTGTCGGGACAAATATGTTGAACAACTCCAGGCTGGACAGGAAAACAAATCCGTTGGGTAACCAACCACAGCAAAGGAGACAAGCCCATGAAATTCTTCATTGATACGGCAAATCTGGAAGAAATACGCAAGGCCAAGGCCCTGGGCATGGTCGACGGGGTGACCACCAATCCGACCCTTATGTCCCGGGAAGCCAGCGACTGGCGGGAAGTGGCCGCAGCCATTTGTGCTGAAATCGACGGCCCGGTAAGCCTTGAAGTCATTGCCCAGGACGCCGAGGGCATGATCCGTGAAGCCCGGGATCTGGTTGGTTTTGGTCCCAACGTAGTGGTCAAGATTCCCATGACCCTGGAAGGCATCAAGGCGGTGCGCCAACTCAATTCCATGAACATTGCCACCAATATGACTCTGGTCTTTTCACCTTTGCAGGCCCTTGCCGCAGCCAAGGCGGGTGCCCATTACGTAAGTCCCTTTGTGGGAAGACTGGATGATGTGGGGCATGAAGGCATGGAACTGGTATCACAGATCCTGACCATTTATGACAATTATATGTTCGACACCCAGGTGCTCGTGGCCAGTGTGCGCAGCATGACCCATGTGCTGGAAGCAGCCATGCTCGGTGCCCACGTTGTGACCATCCCATTCAAGATCATGAATCAGCTTACCGCCCATCCCTTGACCGACAAGGGTCTCAAGGCCTTTCTGGCTGACTGGGAGAAGAAACAGCAGACAGACAAGTCGCAATGATCCGACCAACGGATGTAAAGGTTCAGAAAAGCCCCCAAACCCGGTCATCCGGGTCCGATGGGTCCGGTTGCTCCGTGAGCGCATCGCAAAGCGACCGGAATGAAAAGCCCATAATGATAATTATGTAAACTTTTGTATCCCGGCATGCTTCATACTCTCCCCTGGAGACGCCGGGATACACTCATCTGATCGTTGTCCGATGATGTCTTCTTCATCCATCTTCTTCATTACACACCAACCCCTTTATGCCATGCCACAATTCCGTATCACCCTGCATATATTCATGATAACCTGTCTTCTGGCCGAATTTTGCTGCACCCCTGTCCATGCGGCCCAGAACAGGGCTTCCAGCCAGAGCTTTGCGGCCTGGCTCGAAAGCTATCATGCCTGGGACGTGTACGAACAGGAACTGGCCGCCCGCGCAAGCAGTCCGGACAATATTCTGGATCGGGCCCAAACATTGCTCAGACTCAACAAACCCGAAAAGGTCATCTCGTTGCTGGCAACTGCTTTGGGGGATCAGGCCCAGGAGAACAAACGCCTGGTCTTGCTCGCCAGGGCCAACAGGCTGGTCGAAGACTATCAGGCATGCATCTTCAACTGGCTGGCCTTTGCCCGCAATGCCGACAGCAAGGATGTTCACAAGGTCATGGGAGCAGAGTCCGGACTGGACCTGCTTTTTGAAAACGTCTGGAAAAAATGGTTCTGGGAATCCTTTTTCACCCAGAATCCCGTGCTTTTTGACACCCGCAAGCCCACCCTGGATCAGATGATACAGATCGGCCAATCAGTCTGGCCGACCCAGACCTTCTGGAAGCAGGTTCCCGCCATTTTTGCCGACATCACTGATCTGTTTCCTCCAGCCTCCCCCTTGTCGGCCTCTCTACCTTTGGACAGGACCCTCATTGGAAAAACCCTGGCCGCCTGGTCCCTGGGATTCTGGGAACAGGGAGATCACTTCCTGCAACAGATTTCCTCGCCCCATGTGGTTGATTTCTGGTACAGATTTGCCGAGTTGATCGGTCATCCGGCACGTACCCAGGGTACCAATAGCCTGACAAACCCTCGCATCAAAGCGTTTTTCACCCTTTTTGCACCGGACATCCGCGCGTACACCAATTGGATCCTTACCCCGCCGGAAGCACCTGTCTGGCCGTCCTTTTCCCAACGATTGCAATCCATGGACCCCCGGCAGGGACTGGAGATGGTTACTGCTGAGCGGGATTCCCTGTTCCTGCAGGAATCCATTCGCCGAACCCTGGACCTGTGCGCCTTTGCCCTGAACCTTGAACAGGGATCGCTGCAGCAGCTGGAACAGGCCTGGACCGGGCTGGATACGGAGGAGCACACCCCTCCCCTTCTCTTGCGCATCGCCTACAGCGTTCTGGGAGGTCACCCTGGCAGACCCCAACAGATCCCTCAGGCAACCCTGACCGCCTATCTCCTGGCGGCTGCCGGACTACACCACCCGGGAATGGTGATGGCGGATTTCTGGAACACGGACAACTCCACACACCCCTATCCCCTGGATTACCTTGCCCAGTACCAGGATCTGGCAACAGCCGTTGCCACCGGGCCCGACCGGACCGTATCCGTCCAACTGGCCTTTCTCTATCCCCAGTCTCCTGCGGCCCAGAAAGCCCTGCTCCATCTGGCCAAGACAGCCAACCACAAGGGACATCGCGCCCTGGCCTGGTCCTATCTCAAGACCATTCAAACACGCCATCTGGACAGTGAAGATCGCATCGAATTTCTTTTGGCCCGGGCGGGCATGGAAATGGAACTGGGCTATGAAGATGCCGCCCTCAAGGATTATACCGTGCTGATGCAAGAACGCCCGGAACGGATTCCTCCGGAAAAACAGCTCAAACTGGCTCTTCTGGGCCAACAGAAGCAACAATGGACCTGGGCCCAGACCATTCTTGAATCCCTCTGGGAGCGCAGAGCAAACCTGAAGGAACCCGTCAAGGCCGAGATCCTGTTCTGGCTGGGCGAGGGAGCCCAGGCCCAGGGAAAGGTTGACCAGGCCCTTGCCTACTATCTGCGCCTGGCGTGGGCGTATCCCAAACAAAATATCTGGGCGGTCACCGCCCTGTACCGGGCCGGACTGATCTATGAACAACAGGGAAACTTCGAGACAGCCAAACGCTTGTACACCACGGTACTCAAGCAATCCGATCGCAAGAGCCAGAAAGAGGCCGCCCGAACCCGTATCGCATCGGTGACCGAAGGCATGCACAAAAGGGAACACTCCCTGCCTTTGCCCCTGTTCTGATGGTAACACCGTCGGATTCACGTCCCAGTTGCTGCTGCCAGCCTGTTTCCCGCTGCCCGCCATATGAACGTATATTCAGAACCCCTGCCATAAGGAGGCACCATGAAATACATCATGTTTGAAGATTTTTCCGGAAATCCTCTGCCCATCATCTTTCCCAACCGTATTGCCCATGATGAACTTCGCAAGCAGATTCCCTATTCGACCATCCTGTCTGCCGGGTACATCAAACGAACCGAGACCGGATTTGCCTGCTTCGGCAAGGCCAAGGATCTGGGCAAGGAGGCTTCCCCCGAGGATGAAGGATTGATCATGGACCTGTTCCGGAAGAATGAGGATGATGAGTGATCATCAAAACCATTCCTCTGCAAACACGTACACAAACAAACGCGCTGGTAGCCATGATGGCTACCAGCGCGTTTGTTTGTGTGTATGAGAACCTATTCAGGTCTGGTTTTCCAACGTTTATGCATCCAGAACCATTGTTCAGGCCGTTCCTGGACCATGTGCTCCACGGCCCGGGTATAGAATTGGGCAATGGTCCGGATATTCTCTCCCCGGGTTCCGGTGAGGGTTGCCGTATCCAGGGGTTCCCCCACTTTGAGCCGATACTGCATCCCGCCTTCCCGGAAAAGAAAAACAGGCAGCACAAGGGCTTTGGCCCGCAAGGCAAGCAGGGCCGGACCCATGTTCACAGCGGCTGTCCTGCCCAAAAAGGGAATAAACACGGCTTCTTCGCGTGAACAGTTGTGGTCGACCAGAAATGCTGTCATTCCCTTGTTTTTCAAACACCTGAGCACTTTTCTGGCAGCATTGCGATGGGGAAGGATCTGAAGATGCCCCACACTTCGCAATCTGAGCATGAGCCGCCCCAGGGCCTTGTCCTTGGGCAGCCGGACCACGACCTGACAGCAGCGGGCCGGGATCAGGAGGCGACACAATCCGGCCAGCAGTTCCCAGCCGCCAAGGTGTCCTGTCACGGCCACCACCGGACGATCCTGATCAAAAACATGGTCAAAGCGCTGCCGGTCATCCGGGCTCACCAGGACATGATCGCGCCAGAAATGATAGTCCACCTGCCGGGCCAGAAAAATCTCGCCAAAGGCCCATGCCGTGTGATTGAAATTGGTTCGCGCAATGGTTCGGGCCTGCTTGCGGGAAATCTGCAGCCGCTTTTCCATATTCGCAACAGCCAGGTGCCGTCGCCCGGGAAGAACATGCCAGAAAAGCCATCCCAGCACCCTGCCCAATCGCTGTACACCAGCGGGACGCATGCGGGAACAAACCGCCCCGATGACCGTATAGACAAGATCACGCATGACAATATTCTCCAGGGAAAAGCATCAGATCATCCCCTCCAGAATGGACGTCAGTCGTTGTTGTTCGGCCGCCAGGGTGGATGTATCGAGCTTTTCCGGGACCATGTACGGCTCTCCGTAGACTGCCTCGCACCGGGAACCCGGCAGGGGGAGCTGAAACCTGTCCCAGGCCTTGTGAAACACCTTGGCATGGCTGATACGGGCGCGCACGGGCATGATGGGCACCCGGGCCTTGGAGGCCAGAAAAACGGCCCCTGGCTTGGCCTGATGACGAGGTCCCCGGGGACCGTCCACGGTCAAAACCACATGATGTCCCTTGGTTTGGACCTCCTTGAGGGCCGCCAGCATGGCCTTGAGCCCCTTGCGGGAACTGGACCCCCTGACCGTGCCATAGCCGAGACGTTCCATGACCCGGGCCAGGATCTCGCCGTCCTTGCTGCTGCTGACCACCGCGACCACTCCTTCGTTTCTGTGCAGATAGGTCAGGGGAAAGAGCTCGTCGTGCCACAGGGCAAAAATCATGGACTGCCCCTGCTCGGTTCGGGATGTCATGGCCTGATGATTGGTACGGGTAAACCGCAGGGTGCTCCCCCATAGCCTGAAAAGGCCGGAAACCACGGGGGCAAGATGATAACAATGCATGAATGTCCTTGATAGATCGGCTAAAAGGATACGTATCGGAAACAGATTTGAATAAAAGGGTCCGTGTAAAAGGTCAAATGAAGCCGCCCGGCCTTGCCTACCCGTAGCAGCCCGCTTCACGGCTCAGCCGAACCATTTGCCTTTGCCTGCCAAACGCACTAGATGTCAGGACGTTTTGTTCATGTTGACCATGCAAGCACGTGGTTGCCTGATTCACTGCCACCAGGGAAACGTATCGCCATGTCCAAAAGACGTATCCGTCTGACCATCACGGGTCAGGTCCAGGGGGTGGGATTTCGCCCCTTCATTTACGGCCTGGCCCATGAATTCAAACTGACCGGATCGGTGCTCAATGCGCCAGAAGGCGTGATCATCGAAATTCAGGGGGAACCAGCCAACATTGACGCCCTTCTCCACGGCCTTCAAACCCGCCTGCCCCCCTTGGCCCGGATCGTGTCCTGCCAGCAGGAAAGCATCCCTCCCCTTGATGGTGACAACGCCTTTGTCATTCTGCAAAGCACCCAGGGCAAGGGCCATCACGTGCTCATCTCCCCGGATGTGGCCACCTGTGCTGACTGTCTCCAGGACATTTTTGATCCGGACAACCGCCGCCATCTCTATCCGTTCACCAATTGCACCAATTGCGGCCCCCGATACACCATCACCCGATCCATTCCCTATGATCGGGACAAGACCTCCATGGCCTGTTTTCCCCTGTGCCCCCAGTGTGACCAAGAATACCGCGATCCCCTTAACCGCCGCTTCCATGCCCAGCCCAATGCCTGTCCCCAATGCGGTCCCCATGTCTGGCTGACCGATGGCATAAAAGAACGCATCTGCCCGGACCCTCTGGCCCTCCGGGAAACGGCTCGCCTTTTGTTTGAAGGGAAGATCATTGCCATCAAGGGACTGGGCGGATTCCATCTGGCCTGCGACGCCACCAGCACAACCAGCGTCAACCAGCTCAAAACCCGCAAGAATCGCTGGGGCAAACCCCTGGCCATCATGGTTCCTGATCTTGAAACCGCGCAAACCGTGTGCACGGTAAGTGACAAGGACAGGGAACTACTCTCCGGCCATATCCGGCCCATTGTGGTCATGCCCCGAAGGCCTGCTTCCGCATTGGCCAGAGAACTTTCTCCGGATACGGATTTTCTCGGGGTGATGCTTCCCTACACTCCGTTGCACCACATCCTGTTGCACCATTACGCCCAGTTGTGCGGTCCAAGCAGAATACCCGCCCTTGTCATGACCTCGGGCAACCTCAGTTCCGAACCCATCTGCCTGGGCAACCGGGAAGCCCTGTCGCGCCTGGCCGCCATTGCCGACTATTTTCTGCTTCACAATCGGGATATTCTCATCAGGTGCGATGATTCAGTGGTCCGCCATAACCAGAAAACCCCTCAATTTCTGCGCCGGGCCAGAGGCTATACTCCCGGCCCCATTTTCCTGGCCCAAAGCGGTCCCTGCGTTCTGGGCGTCGGCCCTGAACTCAAGAACACCCTGTGCCTGACCAAGGAAAACCAGGCCTTTGTTTCCCAGCACATCGGGGATATGGAAAATCTGGAAACCTTCGAATTTTTCAAGGAAATCGCCGCCCACCTCCAGGACATCCTCCAGGTTGTTCCCAAAGCCGTGGTCCGGGATCTGCATCCGGACTATCTTTCATCGCGCTTTGCCGACCAATACAAGGATATCCCTGTGTTCAGCCTGCAGCACCATTTTGCGCACATCCACGCGGTCCTGGCGGAGAATCGTTTCCAGGGGCGGGCATTGGGACTGGCTCTGGATGGCACCGGACTGGGAACCGATGGAACCCTGTGGGGCGGCGAATTGCTGGCCGTGGATACGCACACCCTGGATCACCACCGGACAGGCCGCTTTGATCATCTGCGGCTGCCCGGGGGTGAAGCCGCTATCAAGGAACCCTGGCGCATCGCCAGAAGCATGCTTTGCGACCTGGGGATACAGGCTCCCGGCAGCAGGGACTGGCCCTGGCTGAAACCATTTGCCCGACAGGACGCATTCATCCCGCACATGCTGGCCAAACAGATCAATACTCCTGTTTCATCAAGTTGCGGCAGGCTGTTTGACGGGGTTGCCGCCCTGCTCGGCCTCAAGCTGACCATTGCCTACGAGGGCCAGGCCGCCATCATGCTGGAAGCCATCCAGGACAGGGGTGAACATACGGGATACGCGTGCAGCGTTCGTGAGCAGGACGGTATGCTTGTGCTGGGAACACGGGAACTTTTTGCCCAGGTTGTTGGAGATTGGGAAAAAGGCATTGATGCGGGCATCATCAGCCGCCGGTTTCATCTGGGACTCATGCACGGTCTGGCCGCATGGGCAGACCAGGGGGCCCAGCAACAGGGCGTCTCCACCATTGGTCTGAGCGGCGGGGTCATGCAGAATCAGACCCTCAGCCTGGAACTCCCCCCGCTTTTGGAACAAAAGGGACTGACCGTGCTGGTCCACAATCATCTGCCCCCCAATGACGGATGCATTTCCCTGGGTCAGGCCGTGTACGGACGCCAGCAACTCCGGATGGATGCGTAACGCAAAGGGCCGGGGCATCCCTCAATCAAAAGCCGCAGGCCGGCACGGATCCTGGAGATGTTTTTTGATTTCAGCAATATGCTCGGGGCTGGTACGATTGACCGAAAGCTCGGGCAGATCATCCATGTCAAAAAAGCCCACTTCCGAGGTTTCCTCGCTGGGAGTTGGTTCACCACCGACCATCTCGCATAAGAAAATGATCTTAAAGGCGTGGTAAAACTCCAGCGGTCTTCCCCTGCGGTTGGCATCCAGCACGGCTATAACCTTGGTGGGCCGGACTTCGAAACCACTCTCCTCCCTGACTTCACGAATGATGGACTGGGAAGGTGTTTCCCCCACATCAGCCCACCCTCCGGGCATGGTCCACTTTCCGTCCGCCCGCTCCTTGACCAGCAACAGCCTGCCCTCGTGGACAAGAGCCCCCCGCACATCCACCTTGACCGTGGCATAGCCCGGCTGGGCCAGAAAATTCTTTTCCAGCTCCTGGCTGGATCGCTGGGTGTGATACGCAACCATGTCGGCAGCAATGTGCATGAGCTGGGTAAAATTCTCTTCATCATAATGATTTTTCTTGTAGGTCAGACCAATCTGGCTGATGGCCTGGATGGTCCGGGCCCATTTGAGCCACTGGGGGGAATTGTCGTGCATTGCGTTGCTCCTTGCTCCCGTATGAACTGTAATGGCAAAAAACCCCTGGGGGATCCACAAGATCTGCCCCAAGGGTTTTGTTGTTGCAAACCGGGATGAATGTCAAAGGCTACCGGGATCTGAACTCCTGAACAAGTTCACCCAATTGCGCTGCAAGGGAGGCAAGTTCCACAGTGGCATCCCTTGTCTGCTGCATACCCTGAGCGGTTTCCTGGGTCACCTGATTGATATCCTCAATGGATTTACTGATCTCTTCACTGGCCGTCGATTGTTCTTCAGAGGCCGTGGCAATGGAGGTAATCTGTTCGAACATCTCCTCGGATGAAGTCACGATCTCGTTGAGGGCATTACCTGCCTGATTGGCCAGTTCCGTGGTTTGGGTAACTACCTGAGCCGTAACATCCATATTTTTGATATTGATTTCAGTTCCCTGCTGAATGCTTTTAACGGCCACCCCCACTTCCTTGGTGGCCTGCATAGTCTTTTCAGCCAGTTTGCGCACTTCATCGGCAACAACGGCAAAGCCCCTGCCCGCATCACCGGCTCGGGCAGCCTCAATGGCCGCGTTGAGTGCCAGCAAATTGGTCTGGTCGGCAATATCACTGATGACATTCAGGATTTGTCCGATGCCATCGGCTTCTGAACCAAGCTTGTCCAAATTGCTTTTCATGGTCTGAGCCTGTTTGTGCACTTTGTTAATGGAATCCACAGCACGAGCCACGACCTCCTTGCCTGTAAGGGCGTTCTGTTTGGCCTCCTTGGAAGCCAGGGAAGCCCGGGAGGCGTTTTTGGCCACCTCCAAAACCGTGGCATTCATCTGCTCAACGGAAGTTGCTGTTTCCTGAGTTCTTGTACTCTGTAACGTTGTCCCTTGGGTCACCTGTTCACTTTGGGCGGCCAATTCTTCAGAAGCCGAGGTCAACCGTTCCACAATGCCCTCAATGGATTGGGCAGCCTGCTGCATACCCTCGGCACGGGCATGCTCGGCCTCTTTCCGGGCGGTCACGGCTTCACGCATGGCCTGATCAGCTTTTTCCTTTTCCATGCGTGCCTGCTTTTTTTCAGCCTCTGCCTGCTCTATAAGCTTCTTGAGCTTGGCAACCATGGTTTTAAGAGCCTGTGCCAGTTCCCCGAGATCGTCGTTACGATGCACGTTCAAAACGGTGTCGAGCCGTCCCTGGGCGATCTCTTTGGCAAAGGCAATGCATGTCTTGACCGGTCTGGTCAGTTTTCCGGCCACCACAAGGGTTACTACGGCCACCACAAGGGAAATGCCCACAATGACCACGGCCAAAAACCAGATCAGATACCAGATATCCTGAACAATGGGCGCCCTGTCCTTGCCGATGAAAAGCATGCCCTGGATTTGTCCACCAAGATCCCGAATGGGCCAATAAACCGTATCAAACATGGCCCCGAAAAGTTGATTTTCCCCTTCATAAATTTCTCCCTCATTTAAAACAGTATGAGCAATATCCTTGTTGGTCAAAACCGTACCCACAACCCGCTTGCCGGACTCGTCGACAATGGTGGTGGCCACCCGTTTGGTTTTGTCAAAAACCGTGCATTCCACCTGCATATCCTTCTTGATAGCATCAACAAAGGGAAGGGATGAAAGATTGTACCCCAGAAGGACAGCCCCTACCACCTGATTGTGGTCATAAACCGGAGCTGCGGCCCTGAAGGAAAACCTGATGAGATTGCCTCGGGCAATGCCAACAGCCACATGGCCCTGCAAAGCCTGACGCACAATGTATTTGCCGGCCTGACTGTCACCGTGCTTGGCAGCATGTCCCCGGGCGACCACAATCCCCTCCCTGTCCACCAGGGTGATGAAATCAAGGGACATGCTGGAAATGAGAGCCTGCCCGTATGTTTGCAGTCCAGACGTATCTTCCTGGACAAGGCCCTTGATGACCCGTTCATCCCTGGCCGTTAAGGTGGCATACCCTTCAATTTCACGTAACACCCTGGATACCCTGGCATCAATGATCTTCTTGATGGCCCCGATATTTTCCCGGTTGGTGTTGGTGAGAATCTTCCGCATTTCCAATCCCACGCTGGTCACGGTACCCACACTGACCGCCACCATGGCCACAATGATCATGAGCATGATCCGAACCCGAAACGACACGCGAATCCCCTGTTTCATCTCCTCTCCCCCTGTGATTGAACCCGATGGGTCAACGGGCTTGATCCTGTTCGCACCATATTCCCCATAACGTTATGGAACGTGCCGTATTGTATACGTACCATGTATGACGTCATGAAAAACTTAACGGACTGACAAAAAAGCTGACATGGGGCCCTTGTCCCTGCTCTGTATAAGTTAAAAAAGTTCAATGATATGAGCAAGAGAATTGCAACCCGGGACAATGCCAATCATGTTGCATGCCAAAAAAAAGGGACAGATACGAATATCTGTCCCAGTGGGTGTGAAGTGACCTGGCGAGTCTATTGGCGACGCATCTTGCGACTGTTGCCAATACGCACGGTGAATTTCTGCTTGTCCATGAATTCAAGCAGGGGGATGGCGAATTTACGCGACAAACCGGTCAGATCCTTGAAATCTGCCGGGGTGAGTTCTTCCCTGGTGGCAAAAAAATCCGTTAACACGGTGCGCAATTCCTGGATGGCGCGGGCATCAAAATACAGATCTTCGCTGATTTTGATCAACTGGTTCTCTTCCACCAGGTGGCGCATCAGGGGAAGAATATCCTTGGCCGAGACATCTAGGGTTTCCTGCACCACCTTGAGGGTGGGCGGAGTCAGACCGCCCTTTTGATACAGGGCGGTGAGCTCCCGACGAAGTTTGTCCTGATCCGATGCCAGGGAAACCTTGTGTCCGGGAAGATGCAACAATTCCTGGTCCACAACGATCCGTTCCTGTTTGTTCAGCCGTTCCAACACAAAATGAAAGAGCTTGGGCGAAAGATCCTTGCCCCAGGTGGAGGCCAGCTCGCCCCGGGAAAGTCCCGGACGCATGGGATTTTCCCGGTGAAAAGTTTTGAAAAAGGCAATGGCCTGATCACACAGCTCAAGCACGAGTTCGCCGGACACATAAATACGCTGGTCCTTGTCCACCAGAAAGGCCTGTTGGCGCCCGCCCAGGGTTTGCAGAACCTTTTCCAGGGCCTTTGACTCAATATCGGTCATGATACGCAGTTTGGCAAAACTCAATCCGCCCGTGCCCGCCAGTTCCAGCTGGTGAATGACCAAATCCTTTTCCTGGGCCGAGGCCAGGGTCTCCAAGATGTGCAAATCCCTGGAAAACCGTTTCACCTTGCGCCCCAGGGGATTGATGATGGAGGCGCCGGCAATGGTCTGCAAGGGCGAAAACGAGCGGATGATGCATCGATCCCCATAAACCCCTACCATGGGCGTTTCAAAACGGACCTGGCAGACAGCGGTCTCACCGGGTTCCAGATTGTCCCTGTCCAGAAAATAGAGCCTGGCCAGAATCTCCCGGGTTCCGTGATGGAAATGGACCTGGGTGCGGTGCTTGATCCCCTTTTTGGCCGAAGGCAGGCAGGTGATCTCCAGATCCCAGACCGTGCTGGGAAACAGGGAGTCAGGCTGGGCCAGCATTTCACCCCGGCTGATCTCGGCCTTTTCCAGGCCGTACAGGTTGATGGCTGTTCGGAGCCCGGCCTCGGCCTCTTCCTGGCTGTCACCGTGGACCTGAAGTCCCCGAACCTTGGTGGTCAGTCCCGAAGGATAGAGGACAAGGTCCTGGCCCACCTTGAGTTTGCCCGAGAAACTGGTTCCCGTGACAACGGTCCCATATCCCTTCATCACAAACACCCGGTCAATGGGCAATCGGAACAGATCGGACCGCCGCTTGGGCTTGAACGCCCTGGTCAGCCGGGTGATCTCCTGTTTCAGCTCGTCAATGCTCGCACCCGTGTGCGCGGATACCGGGATAATGGGAGCATCTTTCAAAAAGGTCGATTCAAGGTAGGAGGCAACATCCTCGGTCACCAGTTCCAGCCATTCCTCATCAACCATGTCCGTCTTGGTCAGGGCCACAAGACCGGTCTTGATGCCCAGAAGCGTGCAGATTTCCAGATGCTCCCGGGTCTGGGGCATGACTCCTTCATCAGCAGCAATAACCAGCAGGGCAAAGTCAATGCCTGCGGCACCGGCAACCATATTCTTGACGAATTTTTCATGGCCCGGGACATCAATGATCCCCAGGCGCAGATCCGTATCCAGATCAAGAAAGGCAAAGCCCAGCTCAATGGTGATACCGCGCTTTTTTTCCTCCACCAACCGGTCGCAATTGATCCCGGTGAGGGCCTTGATAAGGGTTGTCTTGCCATGATCAATGTGACCGGCAGTGCCCATGATGACAGGCATGAAACGCTCCTTGTATGAAAATGGGGATACAGGAAACAACGTGCTCAACAGACAGTGCACAGGGGGCAGGACCATGCCCGGGACATGCCGTGGCTGGCATACGACACGGCATCCTGCACACCGAATACTGCGGCGCAACTCGCGTCAATTTTTCAAAAACGTCCTGTAGGCCAGCACGGTCGCGTAGACGTCCATCTTGCTGGAAATCTCAAAAGGGCTGTGCATGGCCAGAACACCGGGGCCGAAATCGATGATGTCCATGCCGTAGATGGCCAGGTATTTGGCCACGGTTCCCCCGCCGCCCTGGTCGACCTTGCCCAGTTCGGCCATCTGCCAGGGAATGCCGGCCTGGTTGAGGATCTTTCTGAGCCAGGCCACGTATTCGGCATGGGCGTCATTGGCTCCGTATTTCCCCCTGTGACCGGTGAACTTACAGAACACCGGACCATATCCCAGCTTTGAGGCGTTGAGTTTTTCATGCACATCCTGGTAATCCGGATCCATGGCCGCATGAACGTCCGAAGACAGGGCCTTGGTGACCTGCATGACATGGCGGAATTTGGTCTCGGGTTCCCAGGCATCGATTAAATCCCTCATGCAATACTCGAAGAAAAGGGATTGGGCTCCGGTGGAACCGTCAGAACCGATCTCCTCCTTGTCCCACACAAGAACCACCTGGGTGTATTCAGGCTGTTCTTCAGACGACAGAAAGGCCTCCATGGACGTAAACACACAGATGCGATCATCCTGACCATAGCTGCCGATCATGGATCGATCCAGACCAACTTCCCGTGCCGGTCCTGCAGGCACGGCCTGGATTTCAGCGCTGTACAGGTCTTCTTCCACAATGCCGTACTTCTTGCCCAGCAGGGCAAGGATGTGGTTCTTGATGGGCTCATCCTCTTTTTGGCACTCGGATGTTCCCTTTTGTTCGAGGGGGGCATGGCCCAGATAAATGTTCATCTTTTCGGCCTCAAAGGCCTCACTGACCTTTTTGTCCGCCTGCTTCTGGGAAAGGTGGGGAAGCAGATCGGCAATGGCAAACACCGGATCTTCGGGATCATCGCCAATGGCAATGTGCACGGTTTCCCCATTGGTCTTGGCCACCACGCCATGCAGGGCAAGGGGCCGGGAAAACCACTGGTATTTCTTGATCCCCCCGTAATAATGGGTCTTGGCCAGGCCCACTTCGCATGACTGATAAAGTGGGTGCTGTTTGAAATCCAGGCGGGGGCTGTCCGCATGGGACCCCACCAGACGAATGCCCTCGGACAGGGGGCGCTTGCCCCGACGGGCCATGAACAGGGTCTTGCCCCGATGATTGCGCATAACCAGATCCTGTAAAAAATCCTCGGAAAATCCCCTTTCCCTGAGAATCTTCCGGCCCCAGGCAACCACTTCGCGCTCGGTCTTGCACGTGGACAAAAAGGTCCGGTACCTGGCACAGATCTCCTCCATGGCCTTGCGGTGGGAGGAGGTATCAAAAATTTCCCAACAGCTCTTGGGATCGCATTTCATCTTCGGTTCCATATATGATTCTCCGTTCTCAGTTACCATTTATTTCTTGTATTCCTTGTCCTTGAGGCCGTCCTTTCCAAGTCCTTCGAACGCCTCCTGCAATGCCTCAATGACCAGACCCATGTGTCGGGAATCAAGGGTCCTGGGATCAAGGCAGAACCAATCATCCTCAATACGCCCCACCAGAGGCGGATTGGTGGCCAAAAAGGCGTTTTTGAGTTCATCAGCCGACCAGTCCCTGCCCTTGATCCCCACCAGGGTGGTGGCAAGATCCTGCTCGGGAAAAGCCCCACCGCCCACGCGGGAAACACTGGGAACCAGGGTCAAATCCAAACGGTCACTGAAACGCCGTTTCAAACGCTGTTTCATTCGTTGTGCCTTGGCCTTGAGAAAGGAGGCATCCGCTGTGATCATGGAAAGGGTCGGAACATGGGTCCTGGCCAGTTCCGGATCCAGATACAGCCGCAGGGTGGCTTCCAGGGCGGCCAGGGTCATCTTGTCGATGCGCAGGGCCCGGTTGAGCTGGTTGGTTTTGATGGGATCAATGTATTTCTTGCGTCCGACAATAATGCCTGCCTGAGGCCCTCCCAGCAGTTTGTCCCCGCTAAAGGAAATCACGTCCAGGCCCGCGGCAACCGTTTGCTGCACCGTGGGTTCGGGCATCATGCCGTAGGCGGAAAAATCAAAAAGATTGCCGCTGCCCATGTCCTCGATGACCGGCAGATCGTGCTTGTGCCCCAGGGCCACCAGTTCTTCCTGGCTCACCGCCTTGTGGAATCCGATGATGCGATAATTGGAGGTGTGCACGCGCATGAGCACGGCCGTGTTTTCGTTGATGGCGTTTTCATAGTCGCGCACATGGGTGCGGTTGGTGGCCCCCACTTCCTTGAGAATGGCGCCGCTCTTGGCCATGACCTCGGGAATGCGAAACGATCCCCCGATCTCCACCAGTTCGCCCCGAGAGACAATGGCCTCTCTCCCCTTGGCCCATGTATCCAGAATGAGCAGGACAGCCGCGGCATTGTTGTTGACCACCAAAGCGGCTTCTGCGCCCGTCAGCCTGCACAGGAGATCTTCTACGTGGGCGTAGCGGATGCCTCGCTTGCCCGTGGCCAGGTTGAACTCCAGATTGGAATAGTATCGGCAGGCATCACTCACCGCCTCCACCGCGCTGTCAGCCAGAATGGACCGCCCCAGATTGGTGTGCACCACCACGCCTGTGCCGTTGAGCACCCTGCGAAAATGGGGACGGGACTGGGAGCAGACAAAGGAGGCCGCCCTGGTCACGAGCTTTTCCCATGCAAGTTCTTCGGGATCGGTGATCACCTGATCCCGAATTTCCTGGCGGCAAAGGTCCAGAAATTGGTTGATCTTTTCCCGCTGCATGGGCTGGGAAATCCAGGCAAGCTCCTTGTGGGTGGCAAATGCCTGCAAGAACTTGTCTACCGAAGGAAGAAGTCTGAACAGATTTTGCAATATTCCATTCCTTGTTCGTATGGGTGTATCAAATGATATGAAAACAGGACCGTAGGACCTTGCCCCCCTGCACGCTGCCGCACGTGGTGCACCCAACCTGCTCCTACAGCATGTCAGGCCGCATGCGAAAATACTCGCCAAGCAAAAACAGGGAACCACACACCAGCACCCTTTTGCCGGTCTTGCCAATGACATCAAAAGCCTCGTGCATACTGGAGCAGGCACGAGCGCGGGGACCAAGAAGACGGGCCAGATCATGAGGGTCCATGGCCCGGGAGTTGTCCGGTATCCCGGGAACCAGGATCAAACCGGAACACAAGGCCCGGACCCTGTCCAGATGATCCAGAAGATTCTTGTCCTTCATGCAGGAAAAAATCATCACCTCGGGGCCAAAATGCATCTGATCCAGGGATCGGGCAAGGGCTTCAAGCCCCATCAGGTTGTGCGCTCCGTCCAGAAGCACCATGGGATCTCCCGGAATGATCTGCATCCTGCCCGGATGTCTGGCATGAGAAAGCCCATGCATACATTCCAAAGACGAAAATGACCACCCCCGGATGCGGCTGCAAACCGACCAGCCGGCAAGGGCAAGCCTGGCATTGGTCTTTTGAAAGGCACCGGCAAGTCCAAGCCTGATCTGGTCAATATCCAGCATGGCCCCATCCGGACAGACAAAACCGCCATCACGGGGCATTTCCCTAAATCCGGCCTCTTTTGCATCTGCCCGGGTCCGAAAAATATCGCCAATACCCGGTTGCTGGGGAGCGCACACCACCTCTCCTCCCTCAATGGCTCCGGCCTTGTCCCTGGCAATGGCCTCCAGGGTTGAACCCAGCACCTGTTCGTGATCCATGCCCACCGGAGTGACCAGGGTCAGATGATGGGCAAAGACCGAGGTGGCATCCCAGGTCCCGCCAAGACCCGCCTCCATGATGGCCAGATCAACCCCTTCACGCACAAAGGCGAGCATGGCCATGAGGGTCAACAATTCAAAATAGGAAAATTCCAGCTCCGGACAGGCGGCGTACACATCATTGGCCAGATCCAGCCACGCCTCACGGGAAAGCATCTCCCCGCCAATGCGGATGCGTTCCCGGGGAGTCACAAAATGGGGCGAGGTAAACACACCCGTGGTATATCCATGGGCAGAGGCAATGGCGTGCAGAAACGCAGCCGTGGACCCCTTGCCATTGGTGCCCACGATATGGACCAGAGTCAGGCAGGGGTTGCCAAGGTTCAAACGCGCCACGCCCTCATGCACTCGCTCCAAACCGGGTTTCATGCGGAAAAGTCCCAGGGAATCAAGATGGGCGTTGAAGGATTCCCACGTGGGAAAAAAAGGAGAATGTGACATGTGTACAATGCCGCCCCTGTTACCGGCCCAGGCAAACCAGAGCCGGGATGGCTGCCCATAAGGACAAAGTGACCCCGTAAACCACGGGATGAAAAAAAGCACGCCCCTGCCCGCCCCTATCCCGCACCACGGGACCATGGGTCCGGACAGACATGCTCAACGGGTTGCATTTGTTGGCCAAGTCCTGTTCTTTGTCAATTGGGAACCCGAATCCTTTTCTGACCCCTTGAACAGGTTGACATTTTCCTCGATCTTCCCTATTCGCCTCTAGCTGTTCGCAGGGAATCCTTGTCCATCACAATTCCCACAACCATGCGATATAGCATCCATTGGCGCCCGTAGCTCAGCTGGATAGAGCAACGGCCTTCTAAGCCGTTGGCCGCACGTTCGAATCGTGCCGGGCGCGCCAATAAAAACTAAGGGGTTACGCTTATCAAGCGTAACCCCTTTTTCTTTGCATTATCTGCACGCCTCACCTGCCACGTCAGTCCCGACCACCCTTGCTCCAAATCTCCAAAAATCGGAAACCCCTCTTGCGTCATACAACGTCGTCATGTTAGATGAGAAGCTGTTAACACCCTAGGATCATGGAGATAGCGGCAGCGCTGTCCCCGTCCGGGATCAACGACGAATAGAATGACCAAATCCAGACAATATCGATATAAAATAACTTTTCTCGACCATCTTTCCCGTCATACGCTTCAAACTTTCTCGATCCAACTCATCGTGAAGGTATTTAGGAATCAATCAAAATAATACCGAAGTCACCTGCAGTAAAAAGACCTCCACCCCTCTGGACTGAAAACATGAAGCAGTAATTTTTCAAAAATATCTGATTTCGTCAGATACTCTAATCAATAAGCTAATAACGCTGAAAATCCCTGATAATATGATCAAACTGGAATTATCAGGAACCATATAATAAGGCACACATCAAAAAAAGGTAGAAGACACTGTGAAGACAGTATTTCGTATATATGAAAATAAGAATGCAAAATTTGAATCATCCATATTTGATATGATTAATGGGAACAAAGAAACAAAGCAAACAAAAGGATTAGCTTATATTTTAAAAGAATATCCCGATATAATAAAAGATATTTTATCAATAGAAACAGTAAAGGATTACACAAAAAATAAAAAAATACAACCAAATTGGAATAACACTAACAAAATAGAGGTTATAGCAGAAAAAATAACCACGTCAAGAAAACGATTAGACATACTAATTAAAATAGATAAGGACAAAAAACCTTTTCTTGCGATAATTATTGAAGCAAAAAGTATAAAATCTAACATAAAACCGATTGATGCATCAATTCAACTACAAAAATATTTGCATGCAGATGAGCTTCCAGAATTAGAAAAATACAAAAAAATACCTATCGTGTTAACAAATTACAAAACCATTCTCACAAACGAAATAATAACAATTAGATGGGCAGAAATTATAAATATAATTTCTAAACGAAATAAAGATAACAATGACTTACTGTGGCAATATTATAATTTTATAACTGGAGTGAATAAGGACATGAATTTTTATGAAAAAGAGGTGCTCTCTATCCCTGCAGGAAAAACGATCGATTTGGTTCAGAAATATTTGATCTATGAATGCCCTGACAGAAAAGAATATAGATATAAAAAAACAATATTCGTTACATTTAGAGCTAATGGTGGTGGTACAATGGAAAAACTATACAAAATAAAAGATGTTATAGTTTTTAATCCTACACTCAAATCTGACATCGATAGAGCAAACGAATATATAAATGACAAAAAAATAAATGAAAGACTTAACAAATTCATATCAGAATCAAATTATAAAGATTCAGAAGAAAAAAAATTTTATATACTAGCAGATGATGAAGTTATCGAACTAAAAAATAAACCAAGACCAGCAAGAAATAATGTTAAATTTACATACTATAGATTAGCTGATATCCTTACACAAAAAATAGTAAAACCTGCATCCATGTTTAATTAAGATGGTATAAAGCATATCATGAATATATAACGATCATAGTTACTTCAAATGTTTTTTCAATATAATAGAATTACGAGCAATATTTTGAATTGTTATGATGTGAAAAATCAATCTAGTCGACCATGAAGAACAAACAATATGATGAAATTAATTTTTCTTTATGTTCGACTAGCATAACATTGGCTACTCCTGAATGAACTGTTATCTCCAAAAAATATGTCACCTCAATATGATGCATCTTTCCAAGACCGCAACATCATCTGTTCTTGAACCATTATCCGCAACCATCCCAAATCCTCACGAGGAATCCATATGAACAACACCACCCCCCAAGCGTACTGGTTTGTCGGAGCAACATGGGCTGGCGATGACCAGTCTGAACGATTCATTACCGATGGAATTTGGGAAAACGGGTACGACACCAAGTACACCGATCATGTAAAATCCATGCAGGTTGGTGAACGAATAGCCATCAAAGCCAGCTATACTCGAAAAAACGGCCTTCCTTTCGAGAATAACGACCGGGCTGTTTCTGTCATGGGGATCAAGGCAATCGGAGAAATTACTGCTAATCCCGGGAACGGCCATGCTGTTCATGTAACCTGGAACCGGGTTGATCCTGTACGCGAATGGTATTTTTACACGTACATGGCAGCCCTTTGGAAAGTTGTCCCTGGGTCATCGTGGTATGCCGATGCACTGATCGCCTTTACCTTTGAGGGGCAGGAGCAGGATTACGATCGGTTCAGGAATGAACCTTTTTGGAAGGACAGATACGGGGACACTGGCAATGATCCTGATCCTCGATCAAAACCCGAAATTTCCTTATGGCCAATCAACAAACAATCCAAGGGATTACCCGCATCAAATGGTTATCAGGAAGGGTACAGAGAAGCTGTGAATTTTTGCCAGGCAGGGGTTGACCGGGATGAGTTTGTGGAAAACCTGCGCAATGGTGATTATTTCAACAAGTACACTCCCCTGTCCTGCCGGTCCATTTTCAGCAACTTAAAACGGTTAGGATTGATTGAACATCAGGACAACGGCCTGTGGTATCCCAGTGCAGCAGGGGATGCCTTTTTGGAAGAAGAAGCCCCTGACAGTCTGACCCAAAGAATCATCGAGTCTGCTTTTGGATTTGCGCACATACTGCGCTACACACACGAGCACCCCAATATCGAACGAAACGCTCTGTTTGAAAAACTCAAAAATTTATATCCTCAATGGACGACCAATTATGCGCCAAGCGCTGTTCTGGCTTGGTCAAAAGGTCTTGGGCTGATCAATGACAATGAGGGGGAAATTATCCCTGACCCCCTATGGAGCATATTGGCATTCCGGCCTTCCAGAAGAATTGCCCGAACCTCCCCGCCCTTCGATACCCGTCAAAACAGAAGATAAGGACGAAGCGTCATCATTAATCAACCCGTGGCCAACATTGCAACAGATCAAGGACACCTTTGTCAGTGATCCCGAAGCTGCCCAGTACATCTTTTCCGACACACAAATTCAATCTCTCCACCATGCATGGCATTGTCTGGACACCAAACGCTTTGTGATTCTTTCCGGATTGTCCGGAACAGGGAAGACGGCATTGCTGCGGCATTATGCCCGGCTCTACTGCAAACTTGTCGGGGTTGATCCGGAAAAGCATTCGGCTGTTGTTGCTGTTTCTCCGGACTGGCGGGACCCGTCCGGGTTACTGGGCTATCTCAATGCCCTTCATGCTGACCCGACATTCCAGGCAGAACCGGGCTTGCGGATTGTTCTTGGTGCAGCCCGCAATCCCGAACTCCCCTATTTTCTCATTCTGGACGAAATGAACATGGCCCGGGTGGAGCGATATTTTGCCCCCTTTCTTTCAGCCATGGAAATCAAAGGCCCCATCGTGCTCCATAGTAATGAAGATAACGTCAATGATGTACCGCCGTCCATTACGTGGCCCAGAAACCTTTTTATCGGCGGTACGGTGAACATGGACGAGACCACCCATCCCTTCAGCGACAAGGTTCTGGACCGGGCATTCACCTTTGAATTCTGGGATGTTGATCTACAGGGATATTTCGAACGTCAGCCTGCGGAACATCGTAATACCGCAGTAGAAAAGCTTCTTATCCAGCTTCAAGAGCAACTCAAACCTATCCGTCGTCACTTTGGATATCGGGTAGCCGGTGAAATTCTGGCTTTTGTTCGAGATTGTACGGATGGAGGATCAGTCACTACCGATGCTGGCAATCGTCTTCTGGACCAGGCCATATTTTCCAAAATTCTGCCGCGTCTTCGTGGTGAGGAAAGTCCCGCGCTCATTACCGCCCTCAAGGGGATTGGGGACATCTGTCGGGATCACTCCTTTGATCAATGCGTTCAAAAAATCGAATCCATGCGCCAGCAGCTTGTGGCAACGGGTATTACCAGGTTTTGGTCATGACACCATGTGCCGTATATCATGAGGGGGAAAAAATCGGCCCTCTCAATGGAATCCTGTGCCTTGAGGAAAACCGTTCCTATGAAGTCGTTGTCAAGGAACCGGCAACTACACGAGCCTGGCTAGATCAACTGCCTCTTGAAGCATGCGCTCCAGGATGCTTTTCCCTGAACACGGGTTTTTGGGTGGGAAAAAGCGTCCTGCATCTTGAGACTCCAACATCCCGTACGTCTATTCCCATACGGGTCAGACCAGCGCCAAACAAACTGGATCCCAAAGCCTGGCAAATCATGCTAAGCGACCTTGAGATCTGGCTGAACGGAGTGAGTGTGGGACTCGAAGGCGGGGTAAATGGCAGGATAACAACCGAGACGGGACCCACGCCGCAATTTTTGGCCACAGCACTGCTCCCGCTTGTGAACCCTCTGGTCATAAGCCTGGCAACCATCTGCCAAACGCCCAGAACCAAGGATGCGGGATATTGGCAGGACGTTGCGTTGCGAAACATG
Source organism: Desulfoplanes formicivorans (assembly GCF_001748225.1). Lineage (NCBI taxonomy): Bacteria > Pseudomonadati > Thermodesulfobacteriota > Desulfovibrionia > Desulfovibrionales > Desulfoplanaceae > Desulfoplanes > Desulfoplanes formicivorans. The sequence goes on from NZ_BDFE01000017.1 coordinate 191,311, forward strand.
CACAAGGCAGACAGAGAATCCCTTGCCTGGGTCACGCGACATCCGGAAACCGGTGCCTGGCTTCTCCCTTGGGTACGGGTCGATCTGATCGGTGATGAGCCCCATTTCCCCCAGCGGTGTATCACTCAAACCGTTGACCATCCTGCCAACCGGTATGTGGTCTGGCTGGCACGAAAAGCCGAACACACCCTGAAATCGACAGGCATCGCTCTCCGCTCCATGGCAAAAAGCCCCCCGGTGGACGACACCAGCCGGTGGTGCCTCAATCGAAGCAGGAGTCTTCTTGATGGGGCCGAAATCATCGGAAACATCATCAAACGCTCCCCACTGCGACATGTTCGCCCCCATCCCCCGAGCGAGGCCGCTTTGCTTGTTGTTCTTGACGATCCCGCTTACGCCGCCTTTCACTCCACAAGCAGGCTTTTCATCTCCCCTGCATTCAGCCTTGACCAGGGACAGCCTTGTGGAGCTCCTGTCCGCCCCAGCTATGAGATCTATGAAATATGGTGCTACCTGACGCTGGTCCACGCCTCCCAAAAGAAATGGCCCCATTGGAAATGGCAGAGCAAGGGGTTTGGACACATCCTGAACATGACCAGTTCCGGTACAGGAGCCACAACCACGGGTACCGCGCCCAACGGTTCCAGAATCGATCTCGCATTCAACCCCATCTTCCCCGGTTACTTTGCCCGCAACAACGCATCCCGCTACTCACTATCAACAGAACGCCGTCCCGACATCACCATCGCATGGCAACCAGTACACGGCGATGCCTGGTGGGCATGTCTCGATGCCAAATACCGCGTGGGCCGTACCAACCTGGGAGACGCGTTCTCCTCTGTGCATATCTATCGCGATGCCCTCATCTGGAAAAAATTTGGAGGTCCGCCAAGATACTCATTCCTTCTTGCTCCCAAGGCTTCCCATGACTGTGGGGACTGGTTTTCAGAAACTTTCAGGGAAAAAACAAACAGGGGAATATGGGAATTTTCGCCCACAGGGGAAGGGGGACGGAATTTTATAGAATGGCTGGAGATGAGGATGTGATCCCGCAATCCACACAAATGGCATAACCCCAAGCCGAACACGTGGACTTTGATCCATGACGAGAGCCCCCTGTGTTAGGGAAGAGGTCGCGAGACGAGGTCTGCCGGTACATTTTAGACGGTATGGCAGCTGGTAAGGGGTCCAGGGGATTCAAATCAGCCCCTGTATTTGTCCTGTTCTACGAGGACGAGAAGACCAGTGAGTTCGGACCCGGTCACCTCAAGGGCAATGATGCCAGGTGGGAATTTTCACCAATACCGCCCTGGCGTGTGCGTTCATGACATGCAGCTGGCAGCCACGAGCCCGGGACTGAGGACCATGCGGGTGTCAGCATTCCGCAATCTTGAAGTACAGCAATGCGCCCGCAGACTTCTGAACACCCCAGCCATTTCAGACTGTTGGAAATGATGGCTCTGGGGCATTCCGCCATCACGCCCGGCAGGAACAAGTTGAGATGTGTGGACAATGTCATTCTTTCCAACCGGGCGAAGAATACCGTACGGACCAGGAACTTGTGAGGTGGTTCTGAGGTCAATGAGCAGGGACGCCGGAGTGATACCGGCAAAAGATACCATCAAAATAAATTTAACTATTTTGTAAAATTTTTAAATTTTGATCCAATACGCAAGCCAATAAATAACAATTATGTTATTTATTGGCTTTCGGATTTTTCAAAAACTTGGCGGGGTATTCACCCAAATAACCCTGGTCACGCTTTTTCCTGGATTCCTGTAGCTATGTTTCCGTTCCGAACGAAACAAAAAAGAGTCTCCCGGGCCCAGATGATAGGTGTTTCCTTCCAAAAACAGCTCCAATTGGCCTTCGAGAACATATCCCAAGTCTTCCCCTTCGTGCTGATATTCCCCGTCTGTGTGTCCCCCCGGCTGGATGATATGAATATTGGCCTGGAGCAGCCTGTCTGGTGCATGGGGGGCCAGGGCCTCGAGTACAATATCCTTGCCCGAACGCAGGGTGGACACATTCATCATGGGGCGTGAACCGGCACGCGCGATACAATCTTCTTCCTCACTCTGATAGAAAAGCGCGCTGGCACTCACATCCAAGGCCCGGGCAATGCGATGCAGACTCTTCAACGAAGGGTTGGCTTTGCCATGCTCGATCTTGGAAAGCATGCTTTCCGAACACCCCACAGCCTCGGCCAAATCCGCCAAACGCATCCCCTTCATGGTTCTTCGATGACGTATCCGTACCCCTAAGGAATTCTCACTCTCGCTCACGCCACAGTCCTCCTTGCCTGCCGTACATCCACTTGAAAAAAATTCAAGCATTTTCACAATCATGCATCATGCATGCTCACCTATCAGAATACACGCATAGTTCGCGGGTTACAAGCGTACACAATTCCACGTATCCTATTTTCCCTCGGGATGAAAAGGGGATACTTTTTTGTAAAAACATAAAATTACATGGAAAAACAAATGGCTTTGCACTGCCGCAGGCTATCCTTAAAGCAACATCAGAAAACATGCAAAAGAAAAATGCCTTTTTCCCCATCACAGGGATCATGGTTTTTGCAAATTTGTCACAAAAAACCTGCTCATACCCTTGCAATATACTATAACACATTAAATTTAAGAGATTTTTTATCTTTGGCATACCTATGGCTTGTAGCAATTCAAGTTACTTGAATAAAAATCCAGAAACTGGAGTAGACGTGCTGCAAACCCAACTACTTTGCAAATCCTTCGGCGCCTTGTTGGCCACCAACGAAGTCACCCTGAACGTGCGTCAAGGGACCATACACTCAATAATAGGCCCCAACGGCGCGGGAAAAACCACCCTCTTCAACCTTCTGGCCGGCGTTTTCCCGCCCACATCAGGCAAGGTCCTGTTTAAAAAGGAAGATATCTCCATGCGTACGGTCCACGAGCGCTGTCTTCTGGGCATTGGCCGCTCTTTTCAGGTCACCAGTATCTTCCCCGAGCTCAGTGTGGCCGAGAATGTTCGCCTGGCCTGTCAGACCAAATCGGGGCTGGGTCGCTCCCTGTTCCGGACTGCGGCTTCCAATTCCGAGATCAACGACCGAGCCGATGCCATCCTGGACTTCATGGGCATTCTTGCCCTGCGCGACGAGCCTGCAGGCACCATCCCCTATGGCAGTCAGCGGTCCCTGGACGTGGCCATTGCCATTGGTACCGAACCTGAACTCCTCCTTTTGGACGAGCCCACCAGCGGCATGAGCCCGGACGACACCCTGCGCATGATCGATCTCATTGATCGCCTGGCAGAACGGTTCACCATCGTGCTCATCGAGCACCACATGAACGTGGTCATGTCCATCTCGGACACCATCAGCGTTCTGCAGGGAGGAAAGATCATTGCCAAGGGCACGCCCGACGAGATCCAAAACAACGACATCGTGAAAAAAGCCTATCTCGGAGAGTCCACATGGTAGCCACAAATTCCACCATGATCAGCGTGAAGAATATCCATTCCTACTACGGCAAAAGCCACATTATCCAGGGCTTGTCCTTTGACGTGGCCCCGGGCGAATGCTTCACCTTTCTCGGACGAAACGGAGCCGGAAAGACCACCACCCTTCGCAGCATCATGGGTCTGGTCACCCCCAAGCAGGGCAGTATCACCTTTGGGGACACGGACATAACAAGGATGAAGCCCTACCAGATCGCCCGCCTGGGCATCGGCTATGTCCCTGAAGAACGCCAGATTTTTTCGGCACTGTCCGTGGAAGAGAACATGCTCATTGCCGGCAGGGACGATGCCGCATGGTCCCTGGAACGGATTTATGAACTCTTTCCCCGACTGGCAGAACGTCGCAACAACATGGGCAATGAGTTGAGCGGCGGGGAACAGCAGATGCTGGCCATTGCCCGGGCCCTGCGTCTCGATCCCCAGCTGCTGATTCTGGACGAGCCAACCGAAGGCCTGGCTCCCCTCATCATCGACATGCTCCTGAACACCATCCAGCTCATTAAAAAGGAGCATGTAACCATCATTCTAGTGGAACAGAACGTCAACGCAACTCTGGTGGTCACGGACCAGTACTGTATTTTGCAGCAGGGCGTTTCCGTCTTCAAGGGAAGCTGCAACGAATTTTGCCATCGCCCGGAACTCAAGGAACAGTATCTCGGCGTGTAGCTTCTTCATCAATCATTTTCCGTGCAATGTGATATCGTTTCATCCACCCTTTTCCGCCAACCCACACAAGGAGAGCCCCCATGTCCACGAAATTCAACCGCAGGAACTTTCTGAAATCAACTGCCGCCGCTGCAGCCGGTCTCACCCTGGGCCGTCTCGGCATGCCCGCCAAGGCCCATGCTTCCGGCGCATCTGTCAAACTCTTCCTGGGATGCACCATGTCCGGAGCCTATGCATCCACGGGATTGTACACTTCGCGCGGCATGCAACTGGCCATTGAAAACTTCGGGGGCACGGTGCTGGGACGTCCCATCGAACTCATCGAACGAGACACCCCCAATCCTGCCGAAGGCGTGCGCAAAGCTCAGGAAGCCCATGAACGCCTTGGTTGCAACATCATCACCATCTCTCCCAGCAGCTCCACCATTCTGGCCGTTTCGGAATACACCAAAAAAAACGGCATGCTCCTCTTTGGTCATGGCGGAAGCGACAAGATCACGGGATCGGCCTGCAACCCTTCCACCTTCCGCTGGCAGGTACCCACCTGGGGCGCCATCCGGGAAGTCGTCCCCCGCGTCATTTCCGAATACAAGGCCAAGACCTTCTACACCATCACTCCCAAATATGTTTTTGGTGAAGATCTCCTCAGAAATACCAAGGAAGTACTTGCAGACAAGGGCTTGAAGCTTCTGGGCAATTCCTTTCACAGCCTGGGTGAATCCGATTTCAGTTCCCATATCACCAAGGCCATGGCCGCAGGCGCCGATTGTGTCCTTTTCCTGAATTTCGGGGGGGACACGGTCAACGCCCTCAAACAGGCACACAACTTCGGCCTGAAACAGGTTTCCAAAATCGCCTGTGCCTGGGGTTCGGGCATCACTCAGATGAAGGCCATCGGCCCGGAGATCCTGGAAGGGGTCATCTGGGGGTTGCAGTATTTCTACAAAATCGACTCTCCCGAGAACAAGCGACTGGTGAAAACCTTCCAGGCCAAATACGGAGAGGTACCGCCGTACGTCACGGCCTCAACCTATGCCACCACCATGACCCTGCTCGAAGCCATAGACAGGGCAGGCAGTGACAAGCCGGCCAAGATCATCGCGGCCATTGAAGACTACACATATGCAGGTATCACCGGCGAAGAAGTGTACCGTTCCTGCGATCACCAGTGCATCAAGCCCTACTACTCGGTGCGCTGCAAGGCTCCTTCGGCCATGAAGACTCCCGAGGATTTCGGCGATATCATCGGCAGCTCCGCCAACTTCCAAGCCTGCGGACTCAACGGCTGCATCATGGATTAACCCGCAAAGGAAAATCCGGCATCGCCGCATGGTGTGGTGCCGGATTTTTCGCACAGGACTTTCATAATGACCAACCTCATCGTACTGCAAATATTCAACGGCCTGGTGCTGGGCATGATCTACGTCATGCTGGCCATGGGCCTGACCATTGTCTGGGGCATGATGGACATCATCAATTTTGCCCACGGTCTTTTCTTCGCCCTGGGCGCCTACTTTGCCTATTCCTATGTTCAGGTTACCGGAGATTTCTGGAGTGCGTTGCTCGTGGTTCCCCTGATGACCGCCGGGGTCGGCATGATTCTGGAGCGGACCCTCCTGCGCCGTCTTTACGGCCAGAACATCCTCTACCAGATCCTCATGACCTTCGGTCTGGCTCTCATCGGCCGGGAAGTGCTCATCCTCATCTACGGACCCGTGGGCAAGAGTTTTTCCATGCCCGAAGCCCTGGTGGGGGTGGTAAAAATAGGTACCCTGTTCTTTCCCGTCTACCGGGTATTCATCTTCTTTCTGGTCCTTGTGCTCACTGTGGGCATGTGGCTTTTCATTGAAAAGACACGCTACGGGTCCATTATCCGGGCCGGCACGGAAAATTCGGATATGGTCAGCTGCCTGGGTATCAATGTCTCCCTGGTGTTCACCCTGATATTCGGTCTGGCCCAGGCTCTGGCAGGACTCGGCGGCGTTCTGGCGGCTCCCATGCGCGGGGTGGAGCCCTTCATGGGTGATCTCATCCTCGGCATATGCTTTGCCGTTGTGGTCATAGGCGGCATGGGAAGTTTTATCGGCGCAGTCCTCGGCGGCCTTATTGTGGGCCTCTCCCAGAGTCTCATCACCCTGGTTTTGCCGAGCGCATCCGTCATCATCGTCTTCGTGATCATGGCCTTCATCCTGCTGATGAGACCACGAGGACTTATGGGAATAAGGGATTAATCATGACAACCTTCACCACAAACAAACCACCAAAAAACCTCTTCTCCTTCATCCGTCCGGACAACGCCATGTTTCCGGGACTCCTTTTGACCCTGGCCCTGTTGCCCCTGATCCTGCCCTATTATGCCCTGGGCACGGAAATCGTCCTCTTTGCCCTGGCAGCCGTGGCCTTTGACCTTTGCCTTGGCTACACGGGGGTGATGATATTCTGCCAGGCCTCGTTTTTCGGCACCGGGGTCTATGTGACCTCCCTGACCCTCATCCATCTTACCCAGAACATTTTTGCGGCTGTTTTCTGCGGGGTTGCCGCAGCCGCCCTCCTTTCCCTGCTCTTCGGATGGCTGGCCTCCACACGCTCGGGAAGCTATTCCGTGCTCCTTACCCTGGCCTTTAACGAACTCATCTATTTTATCGCGTACCAATGGAGCGATCTGACCGGAGGCGATGACGGGCTCACAGGGGTTCCCCGGCCCAATCTTGAAATTCCCGGCATCTTCAGCATCGACCTCCAATCGTCTCTTTCCTTTTATCTCTTTGCTGCCACCGTCTTTCTCATCTCGTTCATGATCATACGCCGCATCACCCTTTCCCCCTTTGGTGCCGTCCTCAAAGGCATCCGGGAAAACGAGGTCCGGGCCCAAGCCATTGGGTACAATGTCCGGCTGTACAAAATTGCCGTATTCGTTCTCGGCGGCATGTTCATGGGACTGGCCGGCAGCCTCTACTGCATGCACATCAACTTTGCCCACCTCCACAGCGTGCATTTTGAAACCTCGGGCAACATCGTCATGATGGTCCTTATCGGCGGAATGGGAACCCTGGTAGGTCCGGTTATCGGCGCAGGTCTCATTACCATGGCGTCGGAATTTGCCAGCACCCTGTGGGACCGCTGGCTCATCATCCAGGGCGTGGTCTTCATCCTTTTTGTCCTTTTTGCCCGGGGCGGTATCTGGGGAATCCTGGAGTCGGTCAGGGAAGGTTTCCGAAAACGAGCAGCCAGAAAAATCCGGAGTGCGGCCTGCGAAAAACCAGCAGAAAAAGGTCCGGAAAACATATCTTTCCTGCCCGGGATCACGGTTTCCAACGCAAACGACTGACCTGATTGTACCTGCACGGGTCATTTGGCATGACAATACAACTGAAGAAGAGTGAAAAACAATGAAAAGGACGTTGTACGAAAATGGTACGGTGGTGACCATGGACCAGAGGCTCTGGCAGGCCGATGCCCTGGTCACCGAGGGAAGCCGGATTCTCGGAGTGGGCGGACATGAGGCCATGACCGCCCTTGCCGGTCCCGACTGCAACAGGGTGGACATGCAGGGAGGTGCTCTTTTCCCCGGATTCAACGAGACCCACAACCATCTTTCCATGTATGCTGTCTGCCGGAAAAACGCCTACCTGGGGGCATGCGAGACCATTGCCCAGGTGGTGGATACCCTCAGGAAGCATGCGGCCAGCTCCGAGGACCCCATCATCGTCGGGTACTGCTATGACGACACCCTGCTCCAAGACGGTCGCCAGATCTCACGCCACGACCTTGATGAGGTGTCCCGAGACCGTCCGGTTGTCATCATCCACATCTCGGTTCACCTCGCGTTTTTGAACACCAGGGCCCTGGAGCATATGGGCATCGGACCGGACACGCCCGATCCCGAAGGCGGGATCATCCACAAGGATGCTGATGGCAAGCCAACAGGACGTCTCGACGAAACCGCCTGGTTCGCCATTTCCGACCGGCTTGGCTCCCCTGATCCCGAAACCTATGTGGACCTGCTGGATGGGGCCGTCAGGGAATTCAACGCCCAGGGCATCACCGGGGTGCACGACGGAGGGCTCGGTCTGGAAGGCATGCCCGATGTGGTCCTTTCCGCTTACCGCCGCCTTGAAGCCGAGGGGCGTCTGGGTATGCGGGTCTTTCTTTCCGCTTTGCCCGAAATTTTCGACCGGATGCAGCCCGAGCCCTATACGGAAATGGGAGATACCCGCGTTCTGCTGGGCGGGGTGAAGCTGTTTGTGGACGGCGCCATCCAGACCGAGACGGCCGCTCTTCTGGCCCCCTACGCCGACAGACAGGACTGGAAGGGCAAACTCATCGTGGACCCGGAGGAATTCGAGGAACAGGTGGCCAGGTATCACCGTGCCGGACACCACATGTCCATTCACGGCAACGGAGATGCGGCCATTGAAGCCATCATCACCGCCATGGAAAAGGCCGGAGTCGTCGGGTCTGATGCATCCCCGCGCCACATGCTCATTCACTGCCAGATGGCCCACAGGGACCAGTTGCTCAGGATTCGCAAGGCGGGCCTGATACCCAGCTTTTTCTGCAAGCATATTCACAACTGGGGCGATCGCCACCAGAAGATCTTTCTCGGCCCCGAGCGATCGGCACGTATTGATCCAGCGGGCGAGGCCGAAGCCATGGGGCTGCCCTTCACCCTTCATGTGGACACCCCGGTGCTGCCCGCTCAGGTCATTGATTCCATTCACACCGCCGTAAACCGCGTCACCCGTGACGGCAAAGTCCTGGGCCCGGACCTGGGGGTCACCCCCTACGGCGCAGTGGCTGCCTACACCAGCATGGCCGCCCTGTGCAGTCGATCCGAAAACCACCGGGGCACCCTGACCCCAGGTAAACTGGCGGACATGGTCCTGTTGGACCGTGACATGACCACCGTGTCACCGGAAACCATCTCTGCAACCAGAGTTCTACAAACCATTGTCGGCGGTGAAACCGTGTACTCGGCCTAGTTCCCCTTCCTGAACTTACGGAAGGGGGAACCTGTTTGTCTGACAGGAATGTTTGAAGAGACGTTCTCTTTGGAAATACACAGCCATCAAGCAAAAAACCTTTGTAACGCCAGGGCCGCATTTGCCCCATGAACCTCAAATCATATAAATTCAGAACCTCAACAACAGGAAAACAACGATGAAGCGACTGACAGATCCCCAAGAGATAATGGAGAAATCCAAAAAATATAATCTGCATTCATGGTCCGCCCAGAAGAAACTCTCACCCAAGGTCATAACAAGGGCAGAAGGAATCTATTTCTGGGATGGCGATGGCAAACGATATTACGACATGTCCTCGCAGCTGGTGAACATGAATATCGGACATGGCAACAAGAAGGTCATTGCTGCCATTCAGGAGCAGGCGGAGAAGCTTCCTTTTATTTCACCTGCCTGTGCCATTGACGTCAGATCACAGGTTGCCGAGATGATCATTGATGTTGCTCCGGACAATATGGGCAAGGTGTTTTTCACCCTGGCAGGAGCCGAGGCCAATGAAAACGCCATCAAGATCGCCAAGATGGTCACGGGACGTCACAAAATCTTTTCACGTTATCGTTCCTATCATGGTGCAACATACGGAGCAGCCAACCTGACCGGAGAACCGCGCCGCTATACCTGTGAACCGGGTATTCCCGGGTTCATCAAATTTTTCGATCCATATATTTATCAGGCACCCATACGCTTTGAAAATGAAGAAGCGGCAACCGCCTACTACCTTGCCCGTCTCAGGGAACAGATTCTCTATGAAGGCCGTGACCAGATCGCCGCCATTGTCCTTGAATCCGTAACCGGAAGCAACGGTGGCATCATCCCTCCCAAGGGTTATATGCAGGGGGTACGCGATCTTTGCACCGAATTCGGCATCATGATGGTCTGTGATGAGGTCATGGCCGGATGGGGACGCACAGGAGAATGGTTTGCCATAGACAATTATCACGTCCAACCCGACATGATCACCTTTGCCAAGGGCATTACCTGCGGCTATGTGCCCCTGGGCGGAGTCATTGTCAGCCGGGAAATCGCGGATCATTTTGATGAAAACGTTCTCTATTGCGGATTGACCTATTCGGGACATCCCATGGGATGTGCGGCCGGTATTGCCACCCTGGGGGTGTACAAGGAGCTGAATCTCATCGCCCGGGCCAAAGAGCGCGGGGTGCTTCTGGGTAACATCCTGGAAGATTTGCGGGAAAAGCACCCCTGTGTCGGTGAGGTGCGGTATATCGGACTGTTCTCGGCCATCGAGCTGGTAAAGGATCGTGCCACCCATGAACCCATTGTGCCCTACGGAAGCGATCCCCATAAAATCATGCCCAGAATTCTGGGCATGCTCATGGCCAGGGGATTCAGTACCTACACCCATGAAAATTGTATCATGATCGCCCCGCCGCTCATCATCACCGAAAAAGAATTGAAAGACGCCATGGCCATCATGGATGAGGTGTTGACTGAAGTCGATGCCATGATTTAGCTGCTTGCTGTAATACACTTCCCAAGTATGCGTGAAAAAACATCTTTAACCACATGATCACCAATGGTGCGGGGGCGATTCATGAATCGCCCCTTTTTGCAGCCACCAGGATGAGCTACAAAAACATCCATTGGCATCATGACGAGATGAGGAAAAAATGAGTTATACATACAGTATGCCGACCAAGGTTTTCTCCGGAAAAGGATGCATTGTGGCCCATAGTGCAGCCATCAGAGCCCATGGCTCAAAAGCAATGCTCGTCACGGGACGCAGCTCGGCCAAGAAAAACGGTTCCCAGGCCGATGTGATCAAGGCCCTGGAAAAGGAAGGAATGGACTATGTGGTGTTCGACAAGGTCATGAGCAATCCGACCATTGCCTGCAGTTATGAAGGGGCTGCTTTTGCCAGGAAAAACAAGGTTGACTGCATCATTGCCATAGGCGGCGGCTCACCCATGGACGCGGCAAAAGCCATGGCTTTGCTTGCGGCACAGGATATTGAAGAAAAGGACCTGTTTACCGGAAACTATCCCGGAGACGTCCTGCCCATTATAGCAGTGCCCACCACGGCAGGTACCGGATCGGAAGTCACTCAGTATTCCATATTGACCAATGATGCCGCCGCAACAAAAACCAGCATTGCAACACCGAAAATTTTTCCCAAAGTGGCCTATATCGACCCTCGATATATGGCCGGTCTACCGGCAACAACAACCATCAATACAGCCATGGATGCCCTGTCTCATGCCGTGGAGGGCATGTTAAGCGTGCGTGCGTCCGTTATATCCAACGCCCTGGCCAAGGAAAGCATCAGGCTCTTTGCTCAATGTGCCCCGGAGCTGGCCGAAGCTCCTGCTCCGCAATGGACAAAATTTTCTGAAGCAACAAGAGAGCAACTGGCCCAATGCGCCCTTCTTGCCGGGATGGTCATCGCCCAGACCGGAACAACAGCGGTCCATGCCATGGGCTATTCGTTGACCTACTTCAAGGATATTGATCATGGCCGTGCAAACGGTCTGCTCCTTGCCGAATATTTGAAGTTTGTTCAACAGGACGACCCACAGCTGGTCAACGACATTCTGGCCCCCATGCAGGTAAAAGATGTGGATGCATTCCAAACCTTTCTGGACAGACTGCTCGGCTCAAAAGAAACAATCACCAGGGAAGAGATCTTAAGTTTCAGCCAAAAGGCAATGCACACGAAGAACATTGCCAACAGCAGGGTCGAACCGACGCAAGAGGATATCAAAGCCATGTATCTGGCCTCATTGCAGGTGAATGCGTGATCAAAGAGAGGAGCGTTTACATGTACACATGCAGTCTCGAGAGAATGACTGAAAAAATCAAAAGCTTCAGCCGGTTTGGCGATACCGGGCATGGCGGTATCACCCGGTACGCCCTCTCTCCTGAAGATATCCGGGCAAGAAACGAATTTATCAGGCGGATGAAGGCCATTGGGGCCATCATTGAAATCGACGATGTGGCCAATGTCTATGCAACGCTTCCGGGAACCGATCCTTCGGCCAAGCGTATCGTCATGGGCTCCCACGTGGATTCCGTGAAAAACGGCGGCAATTACGACGGGATACTCGGGGTTCTGGCGGCCATGGAAGTACTGGAAACCGTGGTCGAGCAGAACATCGACCACGTACATCCCCTCACCGCCATGATATGGACCAATGAGGAAGGTTCTCTCTATCCTCCCGCCATGATGGCCTCGGGCATTGTTTGTTACGATTTTCTGCCTGAAGATGTGAGAAGGAACTTTCGATATGATGACATGATGGCCTCCAATAACGTTCTCAACAGGGAGGACACCTTTGGAAAGGCCCTTGATGCTTCGGGATTCAAAGGAGACAGGGCCAACCGTCTCTCTCCGGATGCATACTCGTGCATGTTCGAACTGCATATCGAGCAGGGCCCGATTTTGGAAGATGCGGGAAACCATGTGGGAGTGGTGGATTGCGTCCTTGGAATGTTCAACTGCCGTCTGCGATTCTATGGCCAGACAGTCCATGCAGGAACCTTTCCCATGCCCAAGAGGCAGGATGCCCTTTTTGCCGCATCCCAGGCACTTTGTTCTCTGCATGAAAAAATCGATGCCCTGGGATACGAGGATCTGGTGTATACAACCGGTGAAATCGCATGCCATCCCAACGTTCATACCTGTGTTCCAGACGAAGTGGATTTTTCCATAGATGTTCGGCATGAGCGTGCTGACGTGCTTGAAAAGGTCCTTGGCATTGTTGCAGACTGTGCGGATAAAACATGGGCAGGGTGTACCTGCAGGGTCGAAACAATGTGGAACCGTAATACTGTTTACTGGGACAAAACCCTGGTGAGGTATCTCAAGGAAGCTGCAGAAGAGACAGGTGTCAAACATCAGATCCTCCATTCCGGAGCAGGTCATGATGCCCAGTTTGTTTCCTACATGCTGCCCACAGCCATGGTCTTTGTTCAGTCCAAAGACGGCCTGTCCCATTGCGAACGGGAATACTCGTCCCCGCAACATTGTACCTCGGGTGCAACGGTTCTGCTCAATGCGGTCCTCAAGGCTGATGCCAAACGTAACATGTGACGGCAGGTTTCGATCATGGGGTCATCAACTCCGCCAAGAAGAAACTCAGAAACGTGGACAAGGTCATGCACTCCAGTCAAATGGACAATTGTCCGTGAACCATAACCTCCACCCCTTGTGCTGATTCCCCATAAGCAAGGGAATCTTTTTCACCGGTATACAGGTTGATTCGTGTCGCTATTCAACCTGTATACCGGAAGTATCATACATATCCCATACTTCTTCTGCATATCCCTTCTCTGAAAACAAGCGACATGGGCACGACCATCCGGGCCCGCAAACCTCCTTTCCAATCCATTTTCTGAACAGGCAACAACGGGTTGACCCAAGGAAAACATCCCCTTCTGCCACTTCCGGGTACAACCTTTGCGTGACTCCAGCGTATGCCCATGTTATCGTTACCCTGTACAACAGGATCCATTGGGTACTCTTCATTCATCCCGAAAACGATTTTCCCATGGAGGTTTGCATGGCAAAGGAGACAAAGAACGCATTACGACGATCCATACTGGAAAAAATGTTGCTCACCCGGGCCTTTGAAGACCGCATTGCACACCTGGCAGCCCAAAAGGACCGACTGCCCGGCATGCAGATCCTGGCCACGGGTCAGGAGGCGGCCGTGGCTGCAGTGCTTGCTCTTGGTCCCGAAGACGTCATCGTAACCAATCATCGAAGCCACGCCCATCTGCTGGCCCGCGGAGCCACCCCCCAGTCCCTGCTGGCAGAGATCATGGGCAAGGAAACCGGAGTGAACCACGGCAAGTCCGGTACTCTGCATATGGCGGTTCCCCATCTGAATGTCCTCATGACCTCCACAGTGGTGGGTGCCGGGCCGCTTCTGGCCATGGGTGCGGCCTTTGCCCAGCAGTACAAGGAAGAGGATGCCGTGACCATGGTTTTTTTCGGCGATGGTGCAGCAGCCGAAGGCTCGGTGCATGAAGCCATGAACATGGCCGGAGTCTGGCACCTTCCCCTGCTCTTTGTCTGCGAAAACAACTGCTGGGCAGGGGCCCAGAGTTTGAAGGATCATTGCTCCGTGAGCAACATTGTCACACGTGCAGCAGGATACGGCATGCCCGGAAAGCTGGTAAACGGCAACGATCCCGATGAAATACTGGACACGTCCCTGGAAATGATCGCCCGTTGTCGCCAGGGGCAGGGGCCTGCCCTCATGGAACTGGCCACCTACCGCATGCGCGGCCATGGGGAGTACGATCACCAAGAGTATGTTGATCCCGAAGAAATCGCCTTCTGGGCCCAGCGTGACCCCATCAAGCTGTTTCGCACCCGTCTGGAACAGGATGGGGTGGTTGATGCTGCCCAGGCAGAGGTCATGTACCGGGATGCAGAAGCAAGCATTGATGCTGCCCTGGAATTTGCCGATGCAAGTCCCTATCCCGCGCCCCAGGCCGCTTTTGATCACCTCTGGGCCCGTGCCGAAGAAGAGACAGGGAGGATATAGCCATGCAGAATCTCCACACTGGTGTTGCCATTCAGAACGGGCTGCGTCTGGCCATGGAAATGGACGATCGTGTTTTTCTGGCCGGAGAAGGAATCGGGGTCTCCATTCATGCCAATCCCCTCATGCCCACCCACGGTCTGTTGGAAACCTTTGGTCCCAAACGTGTCCGGGACACCCCGGTCAGCGAGGCGGCCATTGCAGGCCTGGCCGTGGGCGCCTCGGCCATGGGACTGCTCCCTGTGGTGGAAATCATGTTTTTTCCCTTCATCACCCTGGCCTCGGATATGCTGGTGAACCATGCTGCCAAATTGCGCTACTTAAGCGGTGGCAAAACCGCCTTTCCCCTCACTGTACGCGTCAAGGCCGGAGTCATGAGCGCCGGATGCCAGCATTCGCACAATCTGGAAACGTGGCTGGCCCATATCCCGGGACTCAAGGTAACCTTTGCGTCCACACCGGCTGATGCCAAAGGTTTGCTGCTTTCTGCCATCTTTGACCCTGATCCGGTCATTGTGGTGGAAGAGATGGGGCTCTACTGGACCAAGGGTCCGGTGCCTCCAGGCGATGTGCGTGTGCCCCTTGGCAAGGCAGCCATCCGTCGCCCAGGAAACGACGTAACCGTTGTTGGCTACGGCGGTCTGATGTTTGCTGCCCTGGAAGCTGCAGAAAAACTGGAAGCTGAAGGCGTGTCCGTGGAGGTGATCGACCTGCGTACCCTGGTTCCCCTGGACCGTGAAACCATTCTGGAATCCATTGCCCGTACCGGACGACTGGTGATAGTGCATGAGGCCACCAAGTTCTGCGGTTTTGGCGCAGAACTGGCGGCACTGGCCGCGGAAGAGGGATTCAGCTCCCTCAGTGCCCCAGTGCGCCGCGTGGCCGGACCCGACATCCCTGTGCCGTTCTCGCCTCCCCAGGAACAATTCTACATGCCCAATGCCCAGAAAATCGCCGAGGCTGTACGATCCATCATGTAGGCATGGGTTTGCCCGCATCTTGTATTGCACCCCAAAACCTGATTTCCCCCCGATCTCATACAGAGAACGGGGGGAAATCAGGTTTGTAGATCCACAAAATCCTGCTGAAACTCATTGAAAGAAAGGATTCTTCCTCGGTTTGAGTGCAATGGACCCATCGTGGCGAATTTGGAAAGCCCATTGCCCGAACAATGAGCCATGGCTGCCGGGCAAACAGCTGTTTTGGCCTTGCCCTTGTGCTGCCCGGGAAAGTGACGGGCCCAGGCTTTGATATGCGTCCATCAAAGCACGGCCCTTACCACTCTTGTGCAATATCCCCGGCTTTTACTCACCCAACATAATGCGGATGATCTCCTTGTCGGTTTCACGCATGCCGTCCCGGCCCAACCGGCCGATGTTGGCAATGGTGTTCTCCACCCCCTTTGTCACAATGCCCTCTCCACCATAAAACTGTTGGCCATGCTGGTACATGTAATAACCAAGGATGCCGGCTTCCACTGCAGCAGCAATCTTGCCGGCACACGAAGGCTTGGCGCCGTCGCAGATGATGCCTGACACAATGGCCAGGGCATTCACCACGGTGTGGGCGATCTCTTCATAGCCCCCGCCGTGGAGCCAGGCGATGCCAGCCCCGGCACCCACACCAGCGCTTATGGCGCCACAATAGGCGGAAAGGCGGCCGATACCTGTTTTTTGATGGATGGTGATGAGATTGGAGACCACAAGGGCCCGGAAGAGGGTCTCCTGATCAGCACCCAGCTCCCTAGCATATTCAATGACCGGAACCGAAGCGGTGATGCCCTGATTGCCCGATCCCGAGACAATGACCACGGGAAGTTCACATCCGCTCATGCGGGCATCAGACCCGGCCGCGGCCATGGCCTTGGCCCGTATCTTGATGTCATCCCCCCACGTCTTCACAAGGACAGAACCCACATTGGCCCCCCAATCCCCGTTAATGCCCTCCTGGGCAATGCGGTAGTTGTATTCCACCTGGCGCTGGATCAGGTCGTTGACATGGGCAAGGTCCACGGAGGTTGCAAAATCCAGGATATCCTCAACATTCAAAAGGGACCGATCCGTAAGGGATGAAGTTTCCACATCATCACAGTTCCCATCTGAAAAAAGGACCTCGCCATTGCGGGTGATGCGGATGATGTTGGTATGAAAATGAGCAATGCGCACCGCCGCTTCAAGGGATCCGGCATACACCGTAACAATGATGTCAAAAAGGAACCCGCTTTGGGTATTTTTCACCTGCACTGGGGTGTTTTTCAAAAAATCCCCAATGCGAGCCCGTCCTGCATCATCCACGCATGAGAGAACTTCAAGAACCTTGTTTGCATCCCCGGCCACGATGCCTGCTGCAGCCGCAGCCTCAATGCCTTTCAGATACCCGGTATTGGGGACCACCACACTTTTGACATTCTTGATGATGTTATCACTGGCCTCAATGACCACCCTGTCGGGCGTTTGTCCGAGAACATCCCGTGCCTTGGCAGCGGCATAGGCAATGGCAATGGGCTCGGTACAGCCCATGGCCGGGACGAGTTCCTCCTGCAAAATGGCCACATAGGCCTTGTATCTCTTGTCGGTTGTTTCCATGATGTGTCCTTGCATCTGTCTGTCGGGCCATTTGAGAAGGCTGTTGTTGTGACCGAATTGCCGGACAAGGTACCCATTGACAGCGACCTCAAAAAGCCTTGTAACATGGTTACGGATTTTCCACGTCTGCCTCTTCCCATATCTGAACGGTCGAGGTGGCGCGCAAAGCTGCGGTTTTTTCCCGCATGGCCTGGATATGCGGTGTGTTGGCATGCTTTTCCAAAGCGTCCATGCTCGCCCATGTTTCATAAAAAAGAAAGGCGGGCGTTGCGCCCTGGCTGCTCCGGTGGAGGTTGTACCGGATGCATCCCGGTTCCTGGCGCACAAGGTCCACGACGGCACGCAGTTCTTTTTCCAGTGTCTCTTCCTGGCCAGGTTTGGGCGTTATAAAGGCGGTAACATACACATGAGACATGCTGAAACTCCTTGAAGGTGCGTTTTTCATACACGGGTTGGGGATGGTGGATTGGTCCGGATTTAAAATCCCTGTCACTACCTGTTTCCATTTCAGCCTGTTTCCAGGCCATG
Organism: Desulfoplanes formicivorans; assembly: GCF_001748225.1. Taxonomy (NCBI): domain Bacteria; kingdom Pseudomonadati; phylum Thermodesulfobacteriota; class Desulfovibrionia; order Desulfovibrionales; family Desulfoplanaceae; genus Desulfoplanes; species Desulfoplanes formicivorans. The sequence continues at coordinate 209,122 of NZ_BDFE01000017.1, forward strand.
TTGATCATTCTGGCAATGGCCTTTTGCCCGGACCCCATTGAACGAAACTGCAATCAAGCAAATGGTTCATTTGAAGAAGCAGTAAACAAAAGGGAGGCCGAGTACCTGAAGAAGCAACACACATCATGGGGATGAAGCGTGGCGCAAATAGGCTTCAGGGCACACCGGCAAACCACATGCAGGGCGTGATCATCCGGAAAAATGGAGTCACCCCTTGTACCAGTTGATCTCTGGCTGTAATCCCGGGCAGCAGGATAATGGCCAGCACCGCTTTAACCAGCCACACAATGAAGTCAACTGTCCGCTGGGGTCGCCATGGGGGAATGAACAAAATCCCCTTGCCGGGTCTGTGCCCGGATGAAAGGGAAAAACGGGTTATATGCCTTGAGCGCGTATCTGATAACACAGGAGTGACAATGAAAACAATCACATTGACAAGTGGTGATGCTATCCCTCCAATGGGTCTTGGAACCTGGAAATCTGCACCGGGCCAGGTAGCTGCAGCAGTCATACATGCGGTCAATCTGGGCTACCGCCATATTGATTGCGCCCATATTTACGGAAACGAAGTTGAGATCGGCAAAGCCCTGGCCCGGGTGGACGTGCCGCGCAAGGATCTCTGGATCACCTCCAAACTCTGGAACAACGCCCATGCTCCCCAAGACGTACTCCCGGCCCTGGAAAAGACACTGGAAGATTTACACCTTGAATACCTTGATCTCTACCTGATTCACTGGCCCGTTCATTTCAGGCCCGGTGTTGTCTCTCCTTCCAGCGGAGGGGATTTTCTGCCATGGGATGCTATCCCCATCCTGGAAACCTGGGCTGCTCTGGAAGCCTGTGTGCACAAGGGACTGGTACGCAATATCGGTGTGAGCAATTTCTCGACAACCAAGCTGCAGACCCTTCTCAACGGCGCATCCATTGCCCCGGCCATGAATCAGATCGAGATGCACCCCTACCTTCAGCAACGCAAGATGAAGGCCTTTTGCCATCAGCACGGCATTGCCCTGACGGCCTACGCCCCCCTGGGTTCCGGCGATCGTCCTGCAGCCTTGAAACATGACAATGAGCCCAGCCTGCTTCAGCATCCTGTTATTCTTTCCGTGGGGAAAAAGCATCATGCCAGCGCCGCGCAGGTGCTCATCAGCTGGGCTTTGCATCGCGATACCGTCGTGATTCCCAAGTCGGTCAATCCCGGACGTTTGAAGGAGAACCTTGAGGCCACCCATCTGGTTCTGGATGCTGAAGACATACAGGCCATTGACGATCTGGATGCGGGCTACAGGTATGTGGATGGGAAATTCTGGACCGTAAAGGGCTCTCCGTACACGGTCGAAAATCTATGGGATATGTAGGAAACCCAAATCATTGCAGCCAGTACGGCACAAATAACGGCCGTCCCTTTCCAACTCACGCAAAGGGGCGGCCGTTGCCGTATATGCCATCCGTGTTCAAAACAGTTCTTTTCAAGCCCGGCCGTCTTGGCTGGCAACCAGGCACTGGGTTCATCACGCTGCCATTTTTCTCTTGCGCCTGGGCCTGCATCTGGTTTGAAAGATCTGCCCACGGGATTTTCTCCCTCGTCATCTTTTGATTCTGCCAGGGAGATTACCCAAACCTCAAAAAGAAGATGATACATTCTGAATGTCTTGAACACGTTGTATATCCAGGGGGATGCTTCGATTCCCGGGTTTGCTGAAATCAATTTTATTGAGATGAATACTCCGTATCCTTCGATTAAAGGCCGTGTGGTAATAGGTGATCAGATTCTTGGTGTCATGACATGATGTCCACACGGTATCTGCCGGCAAGGGGTCATTGTTTGCCTGGTTTGAACCTTCTCCCTGTTTGGTGCCCACATTGAAACTGTCCATTATCCGGAAAAATTCCTGCATGGTGTCCGTCCCGCCCGAGGTGGATCGGGCATTCTGGGCAAAAACAACAGCACGGACAAATCTTGACGGGGAGGTAAAATCACCGGGAACACCCAATAAGCCGGAACCGCCTGACAGGGGAGAAATCTCAACGTCTCCCCACTTTTTGTTCTTGAATGGCACCCCGGACAGATATCCATAATTGCGAAGATTGGTCAGATGCCAGTCAAAGGTTGGATTATTGGTGATCACGCCTACGGGATTATGAAAAAATGTTGTCTGGCCATCTTTGAATTCCATAACCAGGACATTCCCATCAGGATCGGTGACCATGATATGAAGGGGGACAGCCATTTTCAGGGCAGGATCTTCCACAGCCACAACCCGGATTTTCCCCATGGCCTTTTGCACCTCTTCCACAGTGGAACATTGAGAAAGAATAAAAGACAGGACATCAGTGGGTGACATGCTTTGATCGGCAAGGGAGGGAAGATACGCAGCATACTCGGCAAACCCGTGATGGTAAAAGAAACCTGCGGCCAACCCCTTTTCATTCATCCCATCGGCAACCACCCGGTCCAAAAGTTCAAACCCCAAAAATCCGTACCGAGCACTCCAGCGCTTGCCATTGATACCCTCCGGGGTGTGCCCCTGAAACTGCGTTTTCCGGGGAACAACCACTGCTTTGGTCTGCAGATCAAAGGCCCCCCATTCCATTGTGCGTCCATACACCACAGTTCCATCTTTTCCCGTAAGCGTAAGGCCCGTACAGGCAACCCCCTAGCTTCTGTCAACAAGACGGATGCAATCAAACATAGAAATGCAATGATCCCCATTTTGTTTTCAACACTACCCATGGATCGTTCCTCCGTGTCCTTCAGTGGAATCAATAAAATTCAATAATATTATTGAGATATGGGTACATATGGTTTTGGTAATTGTCAAAAATGTTGTGGTCTTTCTTGTCGATTCTGCAACGATTTTTTCAGATGATTGTTTATTGTCTTTGGGACTGAGTTTCACCTAGTCCACAACCGACCGCTATCCATAACAATCGGCCCTGGCAGGGTGCATCCTGCCAGGGCCGATTGGGGTATGCTGAAAAAAAATCACGATATGCTGCCAACGACCAGAAACATGCAAACGGTACTGGCAAGCATGGAGCATTCATGGTATGCAATGCACTTCTTTCATTCCCTCTCTTTCATCAAAAAAACCGCAGGAGGTCCCATGCAAACACGAGCCAATGTCATAACCTTTCACAACCAGCCCCTGACCCTGGTGGGCAAGGAACTCAAACCAGGAGACAAGGCCCCGGATTTCACCCTTCTGGACAATGACCTACATCCCGTGTCCCTCAAAGACTTTTCCGGACAGGTCCTCATCATTTCCGCGGTTCCTTCCCTGGACACACCGGTTTGCGACATGGAAACCCGCAAGTTCAATGAGGAGGCTGCTCATCTGGGTGATGACGTGCGCATCCTCACCGTGAGCATGGATCTTCCCTTTGCCCAGAAACGCTGGTGCGGCAATGCCGGGGTGGAACGCGTCCAGACCCTGTCCGATCACAAGGATGCTTCCTTTGGCACGGCCTATGGCGTTTTGATCCAGGAACTGCGCCTTTTGGCCCGGTGCGTGTTCGTCATCGACAAAAAAGGGAACATCACCGGCATTCATCTGGTCAAGGAAGTGACCAATGAACCCGACTACGAGGCGGTTTTGCAGATGGCCAAGGATGCTCTCTAGGCCCGGTTCCCGGAATCAATGCCGTCTAGGGGCTTCACCAAGAACATAAAACAGGGCGGTCAGGTCCTGCTCCTTTCCTGCCGCCCTGTTTTCACCTTCTACATTCCCTTTTGGGCCATGAAGTGGGCCAGATCAGCCACACGGCAGGAATAGCCCCATTCGTTATCATACCAGATAAGGGTCTTGAGCAGATTGCCGGACTGGACCGTGGTGAAATCCTGTTCAACAATACCCGAACGGGGATCTCCCTTGTAGTCCGAGGATACCAGGGGTTCGTCGGTATACCCGAGAATCCCCTTGAGTGATCCGGCAGCAGCCTCGTGCAGAACCTTGCGCACTTCCTGGGTCGTGGTTTCCTTTTGAAGCACGGCCACCAGATCGATGAGGGATACTGTAGGCGTTGGCACACGAACCGAAAACCCGTCAAACCGGCCCTCAAGTTCGGGGATGACCAGGGCCACGGCCTTGGCCGCCCCGGTGGTTGTGGGGATCATGTTGCATGCGGCCGCTCGGGCTCGGCGCAGATCCTTGTGGGGCAAATCAAGAATGCGCTGGTCATTGGTGTAGGAATGGATGGTGGTCATCACGGCCTTGAGAATCCCGAACTGCTCGTGAAGCACCTTGACCACCGGGGCCAGGCCATTGGTTGTACACGATGCATTGGAAACAATGTGATGTTTTTGAGGATTGTACATTTCCTCGTTAACGCCCATGACCAGTGTCAGATCCTCTCCCTTGGCCGGAGCGGAAATGATCACCTTTTTGGCGCCGGCATCCAGATGCGCCCGGGCCTTTTCCCCGGTCCTGAAGATGCCCGTGGATTCGATGACAATATCAACGCCCAGTTCCTTCCAGGGCAGGTCGGCAGGATCACGCTGGGCCAAATTAACGATCCGCCACTGTCCGTCAATGACAATGGTGTCCCCTTCCACGTTCACCTTGGCGGGGAAACGACCATAGCTGGTATCATGCTGCAAAAGATGGGCATTGGTCCTGATATCGAAGAGGTCGTTGACCGCAACGATCTCCATGTCGTCCCGGTATTGTTCCCAAATGGTTTTGACCACCTGTCTGCCGATGCGCCCAAAACCGTTGATTCCTATTTTTATGGTATTCATGATGACTGGCTCCCTGATGTGCATTTCCGTTCACCGGATATGATATATTGATGACCTCAGATCCGATGTGATGCGGTAGCAAAAGATATAATTGACTGTCAGGTCTGTATTAGTCCTCAAAGACCTGGTACTGATAGGCCTTGACCAGTTCGACATGCTTGCGAAGCTGTTCGTGCATGCGCGCATTTTGAATGGCCAAAGCGCTCAAATGAGCAATGGCCATGGCAAAATCCTGTTCTTCCTGCGTGAAGACACGCTTGTGGGCATCGTAGACGCGCAGCACACCGATGGTTCTGTCATCCCCGGTGGTCAGGGGAAGGATGAGGATGGAACCAAGTCCCTCTTCCCGAGCCTTGCCCGGATACTGAAATCGGGGGTCTGACCCCGGATCTTCAATGGTCACGGCATGGCCCGTCAAAACTTCCTGATCCACCTTGCTGCTGCCGACCAGAACCGGCCCCTTGCGCAAATAGCACTGACTCAAACCGAAACAGGCCTTGGGCAAAAGCACATCGCCCTTGTTGCCCAGCAGCCGGATGGTGCACCCTTTGGCCTCCATGGCCAGGGTTGTTTCCTTGACAATGTGCTCAAGAACCTCATCGGGATCCAGACTCGAGTTGATCACCCGAGCCACCTTGTAAAACGTTCCAAAATAGGTCTTGTCTTTCTCGCTCATGGTAATGACTCCATGGTTATAGACAGATCAGTATGGGGATTCCCCTCAGGCACGAGGCAGAACCCCTGAACACGACGCCTCACAGCCCGGGACACGGAGATACGGGGATGACATGCAGTGCCCCCAGATCACAGGGGCAGACTGACAGCCCAACCAGCTCATATCTCCTCGAAAAATTCCTGCTTTTTCTTGGCTCCGACCTCTTCAAGACGATTGAGGGTCTTTTGGAGGCAGGCAAACACATTATCACGATTGTCGCCGGCAACAACAAGGAGCATTACCGGATCGCCAATACCAAGCACCTTGCCAGCATTGAACCAGAGTTTGATGTCAACTATCCCGGGTTCAGCCAGACCTTCTTCAATAACGGCTTTACATTTGACATCATCCACATCAACGCGAAAGCCGGTCACCTGGCGGCCGTTTCTGGAAAGCCGCCGTACATATCCCGAATGGGACAAAACCATGCCCACGTCTTCAAAACGGGGGTGCTGCTTGATTTCTTCGATCAAAGCTGTCAGATCCATGGTCAACTCCTCATGCTTGGTGCGTTCACAATATGACAAAGATTCCCGCCACCGCGCTTCTGTCGGCCAGCCGTCCCGGATTTTTGTCACGCTGTCCGGGACCACAACGGGAAATGCAATCATAGATGGCTCTTTGCCCCATGACAACTCTCTTTTTGCCGGTTGCAAGGCGGGGCATTTTCAAAACCCATGCAAAAAGCCCATCTGCCCACTTTCTTCTTGACAAAACAGGGTAGGGAAAAATAGTTTGCTCGATTTCGGTTGCAGCACACAAGCAATGTTCGCCTTGGGGACATGTAACAAAGACTGGCCGCACCCCGAGGCCCAACGTGCGGCATATATTTTTCAAGGATCAGGAGGAATATCCCATGGCAAGCAATTATTTCGAAGGCGCTGTCAAAACGGAAGAAGGACTGCAGTTCAAAGGCTTTACCCTGCAAACCATTGCCGACAAGTGCAATGGATGTGATCGGATTGCCGAGTTCGAAGGCGAAAAATACTGCATGAGTTACCCGGAACCGGCCAGAAAATGGGCTCACGGAGCCTGCAACTTTGCCACGCACGTCAAGGCCAGCGTGGACAAGGCCGGCAAGGTCAAGATCAACCCGCTGAAGGCTTCCAAAAGGGCAGCCCGCAACAGATAAGGGCACTCAGGTCGCAATCAAATCCGGCAGGGTGTCCCTGCCGGATTTTTCTTGGGCAATGCATTGTGCCCTTTGTGCATGTTTTTTATCAAGCGAGGTCAGACCATGCTCCAATCCGTTATCGATCATCTGTCCCTTGCTGCCGAGGACGTGGTTTCCCTGCAACGCGATCTTGTGGCCCTTCCTGCTCTCGGGCCCATCAACGGAGGCCAGGGGGAAAAGGACAAGGCAGACTATCTTTTGGGTTATCTCACGCGCATCGGGCTTACGGACGTCCAGGAAATCAAGGTGCCGGACAATCGGGTTCCCTGCGGATACCGGCCCAACATTGTGGCCAGGATCCCCGGCCAGGATACTTCCAGGACCCTGTGGATCATGAGCCACATGGACGTGGTTCCTGCCGGAGACGAATCCCTTTGGAACACCCCGCCTTTTGAGCTGCACCGGGATGGCGATCTCATTTTTGGACGGGGTGTCGAAGACAATCATCAGGGTCTGGTATCTTCCCTCCTGCTGGCCAAGGCACTTCTGGAAACCAACACCACCCCGGCCATCAATCTGGGGCTGGCCTTTGTGGCTGACGAAGAAACAGGCAGCGGTTACGGACTGGGAGCCCTGGTCGAGGACCATGGTCATCTCTTTGGCCCTGAAGACCTTTTTCTCATTCCGGATGGGGGAGCCCCCCAATCGGACCTCATTGAAATTGCGGAAAAAAGCCAGCTTTGGGTCAAGGCCACCGTGACCGGGAAACAATGCCATGCCTCAAGACCCCACCACGGCATAAACAGTTTGCGCGGGGTTGCCGCCCTGATTCTGGAGCTGGATCAGCTTCATGAGCTGTTTCCGGACAATGACCCCTTGTTTTCCCCTCCCATTTCCACCTTCACCCCGACCAAAAAAGAGGCCAATGTGGACAATATCAACACCATGCCCGGACGGGACGTGGTGTATATTGATTCACGCATCCTGCCGGGAATTGCCATTGACGACGTGCTTGCGGCCATGCAGCGCATCGGGGATCAGGTGGCTGACCAGTATGCCGTGTCGGTTGCATTCCAGGTGGTGCAGCGCGAAGACGCGGCTCCGATCACGCATCCCGAAAGCGATATTGTCACCAGGCTCAAAAAGGCCATCAAGCAGATCTACCAGGTGGAAGCCAAACCCCAGGGGATCGGCGGAGGAACCGTGGCCGCGTTTTTACGCCGCAAGGGCTATGACGCTGTTGTCTGGAGCACCCTCATGAATTTTGCCCATCAGCCCAACGAACAGGCCTCCATTTCCCATACTCTCAAGGACGCACAGGTCATGGCCTGTCTTCTTGCCTAGAACCATGAAACCCTTGCCGCCAGAGACCTTTGACCTCATTGTGGTGGGCGCCGGCCATGCCGGATGCGAAGCGGCCATGGCTGCCTCACGTCTTGGTCTTGTCACCCTCCTGCTGACCAACAACATCGACCGCATCGGCCATCTCTCGTGCAATCCGGCCATTGGCGGGTTGGCCAAGGGTCATATGGTCAGGGAGCTGGACGCCATGGGCTCCATGATGGGTATGTGGGCGGATCAGGCCGGCATCCAATTCAGGATTCTCAATACCCGCAAGGGCCCTGCCGTACGCGCCACCCGTGCCCAAATGGACCGGGAAACCTATATGCAGGTGGTCAAACGGGATGTCTTTAGCTCCCCTCACCTGTATGTCCGCCAGGCCATGGTCGAGAAAATCCTGGTACGCGACAACACGGTGCACGGCGTCAAGACGCGCATAGGCGAAACCCTTTTGGCCCGGCGGGTCCTGTTGACAACCGGCACATTCATGCAGGGGCTCATTCACATCGGCCTGTCCCATTATCCCGGGGGTCGCTTTGGTGATCCCGCCAGTCAGGGACTTTCGGCCTCTCTTCATGAAGCCGGCCTTGAACTGGGACGTCTCAAGACCGGAACGGTTCCCCGACTCCTCAAGGAGAGCGTTGACACGTCCTCCCTGGAAGCCCAGTACGGCGATGACCCGCCGCCCCGGTTCAGTTTCCACTCCAAGGGCCCCCGCCTTCCCCAGCTGCCCTGCCATGTTACCTACACCAACGAGCAGACCCATGAGGTCATCCGCCAGGGATTTGACCGTTCTCCCCTTTTTCAGGGAGTGATCAAGGGCACGGGTGCGCGTTATTGCCCGTCCATTGAGGACAAGGTGGCCCGCTTTCCGGAAAAGGAACGCCATCAGATTTTCATTGAACCCGAAGGCGTGGACAACCCCGAGGTCTATCCCAACGGCATTCCCACAAGCCTGCCGCTGGATATCCAGAAAAAGATGCTCGCCACCATTCCTGGACTCGAACAGGCCATCATTGTCCGCCCGGGATATGCCATTGAATACGATTTCATCCCTCCAACCCAGCTCAAGCCGACCTTTGAAACCAAAAAGGTCCGGGGTCTCTATCTTGCCGGTCAGATAAACGGAACCTCCGGATACGAAGAGGCAGCAGCCCAGGGGTTGTGGGCAGCCATCAATGCGTTTTGCTCCCTTCGCAACCGTCCCCCGTTTCTCCTCTCCAGGGATCAGGCCTACATGGCCGTGCTGGCCGATGATCTGGTGACCAAGGGGACCAGAGAACCCTACCGCATGTTCACATCCCGCGCCGAACACCGTTTGCTTTTGCGCGAAGACAATGCCGACCTGCGTCTCACCCCCGTGGGAAGAGAACTGGGCCTTGTTTCGGACGAACACTGGAATCTCTTTTGCCGGAAGAAAAAGGCCATTGCAGCCATCATGCACGGCCTTGCCACCATCCGCATCAGGCCGGATGCTGCAACCAGCGACACCCTGCGGGCCATTGGCGCTGCCGTGCCCAAGAAAACCGTGTTCCTCAAGGACATTCTCCGGCAACCGGCCCTTTCCCTCACAAGCCTTGAGCCCTTTTGGCCGGAACTGGCCGCATTTCCCAAGGATGCCCTGGATGAAGCCGAAATCCAATGCAAATACCAGGGGTATCTGGCCCGACAAAAGGAACTGGTGGAGCGGACCGGACGCATGGAAGCAACCCTCATTCCCGAAGGCATGGAATACAGCAATATTCCCGGCCTCTCCCGGGAAGTGGTGGAAAAGCTCACGGCCATTGCCCCGCGGACCCTGGGCCAGGCAGGACGCATCTCAGGGGTCACACCGGCCGCCATCTCCTGCCTGGAGATTCATCTCAAGAAGCTCGGGGCCCTGTGAGACAGGGTATGTGCCCGACCATCCCCTTCTGACCCTGCACCCGCTCATGGTGCAGCCGACCTGTGTCCCCTGGCTCTGCTCAGACGGATCCGCCGGGTCCGGACAGGGCGACCGGCGCGGAACATGCCGGGAGGGATCGCAAGGTTGACAGCGCCCTCCCTTGAAGTATGGTACCTTGCATCCTTTGCCGTGTATCCTTGGACCATCCATCACAATGCCCACATCCTTTGTCGCCCGACTTGGAAGCCGATTCATTGAGAGCACGCGCATGTGGCTGGTTATCGCCACCATCATGCGGCAAAGCATGCGTTCGCTCTTTCGGTTCGCCTTGTTCAACCATGCCATTTTCCGAGTCATTGTCAGACAGCTCTATTTCACGGCTTTCCAGGCCATTCCCATTGTCTGTCTGGCCGCCCTGCTCATAGGTTCCGTCCTGGTTGACAACCTGCTCAACCTGCTGACCAACCTCAATGCCTACGACCAGATCGGCAGTTACCTCATCTCCTCCATCACCCACGAACTTGCCCCGCTCATCTGCACCATTATCCTGCTGCTCCGATCAGGCTCTGCCGTGCTTTCCGAAATGGCGCTGATGAAGATCAACCGGGAAATGGACACCCTTTCCATGCTCGGCATCCCCATTGAAAGCTATCTGTATCTTCCGCGGATTCTGGCATTTGCCATTGGAGGTCCCTGCCTGACGGTAATCTTTTCCATGGTGGCCCTGCTGGGGGGGTATTTCACTCTGGGCTATTTTCACGACATCACCTTTGACAATTACATCAAGCAGATTCTGGATGCCATCCATCTTGCAAACATCATCCCCCTTGTCCTGAAACCGTTTTTCATGGGGCTGGTCGTTGTGCTCATTGCCATTGAAAAAGGCATTACCGTTCGCCATGCATTCACTGAAGTGCCCATCAAACTCATACGGGGTATGATGCACACGGCAGGTTGCATCATCATCATTGAAATCGCGTTCAACCTCGTTTAACATGTCTTCATATGGCCATTCACAACTACCATTCCCTTCTGCTTGACAGGCACCCGCGGCTTCTGGTCGTGGGGCACAATGAAGACCAGATCAGTGAACTGGTGTCCATGTTCGTCCAATCCCAGTCCCATATAGGCATCATTGGGGACGAGTTCCCGTTTCTTGCCAACCTGAGCATCCTGGAAAATATCGTTCTTGGAGCCATGTACCGACAAAACATTCCTCTGGAAAAGGCCAGTAAGCCCCTTGAGGAACCTATTCGGGCCCTGGGACTGGAACGATGGATGGAACAACGCAAGGAAAAACTTGATCAGCAGACAATGGGCCTGTGCCAGCTTTTGCGCTGCATTGCCTGTGGCAACAGCGTCGTTGTGCTGCCTTCTCCCATGGTGGCCATGGCCGACACCATCATACAGGCGACCGCCCTTCTTTCCCCTGCACCAGTCGTGTGGATTGCCTGCAGTGTCAACAATGCCTCGGCATATGACAATCTCGGACTTCCAACCTTTCACCTTGAGAGCTAGCCCATGTCCCAGGAGTTCAAGACCATGGAATTTCGGGTAGGCCTCTTCCTGCTCGTGGTCATTGTAACCATGGTCGGCGTTATCATCTATGTGGGTATCAAAAAGGATCTGTTTGCGGATCGCGTCACCTATTACGTGGTCAGCAAGACCGGAGAGAACATCGAACGCGGCATTCCGGTCCGCCTGTCCGGGTTCAGGATAGGCAACGTTGAACAGGTCCATCTGGACAATATCGGCTACATCAAGGTCGAATTGGAAATTCTGGCCAAATATCAGAAATGGTTTCGCAAGGATTCCAAAATCATCCTTGATCAGGAAGGAATCATTGGCAATTCCTATTTCAAGCTCATTCCGGGAAGCGACGGCAGTCCTCTGCTGCCAGAGGGATCAACCATCACCTTGTCCAAGGTTGCGGGTCTGAGCGAGCTTATTCAAGAAGCGGAACCCGTCATCCAGAATCTCAAGGAAATCGTGGCCAATATCCGGACCATCACCGACAATGTCATTGACAAGAACGGCCATGTCCAATCCGTGCTGGCCAATGCCGAAGAGATCACCCGGCTCATCCTCCAGAATCGCGGTCTTCTCTATTATCTCACCCAGGATCCCCGACCTGTTCAATCCATGGATGCCATTCTCGCCAAAACCGAACACGCCGTTGGAAACATTGACCTGCTTGTGCAAAACACAACCCATCGCGTGGACGATCTCCAACCCATCCAGGACGAACTGATCCTGACCCTTCAAGAAGGCCAGAAGTTCATCAAGGGGCTCGAATCCCTGCGCAAGGAGCTTGCCCCCACCCTGGCCAATGTTCAGGCCATAAGCGCGGACGTCAAAAATGCCACAACCAATCTCGTTGAATTACGCCGCCAGAGCGAGTACACCATGCGGCTGGGTACGGAACTTTTGCAACGGCTCAAGGAAACCTGGCCCTTTGCCCGCAAAATACTTCAGGAAGAACCAGCCTATCCGGCACCCTGATTTCTGACCCCTGATGGGAGCACGCATGAACACGGATGCACACCGTTGCACACCTGCCATAAACCTTGCCGTATGCATTGTCCTTGTTGCCGTTCTTCTGCAGGGATGCAGCCTGGGAAGCGGTCCCAAAAGCCTCTATCCCCCACCAGCGGCCCTCTCCCAAACGGCCTCCCTTCGACAGGATTTCATCCAGGAATTCCTCCAGGGCAGATGGACCACGGCCCGTTCCCTGTTCATCCAGACATGTGACAACCTCCTGCGGCAGGACGATTTTTGCGCCGTGGCCCGAATGTATGTTCTGGCCTATAAACTTCATGCCTATCTCGGGGTTACCTATCCCCATCTTCTTGACAAAGCCGTTGATTTCTCCCAGCAGGGGTTGGACTGCACCCTGAAGACCCATGATCGCGATGCCCTCCTTGTGGGCCCCAGGGACAGGACCATGCAGGATCTGCTGGACAGATCCGACTGGCCAACCATTTACTCCTACCTGAAAAAGCTGGGGGACCCCCTCTTTGTTTCGGTGTACGCCCGCAAGGCAGCAGGCAAGGCAGCCAGCTCGCCAGACAAGGACTCAGCCTGGGCCAACACGTTTCTCAAGCTGGCCCATGATGTTGACAGCCGGCAGGGGTGGGTACTTTTCCTGATCCAGGATTGGAAAGGGCAGAGGTCTCTTGAAAAGGATCCTGTCAGACAGCGTTTCATGGACCAGCGTATCAACTCGCTTCTTGACCTTGTCAGCCCATGCACCCAACCCCTCATCGGACCCTAACCCATGCTCATTCGCATCGAGTCATCCATCTTCACGGACCAGTTCCGAGACGGTTTTGCCTCCACAGGCATGAATCCGGAATTGATGCATATTCTTGTCTGGATTCTGGGAACTGCCGGAATCATCGTACTTCTAGGCCTCTTGGTACAGATCATCCGCATGCGCCTTCACCCCAGAAAGGCCGTGGACCAACTGGATGATCCCCAGCAAATCGTTGAGCTCTTCGGAAAATGCCTGACCGAACGCAGCCGTTTCGAAATCTCCTTCAAGGAAAATATCATCAAAACCAAGGGGATTTACTGTTCACTCATTTCTGTGGACAAAGATGAAATCCTTCTTGAACTTCCCGATTATGTCACGCCGCGAAACGCCTGGATCAATCACCAGCTGGAAGGCTATTTTTCCGTTGCCTCCCGCGCCCAGAACAAAATCTATTACACGTTTGAATCCCATGTGAATGCCATTGATCTCGAGCAGGAAGGACATGCCTATCTGCACGTTTCCCTGCCCGCATCTGTCAGACTCGGACAGCGCAGAATGCATTTCCGGCTGGTACCGGACACCTCAACCATCCTTGAGGTCAAACTATGGTTTGCCCAGCACCAGAACAGGACCCATGACCATGCAGGACCGGAAACCTGGGGCCCTCCCATGGCCCACCACCATCTGTTGCCTCACGACGACCAAGGGCCCTCCCTGACCGTCAGGGACATCTCTGCAGGAGGATGCAGGATTTCCATCAAGAACAATCAGATGATCAATGCCTACTTGGACACCAACCGATCACCCGACGTGTTTCTGTTCTTCCGACTGCGCAACCAGGAATCCGACCATCTCGAAATTCATCTTCTGGGTACAATCAGAGTCATTGTCTGCGATCCCATGAGCTCGACACGATCACTGGGTATTGAGTTCACCATGAACGGAGAGGTTCCGAGCCAAACCGGACAATACATCACCTGGACCCCCCTATCGCGTGAAGAGGGCCATCCAGAAATCGGCAACTGGGTGTTCAGGCAGCATCTGGCCCTGTTCCGACAGCAGGAAAAAGCCAAAGAAGAGGCTGCAATGGAGGCATGACCCCCGAACTGGAAGGGATTCGCGCCTATTGCGCATGCAAATCTTTCACGATATGTTTGATCACACCACGTTGTTATCATCTTGCAACAAGTACAACATCATGAAAACCAACATCAACCAGGGAGAAGGGATGGAAGACGGCTCGGAACATGGCCACTTCTGGAACAAACTGCACAAATTGTTCGGCTATCGCCAGGATACCCCCATAGAAGAGGTCATCATGGAGGCGAGCGAGGACGGGGAGATTGAAAATGACGAAGTATCCATGCTTCTCAACGTGTTGCGCCTGGACACCAAGCAGGTCAAAGAAATCATGGTCCCGCGGACCGAAATGATTTGTGCCGAGGAAAACGAATCCCTCAAGGAGATTGCCGGTCTGATCATTGATAGCGGCCACTCCCGCATCCCTGTTTACCGCCAAAGCAAAGACAATATCATCGGCCTGATCCACGCCAAGGATCTGCTCCCCTTTTTTGTCAATCCCGACAACCACAAGGTTGATCCGGCATCCATCATCCGTCCCCCTCTGTTCATCCCGGACACCAAAAATGTTCGAGACATCCTTCTGGAATTTCAAGCAAAAAAAATTCACTTGGCCATAGCTCTGGATGAATACGGCGGGACCTCGGGACTGGTTACTCTTGAAGATGTTCTTGAGGAAATCGTCGGGGAAATCGAAGATGAATACGACACCCCCAAACCCGAGGAAATTCAGTTCATTGACGACCGAAGAACCCTTATCTCCGGACGGACCTCCCTTGATACGGTTAGGGAGGCGTGTTCCATTGATCTGCAATCGGATCAGGTGGAAACCATTGGCGGCTTGTTATGCGAACATGCAGGCAAGGTTCCCCAAAAAGGCGATCATCTGACCATTGCGGGCCATGATTTTGAAATCAAGGAAGCGGACAACAAGCATATTCTCTGGGTTGTGGTTACCCCGAGCGCACAAACGATTTCCCGTACCCCATGATCTCTGCCTTTTCTGAAGAATTTTCCTTGCCGTCCGGAATGGTCAAACCATGAGTGCGGCCATCAAGAATCTGTATGGCATGCCCTTCTGGGCCTTTGTGGGCCTGACCACTCTGGGAACCTGGTTCGGATTTGCCAATCCCTTGATCCACATCCCGCCCCTGGTTCTGACCTTTCCCGCAGGGCTTGCTGCCATCGCTCTGGTGGCCCGATCCCCCAGGCAGGCGTTTGTCAGCGGTTGGATACTGGGTACGGCCGTGGCTACGCTCTGCCTGTACTGGATTGTCATCCCCGTTCATCGATACGGCCACCTTCCCCTGCTTCTGGCCCTGCCCTGTCCCGTTCTCATTGGCAGCGTTCTGGGCCTGTACGCCTCCCTGTACACCCTTCTGATCCATGGCACGCGCCACAGGCTGCCCTGGCCGCTTCATGTCTTTTTTGCCGGTTGCTTATGGGCTCTTCTGGATTGGGTACAGGAATGGGCGTTGACCGGCTTTCCCTGGCTGACCCTTCCCGGAGCCTTCAGTGTCTGGCCCTGGGCCGTTGATGCTGTCAGATTTGTGGGAACTCATGGCCTTGCCGGCATCCTGGCGGCTCTGGCCATGTTCGCGGTGTATTTTGGCCAAACTCCAAGGGCTTTCATGGGCGTGGCTGTGATCATCCTTGGCCTTGGTCTCCCCCTGCTGGATCCGCCCGCTCATCCGACAGGTCCAAACCTTCGCGCCATCATCGTCCAGGGCGGCATTGACCAGGATCACAAATGGGACCCGACCTTCCAGAATGCCACGGTCAACGTCTACACCCGCCTGAGCCGCAACGCCTCTGCCCTGCATGGCACCCAGCTCATTGTCTGGCCGGAGACAGCCATGCCCTTCTACTTTCAGGACGACAACCACCTGCAGCGCCAGGTGCGCGACCTTGCCCGCCAGACCAATGCGACCCTCGTGCTGGGTGCACCCGGCTACACCACAACCCTTGAGAATGCCCAGGGGTATGTTCTTTTCAACCGGGCCTTTCTGGTCACACCTGAAGGCAGAATCAGCTCCTGGTATGACAAAAGGCATCTTGTTCCCTTTGGCGAGTACATTCCCCTGTCGTCATGGTTCCCGTTCATCCGCAAACTGGTTGTGGGGGCCATGGACTTCTCACCGGGGTATTCTTCCGCCCCCCTGGTCCAAGGCGACCTGTCCTTGGGGATGCTCATCTGTTACGAGGCCATTTTTTCGAACCTGGCCCAGGAAAGTGTTGCCCATGGGGCCAACATTTTGGTGAATATTAGCAATGATACCTGGTTTGGCGCCTCGTCGGCACCCTGGCAGCATCTCTACCTGAGTGTCCTTCGGGCCATCGAGCAGAACCGATTTCTCATCAGGTGTACAAACACCGGGATTTCCGCATTCATTGACAATCGCGGCCATATCTTCGATACTTCCGAACTCTTTAAAAAGCAGACCCTGGTTCAGGATACGCTTAAACCCATTGAAGCGACGACATTTTATCATGATTGGTATGCATATATCCATGCCGGCTATGCCCTGTTCCCCATGCTTGTGGGATTGTGGGCATGGACCCGTAAACCGGTTGCAAGGGCCTGATGACTGCTACCTGTCGGGCTGTCTTGTCGGGCTTCCCCTTTATTCATCGCATCCTGACACCCCAACCACCTAACCGAAAAACTATTCATCATGCTCCAATATGCCGATTTGAAAACCCGTTCACTGGCCCTTTTCGACTCCTTCACGTCCATATGGAGGCGTCTTTGACCTGAAAAGCAAGCAGGAACGCCTTCAGGAAATTGAATCCCAGTTGTCCCGGCCGGGTGCATGGGACAATCCCGAAGCCCTCACGCCCATTCTTCAGGAAAAAACCCAGCTCGAGGAAGAAATCACCAAATGGACTCAGCTCGAGCAAACCAAGACCAATGTGCAGGAATGGCTTGAGCTTGCCGAAGATGACCCCGGCGAGGAAACCCTTGAAGTGCTCCAAGGAGAGATCAATCAGCTTGAAAGCCGGTTGCGTCTGGCCGAAATGGAAACACTGCTCTCCGGGCCCCATGATACGGCCGCAGCCATTGTCGACATCCATCCCGGCGCAGGGGGCACCGACTCCCAGGACTGGGCGGAAATGCTGCTGCGCATGTACAGGCGGTGGGCCGAATCCAAGGGGTTCAAGGTCGAATTTCTCAACTACATTCCCGGAGATGAAGCCGGTATCAAAAGCGTCACCCTGCAGATCACCGGCCCCCACGCCTATGGCCTGCTCAAGGGGGAAAAGGGCACCCACCGGTTGATCCGTATTTCTCCGTTCGACACCTCGGGACGCCGGCATACCTCCTTTGCCTCCCTGGACGTCTGCCCTCAAATCGGCCAGGACATAGACATTGACATCAAGGACGATGACCTGCGCATCGACATTTTCCGTTCGAGCGGTCCCGGGGGTCAGCACGTAAACAAGACGAGTTCGGCCGTCCGGATCACCCATTTGCCCACAAACATTGTGGTTCAGTGCCAAAGCGAACGCTCCCAGCTCAAGAACAAGGAAACCTGCATGAAAATTCTGCGGGCCAGGCTGTACGAGCGGGAACTGGAAAAACTGGAACGTGCTAAACAGGCCGAGTACGCCTCCAAGACAGCCATTGCCTGGGGAAGTCAGATACGCACCTACACGTTGCATCCTTATCGGTTGGTCAAGGATCACCGGACCAATCTCGAAATCAGCAATGTGGATGCTGTTCTCGACGGAGAAATCGACGGCCTGATCCAGTCGTATCTGCTTTTTTTACATGAACAATCCCACCCCTGAAACCTTGATGAACCAGAGTCTCGACAAGATTTTCAACGACCTTGAAACCCTCAGTCAGAGAATCAAGGCATGCGACTCATCCCGTGTCGCCCACTGCACTTCCGAAGAGATTCTGGCCCTCGTCCGGATCATCCGAGGCATGACGCCCGAACAATGGCAGCAGCTTGGCGGGGAAGAACGTTTTCCCGAATGGTTTGCCGTTCCCATGGGCCATGACAACAGTTCCTCCCTGCAACACATTCAGGATCAACTGGATCGCCTGGCTTTCCAAAAAAACCACGATCCGTTGACGCAACTCCCCAACCGCCACGTCTTCGATGTCACCTTGCAACGAGAACTGGAACGGGCGTATCGGTTCAAGCATCCCGTCAGTCTGTGCATTATCGATCTCGACGATTTCAAAAAAATCAACGATACCTACGGCCATCCCTGCGGTGATCATGTTCTCAGGAAGGTGGCGGACATATTGACCCGTGTCCTCAGGCAAACGGACATCCCCAGCCGCATTGGCGGAGAAGAATTTGCCATTATCCTTCCAGGAACGGGCCTGGTGCGATCCCAGCGCCTTCTTTCCCGTCTTCAGGTTGATTTTCGCGCACTGCGCATCCCATGCTCCGATGACGAGGCTCCTGTTCGCATCACCTGTTCCATGGGACTGGCGACCAGCAGGGGCAGGGAACGAATTCTGCCCGACAAGCTGTATGCTGCAGCGGATCAGGCTCTCTACAAGGCCAAGAAACAGGGCAAGGATACTATTGAAACCGCACCTCTCATGGATCTTGCTCCGGTGCGGCAGGACACCCTTGTTCTCCAGGAAGAAAAACACTTCCTGTTTGCCAAAAAATAACCCCCATTGGATTAAATCATGACTGCAACCAATTCCACCATGAGCATAGCCATTGTCAGCGGCAAGGGCGGTGTCGGCAAGACCAACATCTCCCTCAATCTCGGCTACGCTCTTTCCCAGCTTGGTCATCCCACCCTGATCATGGATGCTGACCTCGGTTTGGCCAATCTGGATGTTTTGCTCGGCATTTCTCCTGAATACAACATCCAGGATGTCATTACCAAAGATGTTGCCCCCCGCGATGTTGTTGTTGCCATCAACCAGCAGGGGCTTGACCTCCTGCCCGCGGCTTCGGGCATTGCAGATCTTGTGGATCTGGATGAAGACGTCCAGTCCCTCCTTTTGACCCGTCTGAAACCTCTTTTTCACGCCTACGACTATCTGCTCCTGGACCTAGGTGCAGGCATCAACCCTACAGTGCTTTCCTTTGCCGCCATGGCCCAGGAAAGACTCGTTGTGCTTACGCCCGAGCCGACTTCTCTGACGGACAGCTACGCCCTGATCAAGATCCTGACGACCGAGCATGGAGTCAAAAATTTTCAAGTCATCGTGAATATGACTGATTCGACCCAAGAGGCTCGCCAAACTTTTGATCGTCTTTTTGCTGCCTGTCATCATTTCCTGGGGATCAAGATCCAGTATCTGGGCCTGGTGCGCCACGACAAGGCCGTAACCGAATCGGTTCGCAAACAGGAACCCCTTGTCAAATGGGCGCACCGCAGTCCGGCAGCCCTCAATATCAAGACCATTGCTGAGTCGCTCCACAAACAGCGATCCCTGCTTGCCCACCTCATTGCCAAATCCTCTGTCCTTCGCGTTCCCTACGGAGCTCATGCCCGTTCATATTCTCAAAAATAACCGGGATATCCGTATCCGCCCCCCTGTACTTGCCCTTAGCATGCACAGGTTGTCCTTTTTTGCAAAAAAAACTTGACCTTGACTTTAATTATCAACAATATTTAAACTATTAAACTTAGTTGAAGCATTCTTTGCCACCCTCAACCTTCCCATACAGAGGACGCTGTCATGAACAAAAGTGAACTGATTAAAACAGTGGCAGAAGAAAACGATATCTCCATGGATGAGGCCGTTACGGTTGTGAACACCTTTTTTGATTGCATCCGGGAAGAACTTTTGCAGGGAAACCGGGTTGAAATCCGCGGATTCGGCAGTTTCAAAATTAAGGAATATGAAGGATACAAGGGCCGCAATCCCAAGTCTGGAGAACAGGTAGAGGTCAAACCCAAAAAACTTCCCTTTTTCCGTCCAGGCAAGGAACTCAAGGAATTTCTGAACAAGTAGCCTCGGCCCCCTCTTATGCGTGCATTACGAATTCCTGTCTGGCTTTTTCTGCTGGTTCTGACCTTCTTTCAGCCCAAGGCATGGGCAGAACCAGCCCTGACCATTCTTTACACTGCCAATTCCTGGGGCCACTACCGGCCCATCAAAGCCTGACAGGGAAAAGCCATTGGGGGCATGGCCCGGCGGGCCACCATCTTCTCCAAATACGATCAAGCTGACACCCTACGCATTGCAGGGCCGTATGAGTTGGCACAACGGGATCCCGTACACCCCTGGGATCCCCAACGTCTCAAACTCTTGATTAGAGGTTATCAACGTCTCGATTATCACCTCGGTGTTCTCGGGCCATCGGAAACAAGGGCCATGTCCATGCTTTCGGACGTACAACCCGATACATGGTTCCAGATGGATTCTCATCCCCGGGTCCATTCCCTGCCCACGCGCAGGGGGCTGGTCCTGGCCGTGATTTTTCCTGCTCTCGACACGACTAAGGAGCCTTTACCCCCATCCATGAGCAGGGAACTCGTCACCACGCTGACCAGCCTCAGAAAGAATCATCCCAAGGCCCTGATTGTGGGCATCAGTTCCTGGGGCAGACAGCATGAACGCCGATTTGTCGATCAGCATGAGGGACTGTGTGACATTCTTCTGGGAAGTGGTCCCGGTTCCGGCCTGACATCGACTCTTTCGACCCATGCCAGGACCCTTTGGACCCGGGCCTTTACCAAGGGAAGGACCGTGAACAAAATGACCATCAAGGAGTTTCCCTCACCGAACAGCTCATTTCACTGGCAGACCGGGCGGAACATTGCCGTCAAGCTTGTGGTCCTTGACGACAAGATCCAGAACAACCCCGCCATGGAGGCCATCCTGGCACCGCTCGACACACCGGCAGCACACGGCAAAACCTCATCGTGCGGCCAATGAGCCCACGTGCCCTTCATGTTGCAATCCTTTTCTGATACCTTGTCCGCGCACAGGCATCGCTCTTGCCTTCCCATCGGTTACCAGGTCCCCCGCTTGTTGACGCGCATGCTCAAATGCGCGGGGAGTTCAACCCATGGCAGCTTCGGCTGATGCGTTTGTTCACGGACCAATCATCACCTCAACCTTTTCCACGCAAAGGAATTCAGTATGCGCACATCACCGGAAAAGGCCATTGCCTTTTATAAAATGCAGGGCAGTGGCAATGACTTCATACTTGTTGATAACCGCTATCTCGGCCTGCCCACCGAGGTCATGCCCCATTGGGCCAAAGCCTTGTGTGCCCGTGCTTTTGGCATTGGTGCCGATGGCCTCATTTTCATCGACAAGGCCCCGTCAGGTGAACAGGTCGATTACAGGTGGCATTTCTACAATGCTGATGGTTCCAGGGCTGAAATGTGCGGCAACGGATCACGATGTGTGGCCCGGCTGGCCTTTGAACTGGGCATTGCCGGCCCAAACCAGGTATTCATGACAGATGCTGGCCCCATACAGGCACACATCATTGAACAAACCGGACACATCAAGGTACAGCTTACCCGACCCCAAGATCTCAAGCTCAATATCTCCCTTGCCATGGATACCGGGGAAGCCATGCAGGTCCATTTCGTCAACACCGGAGTGCCCCACACGGTGGTGCTTACCGACCATGTCAAGGCCATCAACGTGCTTGATCTCGGGAACACCATCAGGTTCCATGACCATTTCGCCCCCAACGGAACCAACGTGAATTTTGTTCAGATAGAGGACCTGGACCATATACTCTTGCGCACCTATGAGCGGGGGGTTGAAAATGAAACCTATGCCTGCGGTACCGGGGCCTGCGCGGCTGTCTATGTGGCCCATGCCCTGAGAAAATGTTCCGAGCATGTATCCGTAACCACCTCTGGCGGAGAAAAACTTGTTGTCCACCTTGAAAATGACGACATCTTCCTTCAGGGTGACGCCGTCATCGTGTATACGGGAAGCATGAATCCGGAAACGTTCGGCCTCACGGTCGGCTGAATCATGTCTCCATCCTTCAATCAGCCTTAACAGGAGGAATCCATGGAATTCAAAGGCGCATTGACCGCCCTTGTGACCCCCTTCAAGAATGAAGGTATTGATGAAGACGCCTACCGGGCCTTCATCGAATGGCAGATCGAATCGGGCATTGATGGCGTGGTTCCCTGCGGAACCACCGGCGAATCCGCCACATTGAGCCACGACGAGCATAAAGAGGTCATTCGCATCTGTATTGATCAGGTCAAAAAACGGGTCCCCGTTCTGGCGGGCTCCGGTTCCAACAACACCCGGGAAGCCATCGAGTTGACCAGATTTGCCAAGTCGGCCGGAGCCGACGGGGCGCTGATGATCACCCCCTACTACAATAAACCCACCCAGAACGGGATGATCGCCCACTTCAAGGCCATTGCCAGCGAGGTTTCCCTGCCCATGGTCGTGTACAACGTTCCGGGAAGAACCGGGACCAATCTCCTGCCTTCGACCCTGGGTCGCATGGCCCGGGAAATTCCCACGGTCATCGGGGTCAAGGAAGCCACCGGGGACATGAAACAGGCCGCCAGAATCGTTGAGGAGTGCGGAGAAGACTTTACCCTGCTCTCGGGCGATGATTTTACCATACTTCCCTTTCTGGCCCTTGGGGGCAAAGGGGTCATCTCGGTCATCTCCAATATCGAACCCGCCAAGACTCATGCCATGTGTGCGGCATGTCAGGCCAACGACTGGAAGACCGCCAGGGCCCTCTTTTATGAACTGGCCCCCCTCAACAGGGCCATGTTTCTTGAATCAAACCCCATTCCGGTCAAGACATCCGTTGCCCTCATGGGCAAAATGGAGCCAACCCTGCGTTTGCCCATGACGCCTCTTTCTGTCGAACACCTGGCAACCCTCAAAACCGTTCTCAAAGAACACCAGCTCATCTAGATCCGTTCCGGCCCCTTTTTGCCGGATGACGCAGCATATAAAAAAGGACGTTCAAACTGAACGTCCTTTTTTCATGTCCGGGCCCACCATGTTAGGCTTTACCTGGTCAACAGGGTCGAGACAAAACCGAACCTGGAATTTCTCCACTTAAGACTCTGCTCGATGTTGCGGTTGAGACGGCTCAGGGCTTCGAGATATTCTCCCGACCGGTCCAGATAAAAGGCCAGGGGCTTTGAAAAATGTCTGCCCACCAGCCCGTCGAGAAAGATCTGGCTGATTTCCCGCTTGCGCAGGAGAATTTTCTGCGATCCCACAAAAATCCGCCGCTCATCCGGCGACATGTTCAGCATGAGCCGTTTGAGCATGCTGCGCGCCCGCGGCTTGTACATCCAGAAATGCAGGAAATCCAGGGCATGGACACACAGCAGGGTTTCAAGCTCCTTGCCCTGGGTTGAAATGAGGCACAAAAATTCCTTGGGTGTTTTGAGAACCTCCAGGAGATCCACTTCCGGGCACTGGAGTTCCAGACAGGAAAAGGTCTCGTAAAGCTGATTGAGCTTTTCCTTGTAGTCGAGAAAGCGCATGCGCATGTTGTTGCCGCGATCGGCCAACCCTTCAATGACGCCGGCCACACAATCCGAGGCCGCCTTGGAAATGACCGCGGCCCAGCGCTGCAGGATCATGTTCACTCCCTGGACATCCCCCATGGTCAGGATGCCGCCGATAATCGCATTAAAGGCCACGGCCAGGGGAATGGACAGAATGGATCTGAAAAAATTGCCAAACGCAGCACTCTTGGGCAACCCCCGAAACAGGTTGTGACTCGTGATGTACAATCCGTTGGCCAAGGCCATGATGGTGTAGAGCATGATCGGATTGGTCGTGGTATTGATCCCCAAGGTCTTGTCGAGCAGCAGGTACTTGACCAGATAATCCAGCAGGGGAACGGAAAATCCCGTGAAAAACAATGAATCCGTGATCCGGTCCCAGCTTACGTAACTGTTCCAGCGCAACAGGGGGGAGCGCTTGAATCCCCCGCCGCCCAGAACCGACTGGAGAATGTTGCGCAATCCGGTGATGCCAAACCAGATGAAGGCCCCGCAGTAAGCCAGAAGCCACCAATCCTTGGTCAGGGCAAAGGTCAAAAACGCCGGAATGAACCCGATGAGCACCTTGAGCACGTTCTTGAGCCCGCTGTTCAGATACTTGAACGGGATGCGCCGATCAGGCTTGTGAGCTGGTTTTTCAAGTACAAGCCCGTTGTCACATTCCTTCTGAATGCCTCCCAGGGTGGTGATATTCCCCTGAAGACCGGGATGCAGGGCATAGTCCCTGATCACCCAGTCCTTGATGGTTGTGTAGCCCAGCCAGCCTCCTCCGGGGAGCAAACGCATCATCCTGTAGAAGGCATTGGCAAAATGCATGAAGCTGGTCTTGGGGATATAGGTGATGCGTTTGTACACGGTTGCGGTGACCGGAATCCGTTCCCGGTCACGGCCATCCTTGCCCCGTGCCAGCGCCGGCACCGTATCCTCGATAACCAGCCCCATGCCGTGGAGATGGCGGGAACGCCCCGTGGAATCGCTGCCTATTCTCGATTTAAGGGCCAGATCGCGATAATAGGACTGGAGGGTTTCAATATCAAAAAGGATCTCCACCAGCTTCACCTTTCTTGCATCCTGGGGATCACCCGGCCGACCAACCCTGTTGTCATCAAATTTTTCAATAATGGAATGAACAATGCGTTTGAGCTCCACCACATTTCCATGATTGAGGGCCAGCTGCAATTCATTGATGGTGCAAAGATCGGGCGAGGTCTTTCCTTCGGTAACATCCTTGAGGTTGCATATTTCAAGGTGGGTAATCATGCCCTTGCAATCATAGAGGAGCTCAAGAACATCCTCGACAAACAGGTTGGTCAGCTTCAACGTTGCCTTGTAGCCTGAATGCAGGTGGGCAAGCATGGTCAGCAGTTCTTGGGCGGAAAGCCGCAACAGCGGAGGCAGGTCATCATCTTCCCGATACACAAGGGGATCACGCACTTCGGGATTATTGCGGGGCGCAAGCCAGCGGGCAATGATCGATTCCGAATCAATGCAGTTCATCTCGGTGACAAGGGCGGATATCCTTTCCCGCTCGTCCTGATCGGCCTCCTTGTAAACTTCGCGAAGCTCTTCCACACGCTGGTGCATGAGGGGCATGAGCAGCGTGTAGATGTACTTGGCCAGATGATACAGGGAAACCTGACCAACGCCCACGAACTCGAGAAACCCCTTGATATCCAGAGTGGGACAATCGATCCCGTAAAGCTGTGAAATGGTCTGGCGGTGCCTGGCATTGAACACGTCCAGGGTTTCAAAGGTATAGCGCTGCTGATACTCGAAAACGCGCTGCTGTTCCTTGAAAAATTCCCTGACCGGCATTTTGGAAAAAAAATTGATGAAGTCCTGCTGATCGGTAAATCCGCGCGGTGCCCAGACAATCTGAATGTACTTGCCCCTGAACAGGGCCGGCAGTTCAATGCCTATGCGCACCTTGATGTCCATGATGGAGGCCGCTTCAAGCAGCTCGGTGACCACATCGGGCTTAACATAATTGTAGTAGACCACCGTGAGATTCCTGATCCCCTTGATCCAGGCATCCATGATCAGGTGGGTAGGCGACTTGCGTCCCTTGGTATTGAAATCATGAACATGGTGATCAAAGGCCAGCTGGTTCCACTCTTCGGGCATTTCCAGAAGATGATATTTGGCCAGTTCGTTCTTGATGATCCTGGGCTTGCCCGATGCCGCGGCCCGAAAATCCCTGGCCAGCATGAGCCGTCGCTCATCATCACCCTCTGCCCGGACAAGTTCCTTCATGATCTGCAAAAGGACCCTGGCCGTATTCTTGCGCAGTGTACTGTGAGCCCGCGACAGGGCCTCGGCATGCAAGGTACGCAAGGCATCAAGCCGCTGTCCGGCCTGCCCTTTTTGGAGCGATCCAAGAAGATGGATGGCTGCATAGGCAATACGCAGCCCGCTGGAAGCCGCCATTTCCTTGATGCCGTGAGGATGGAGATGTGCGCCCAGCAGGGTCCGCACTTCCTGCAAGGAAGGATCGCGCTCAAGCACATCCCGCACAATGGCCAGCAGTTCATAATCCCTGTTGTCGAAAAAAAAGCGAGAACGTTTCACCAAATCACCACCCCAAGGCTGTCATACATGTTCGATATCTCATGGCAGAAAAAAATGTGAACGATCTGATAAGCGCCAGGTCATCCGGTTGGACCGATACAACACATGCCGTCATCCCGGGTTCTTCCCTGCTTTCAGATTTCAGCTCCCCGGGGCAAGAAGAACAACCTTGTCCTGACCGTCCACCTCCCGAACCCGAACATCCACCTGTTCGTCCAGTCCGGTCTGAATCTTCTTGCCTACAAAATCGGCCTGAATGGGCAATTCCCGGTTTCCCCGGTCAACAAGCACAAGCAGCCGGACGCTTCGCGGCCGACCGAAATCCAGGATGGCCTCCAGGGCGGCCCGAATGGTTCTGCCGGTAAACAGAACATCGTCCACAAGAAGGATATTTCGATCCTTGATGCTCACGGGAAGATGGGTACTGTTGATGGAGGGCACACCGCTTCTCGAGGTCCAGTCATCCCTGTAAAGGTTGATATCCAGTTTGCCCATGGTAAAGGGCGTGCCGGTTTTGGCCACCATGATGCCGCGCAGCCGATCGGCCAGCTCCACACCCCGCCGCTGAATGCCCACAAGAACCAGATCATTGCCATCTCCCATGCGCTCGAGCACTTCACAGGCAAGCCGTTCGATGGTTCTTTGCATTTCCTGTTCCGTAACTATCTGTTTTTCAATTGCCATTTTTCCTCCGATTCCCTGATACGGCCAAGATATTGTGAAATCAAGCACATAATGGTGACAAAACCCGTTTCCTGGGTCACGTGGTCCTCTCCACCACAGCAGAACGACCCGATGCCTTGCTGCTTACACCGACCTATCAAGGCAACAAACATGACATTTTGTCAAGAAAACGAACAATCTCGCCACCTGGAGAGCTGCGTGCGGGGTTGACGCGGGATGTTCCCGGTGCCAAGAAACCAACCACCTTATACTGCGCCCTCTTTTATTATGCCTACACGTAAAGGAGTGGTGTTCACGTTGCCTTTGACCAAGGAGTATCTCATGACCCATACAGCCCCCCCCCGGCTCAACAGCGCCATGGCCGCCTTCATGAATCAGGAAGCAGATGTGCCTTTTGCTACCAATATCAGTTTGGCCCTGACCGTTGCGGAAAAACTCCAAACACTCGGTTATACTTTCAAGCTCAAGGATCTTTGTCCCAAAGACATTGAACACGACAACTGGGCTGCCATTTTCACCGATGAACAGGGGACCCTCGTCCGCCAAGAACATGAAAATGCCGCTACGGCGATTTGCCGCGCGGCATTTGCGATTTTGTCAACTCCCAGACAATGACCCGGTCAGCTCAACCCGGCTCACCATCTCCTGCAACTTCGGGTTGCAGGAGATTATACGCTTATCATACTGGCATCACCCAGCAGACCAGCCACCCTTGCAGGATCAAGATGGCCATGGATGCCCATCCCTGCACCTGAGCGTATCATGTCCAAAGTAGTGTTCATGTCGGCGCTGTCCCACTTGACTTGCGAAGCGTCCATATCCGCAAAGGTGTCTCCGGACGAACGCAGCTCAATGTGATCACTGGTCGGCTGCGCAGGGGTCTGCCTGGTTTCCGGATGTTGACGAGAGCTCAAAGTATGTGTTTCAGCACATGTGGAAGTGTGTATTCCCATAGTTTGCATCATGATGCCTCCCTTTTGGAGGAATGTATTTCAAGCCCTGTTCCAATATCATTTTAATGATACATATCAATATATTGGTTAAAGTCACTCATCTCCAACCGGCAGGATTTTCCGTCTTTTGACACTGTTTCGGGCATAATCCGCCAAGAGATCGACATGCACATCATCCTCGGTTCCCACAATCCGGTCAAACTGCAGGCAGTCAAGGAAGTCATGAAGACCATTCCCGGTTTGGCCTCGGCCGAAATCCAGGCCGTCAAGGCAGATTCCGGAGTTCCCGATCAGCCACGCGGGTTTGAAGAAACCATCCTCGGGGCCCGCAATCGCGCCCGGGAAGCCTTTTGTCACGGCGACTGGGGCATTGGTCTTGAATCCGGGATCATTCCCGTGCCCCTGACCCGAACTGGCTTCATGAATCTGACGGCTTGCGTCATCTTTGATGGAACCACGGCCTATACCGGTCTTGGCCCTGCCTTTGAACTGCCCGAAAAGGTTGTCGAGCACGTAACCGTGCGCGGCCTTGAACTCGACCAGGCCGTGAACGCATCAGGCATGTCCGACCATCCGCGCATCGGGTATGATCAGGGGATCATCGGCATCATGACCCAGGGTCGGGTTACCCGCATGGAATATACCAAACCGGCCGTGCTCATGGCCCTGGCAGGCATGGACATCTGAACCCGCTTCCCTTTTCTCCCCCGAAGCAACAACGCCAGAACGCATTGAACCGCCAGGGCCTTTATCTGGGGCCTGGCGGTTCATCGATTTTTCATGAGGGCAGGGCTTGCCCGGAGCTTCGCCCAGAAAATCAATACGGCCCGCTTTCCGTGCTCACTGGAAGGTCCTTTTCCTCGGTCATGATCCACAGGGCCATCAGATGGCGCATATTGAGATCAGCCTGCTGAATGGCCCTTTTGTCGGCACCCTGGCTTGCCATGTGCTCAATGGCCAGCACGTAATCCCGGACCAGGGGAAACTCGGCGCACACTTCGCCGAGAAAATCCTCATACAGCTGGGGATCGCTCTCATAAAGGTGCTCCATACGTTTTAAAACATCGGAGAACGCATACAAAGACAATTGATCAAGAGGTTTCATGGAGACGTCAACACTCCTTTCTCACTGATTGGAAGAGCTTGTGCCCAAACAGCCCGCCTGCCTGACCGCAATGTTCAGGCAGGCGGGCTGTTTGCTGCCAGACAACGGCAACGTCGCCCCGCAGGGGTTCAAACCGGCCTGCTATGGCTAGGCAGGCATGGCCACGGCCCGGCCATCCTTGACATAATGGGTGAGGGTGAACTTTTTCTTCAACAGATCAGCCAAGGATTCAAGGGAATGTTCGCCCGTACTTTGGACCCTGATGGAAACCCTGCGATAGCCCTTTTTCACATTTTTATAGGAAGTCAGAACACTTGTGAGTCGAATCTTTTCTCCGCGCAGGTAGCTCAACAGATCAATAGCCGCGCCAGGCGTATCCTCGATCTCAAAGATCAGCTGAATGCCGGCCATGATGGAACCACCCGACGTGGCGCACAGATATCTGAACACATCCACCTCGGTGATGATCCCCACGAGAGCGTTACCCTTGCCCACAACGGGCAACGCCCCGATCTTATTCTGTAACAGGATGGCTGCAACGGTTTCCACGGTCTCATCGGGTGCCGTGACCAGAGGGTCCACCGTCATGATGTCCTTGACCTTCAAGGTCAGCAGATTGTTTTCCTGATTGGGAACCACATCGCCGGGCAGATACTTGGATGGCATGGCATCTCGGATATCACGGTCCGAAACAATCCCCACGAGTGCACCTTCGTCGTCAATGACAGGAAACTGTCGTACATTGGACCTGCGCATGATGTCACTGGCGTCAAGGACCGTTGTCTCGCCACTGAGATTGATGCAGCCTTCGGTCATCCAATTCTTCACAAGCATATGAGATTCCTCCTCAAAAATTTGGTAAGCGTCACGAGTTTGACCAACGATTGCCGGGACGTACAGCAAAAGCAATGTCCTGCTATGCCCGAAAAATCAACCCCCAATTTGCTCCATTTGCCAGAGCTCCTTGGGAATGGGTGTGCCAAGAACGCGTGCTCCGCCCTGCTCCACCACCACATCATCCTCAATGCGTATCCCCGTGAATCCGTTCAGCCGTTCGATGGCATCATAGCGGATAAAAGAGGCACACCGGTTCTGACTGCGCCATGAGGCGATCAGTTCGGGAATGACATAGATGCCTGGTTCCACAGTGGCCACAAATCCCGGCTGAACCTTGCGGGCAAGACGGAGGGAACGCAATCCGAACTGGGTACTTCGCGCAATCGTTGCATCATACCCCACAAGATCCTCGCCCAGGCTTTCCATGTCATGGCAATCAAGCCCCAGCATGTGACCGATGCCATGTACGAAAAAAAGGGCATGAGCCCCTTCGCGCACGGCATCGTCCGTGTTCCCCTGCATCACCCCCATGTCCTTGAGTCCCTGGACAATGGCCCGGGCCGCCTCCATGTGGGCATGCACGAACATGCCCCCCGGACCAAGGGCATCAATGGCCCGTTTCTGGGCTTCCAGCACAATGGCATACAGGTCTTTTTGCAGCGGGGAAAACTCACCGCCAACAGGAAAGGTTCGGGTGATGTCCGAAGCATACCCGTTGGGGGACTCGGCACCCGAATCAATGAGCAGCAGATCACCGGCAGCAAGGGTGCGATTGGCATTGTGATTGTGCAGGACATTCCCCCGGGTGGTCACAATGCTTGCAAAGGAGGTTCTGCTGCCCCGGGCAAGGACCTCCCCTTCAAGAGCCGCCTTGACCTCCTGCTCCGTCCGTCCGGGACAGGCATAGGCAAAGACCCGGGCATACATGGCCGAAGAAATGTCAAGGGCTGCTTCGATCTCGGCAATCTCCAGGTCGGACTTGACGCTGCGCTGGGCAATGACTGCCCGGGTCAGATCGCAGGAAGCCCGCTCATCCAGAGATTCCAAGGGCAGATCCAACAAGTGCCCCAGCACAATCCTGGTATCCGGCCGGTAGGGTGGCAAAAAGTGAACCACGGCATGGTGCTGCATCAACGCGTTCAGGTGTCCCGGCAATACGGCAATATCCAGCCCCTCGTCCGCACCCGCCGCAAGGGCGAGGTCCTGGATGCTCGGTTGCGGCCCCGTCCAGATGAACGCCTCGGGATCGGGATTGGGCCCAAAAAGCAGATGCTTGCCGGACCCGGCATCCATGATCCCCACCAAACCCGGCACATTGTGCCCAAAATAGTAGAGAAAGGAGCTGTCCTGCCTGAACGGAACAACATGGTCGGGCGCATTCACCGCCACGGCCTCATGGCCCACAAACAAGAGGATGCCGGAGCCCATGGCCCGGCACAGGGTGTCACGTCGTTGTCGATAGATATGTGGCTCAAACATGTGTATACTCGGTTAAAAGTGGCAACAGGGGTGCAGCCGTGATCCGGTCAATCCCTGGTACGCTCCTGAAAGGTGAGCAGGGATGCCGACTGGACCATGCTTTCTCCGAAACGTTTGGCAATGGCGTCCATGGCTTCGTCGAGCTTGTCGAGCTTGGCCTTGCGGGGATCCTGCAAAAACGGCAATCCCGGCGTGTTCTCTGCAAACTGGGATACCCCCACACCGATCAGGCGTACCTGTTTGCCCAGAGAACAACTTTCAAGCAGCAAGCTGGCTGTTTCAAAAATGATCCCGCTGGATCGGGTCGGAGCGGCAAGTGTTTTACTCCGGGTCATGGCGGTAAAATCCGCAAACTTGATCTTCAGGGTGATGGTGCGTCCCCTGACCCCCATACGGCGTAATTGACTCGCCACATCGCGGCTCTGGGTCAAAAGCCAGGAACGCAACAGGTGCGGATCCGAGGTGTCCTCGGCCAGGGTGTTTTCGGCACTGCAGGATTTTCTGGCCGTTTGGGTCACCACCCTGCCGGGATCCTTTCCCTGGGCCCTGGCATACAACACCGCCCCCTGCTTGCCCAATCGATCTTCCCAGAATTGTTTCGAAAAATCAAGAACTTGAGAGGCATAGACTATACCCAGTCGCTGGAGCAGTGGCAAGGTCTTGCGACCAACACCGGGAATTTTCGACACGGGCAGCTGGGCAAGAAAAGGGGCAACCTGTTCCGTCTCGATAATGGTGATTCCCCGGGGTTTGTGCCAGTCCGAGGCGATCTTGGCCAGAAATTTCACCGGGGCCACCCCGATGGAACAGGTCAGATTGCATGTTTCCCAAACGCGCTGCTGCATGAGCCGGGCAAGCCTTGCTGGAGGACCAAACAGCCTGCTGGTGCCCGTAATATCCAGATAGCACTCGTCAATGGAGGCTTTTTCGATGATGGGTGAAAACTCGTGCAGGAGCTTGAAGATGGTCCGGGAAATCTCTTTGTATCTGTGCATCCTCCCCGGGAGAAAGATCCCGTGGGGACAGAGCCTGCGAGCCTTATACAAGGGCATGGCCGAACGCACGCCAAAGGCCCGCGCCTCATAGGAACAGGTGGAGGCAACAGCGCGGGATCCCGTGCCGATGATCACGGGCTTGCCCCGTAATTCCGGATTATCCGCCTGCTCCACCGAGGCAAAAAAGGCGTCCATATCAAGATGCAGGATCATGGCAACCTCATCAGGCTGTTCATCACGATTTCCGGATCTCAATATTGACCGGTTTTCAAAAGAACCATGGTGCAGGCCTCTTCACAGTGAATCCCCTCCTGCTGGAGCCTTGTCTTGAGGGGTTCGCATTCGGCACCCGGATTGAAAATGACCCGCCGGGGACGAAGGGCCACAAGGGCATCCTGCATGGATTCGCTGCGTTGGGGACTCACATACAGGGTCACCGTGTGGATGGGCTGATCAACCTCCTCGATGCGCCGTTTACAGGGAATACCATCAATGTCGTCCAGGGTCGGATGGACTCCAAGAACCTCATGCCCATACTCCTTGAGCATATGCAGGGCCATGTTGGAATAGCGTTCCGTTTTGGGACTTGCCCCAACTACCAGAGTTGTCTTGTTTGCCATTGGTTCACCAGCCTGTTTGCAGGGATGGTTGATCCCGGGTGCCTGTTCTTTGTAGGCAACCAGCCGAAATCATAACGTGATCCGCCCCCTATGACACCAAATGACGGTTGGCCGGGGGAAAATTGCCATATTGGCTACACCTACGGAATTGTCCTCACCAAGGCAAGTTCCAACGTCAACCCGTTGGACCGATCCCCGAGGCCTTAGGCCCTTCTCCAAAAGACTCCTTGCTGCATGAAAGGCTCGTCAAAACAATGGTATGGTCTTGTTCTCCTCACCACATTGGCGTATGCCTGCTGCCAAATGCATGCGTGCATTCCGGGCAAACATGCTTTTCTCGTCAATGCGGCACATCCTGCTGGGAGGAATGATGGAAGAATATCTGCTCAAACGCTTGGACTCGTATTTCAATTCAGGTTTTGGTAAAACCACGGGCATCGACCATGCCCTGGCCATCACCAAGATTTATGCAGGATCGGCATCAGCAGATCCTGATAAAATCCCGCAACTTTTCACGGAGCTGGTCAAGCTGTTCGAACCCAGAGAAGAAACAGCATAAGCTATATCCCAAAGTGGGGCTGGGCTGAATCCTTGCGCTCCTTGAAATCAGGACTGAACCGAAATCCCGGCAAAGGTAAGGTTGTTCACGACCTTGTACCAGGGATCATTGCGAGCGTGTTACGCGATACTCTCTCTGATACGCATTGCCTGCAGGAAACAACAACATGCTGCTGGATTATCAGAAAATAATTCCGTCTGTAACTGAAAAGAATCTTGCAGCCTCCACTGATGACTTGGAAAATATTCTTGAAATTCGGATTAAACTAAAGAAAAATCAAAATAAGCATGTGGAAAATTTTCCAACAACTTGTGGAAAAAAAATCGTCGGCATCCCGAAAACCCCACCACATAGGGGTTTACAGGGATATGTCATTTTTGCGCCAACTATGCGGAGTATAAAAAAAGCACTTAAAATACGTGTGGTTAACTTGTATAAAAAAAAAGAAGCAAGTTCAGGAAGTACAGAAAAATTCCGTTTGCCTCGCATATGCTTTGTCGATAATTACCCCAGCCATGATGAACAATTCATGGCCCGTCATACAAACAAATCTCAAGAACCGCCTCAACCCTGGCATATACCAGGTCTGGATCAAGCCTCTTGAGGGCGAGTGCGATTCCCGAACCCTTCGGCTGACCGCCCCGAATTCTTTTGTGGCGTCTTGGGTCAAGGACAGACTCCTTGATGCCATTGTCAAGGCTGCCGAAGAGGTTCTCGGATTTACGCCTTCCATTTCGGTCCATGGAGCAACCACCAAAAAACAATCCTCCAGCCCGGCGCCCCACACCTTGTCGGGTTCCTCAACTCAACCCCTTCAGGAAACGCACCTTGGCCTCCCCATTCTACCCAGAAAGCCGGTGCGTACAGATTTTTCCTGGAAATTTTCCTTCAACGACTTTGTAGTCGGCCAAAGCAATGAAATGGCCTTCATGGCTTCACACAATTTTGCCACCCAAACCTTTGCTTCGGACCAGTTGTTTCTCTGTTCCGGACCAGGCCTTGGCAAAACCCATCTCATTCAGGCCATTGGCAAGGCTGTTGCCAAGGCTTCCAACCGCGACCATATTCGGACCATTTACCTGACAGCCGAAGAATTTGCCAACCAGATGGTCCATGCCCTTAAATCCCGAACCATTGATCATTTCAAGGCACTTTACAGGGATCACACGGATATTCTTCTTTTGGAAGATATCAATTTCCTGCAGGGTAAAGAAAAAATGCAGGATGAGCTGCTTGCCACAATCAAGTCTCTGCAATCACACGGAAAAAAAATTGTTTTAACATCTTCGTGTCTTCCTAAGGATCTTGATCGCATCAATCCGGAACTTTCCTCGAGATTTTGTCAGGGCTTCATCAGCACTATCACTCCTCCCGACTTTGAAACAAGAGCTCGTATCATCCGCTACAAGTCGAAAAAGTACCATGTTGTCATTCCCGATGACGTGGAAGAACTGCTTGCCTATAAACTCAGCAAGGACGTGCGACAACTGGAAAGCTGCCTGCACAACCTCATTCTCAAGGCGCAACTTCTCAAGGAAAACATCTGCCAGGAAATGGCCTTGCAGATCCTGCAAAACTATGAATGTAGCATAACCGGGATGGATTTGCAGCAGATTGTTTCGTTTATTTGCAAAGCCTATGACATTTCAGCCCAGGAATTGGCATCAAGAAGCAGAAAGAAACGAAATGTCCTGGCCAGGAATACGGCTTTTTTTCTCGCCAGAAAGTATACGGATCTTTCCCTTGAAAAAATCGGCAAACAGTTCAACAGACGCCATTCCACCGTCCTCAAGGGCATCAACTTTGTCAAACGCGAGATCTCCAAAAAAACCCACATTGGTTTACAGCTCGAGCAAACCATCAACAAAGTCGCCTGCTGATCTTGTCTCGCCCTTCCTTTTCCCTCTACCTGCACATTTCCTGATCAACCAAAAACCCGCATCTTGATGTGGCTCATCACGTATGCGTGAGCCATACCAAGATGCGGGGATCAATCAGGACTTGCCGCTGTCAGCAGAGACCGAATCAGGGGCAATGTGTTATTATACAGGCCGGTTACATAAGATGCCGTTGCACCGACTGGCAACTGGGAGAATCAGGCTGCAAAAATGTGGCACCAACAATCAGGGTATCGCCTGCTTCGGCCACATTCCTGACCTGACACCGAAGAGAAACAGGTTTAGGTTCATCCGGCAAGGTGAACAGAATATCGAAATCCTTTTCTCCTTCCTCTTCCACAATGCGGTGAGCAACATCCTTGGGCATATTGATGCGTACGCCACCAAAAGAAATATTGGTGATGGTACCGCCTTCCACAACCTTGCCACTTCCATTGCCCGCCCGGATGATCACTGGCAGGGTATCCTTCTTGCGCGGGTAACCCCTGCGATCCGAAGGCTTGGCAGTGGGAAATTCCGCCATCTTCTGGTACAAAATGACTTCGATCATGGCCGAGAGCGAACGCTTTTCTTCCTTGGCCTTGCGCTTGAGAGCCTCGCGCAATTTCCCGTTGGTACGAAATGAAATCATGACATCTTTGCCCATACTTCCCCCGTGGTTGATCTTCTTGTCACCAAACAATCCGACACAAAAGCCGATATCTGCCTGACACTTTTGTTTTGCAATGTATGACATTTCTTAACATACGCTCATCAAAAAGGACAGCCTTCTTAAAAAATCTTTTTCATGTAGGCCTACCCTGTAGGTTCACTTGCACAAATCCTACCTTTGGTTGTCCCCTGAACCAGACAGCCATCCCGCCATATCTTCTTTGGGAAGCATCCCTCTTGCAGATGATAACGTTCCCTTACCTCCAGTCATACAAAATCAATGCCGAATCACACACATTGCAACCACCATGATTTTTTTTGCCTGCAGCACAGGTTAAAGCATTTTTATTTATATCATTATCTTAAATAGTTACAAACTCATACCTGGCACATTACTCCCTGCCAATCAGCCGGAAACGCTGAACAAGGTATCCATAAAAAACAGTTTCACACGGCTTTCATCAGACATTTCCAAAGCCATCTGTCCCCAATTATCAGACTTTTGATGCTGGACAAACCAGATTGCCTGGTTTGCCCAGCTTGTCCTGCCCAGGATCAAAACCCTACCAAGATCCTCGCCAAACCCTACCACCTGTTTTCCGCAATCAATCAAACCATGGTCCCGGCCGATGCAAAAAACAACACAAAATATCCCCGCGACCCCTGTGGATCCTTCTGCAGCCACCGGCGCGTTACGCCAAGGACCCTTCCCGTGGGAACGGGATGATCAGCACGGACATGACGTTTCCGTAACTTCATTTTTAGGGTGTCTTTTCCTCAAAAACATGATAGGCAGGTACACAAGTTGCCTTCAACCAGCCAGACAAGACTGCCGCGTCATGACTTGTTTTGCGTTTCATCGTGTACTTTTTGCTCAAGGACCCCGTATGCACCCGTGGAGCACTCATCGTCCCTTTTGTGTGATCTTCCTTTTGTGCATCCTGCTGGCAGCCGACCCATCTGAAGTGTTGGCGCAACAAACAGTAACCATCGTCATCATGCCCAAGATCGTGGGCATTCCCTACTATGTTTCCGTCAAGCGCGACGGAGTCGACAAGGCGGCTGCAGAACTTCCCGATGCCCGCGTCATCTGGATCGGTCCCTCCCAGCCCCTGGTGCAACGCCAGATCCGACTCATTGAAAAAATCCTGCCCCTGCGGCCCGATGTCATTGCCGTGGCCGCCAATGATGCCCAAAAAATACAACCCATACTCAAAAAAGCCGCCAGCCAGGGCTGCCATATCATGAGCTGGGACGCTGATACGGGTTTTCGTGAGATCTTTGTCAATCTCGTGGACTACCAGAAATTCGGCCACAACCTGGTCAAAACCCTTGTCCAGCAAATGGGCCCGCGTGGACAAATCGCCATCGTGACCACGAGCTTTGCCGCCCCCAACCAGTCACGTTGGATCGAGGCCATCAGACAGACCATTGCCACGTCCTATCCGGATATATCCATAGCAACCATACGGCCGGCTGGTGAAAACACGGAAAACGCCATGCGCATCACCAAGGGCATCATACGCGACTTTCCCGCCATCAAGGGAATAATCGCCCTTGGTGCACCCAATCTTCCGGGTGCGGCCCAGGCCCTGGCCTCCCTGCAACGCGAACAGGCCATTGCCCTGACCGGTAATTCCACGCCGAATATCATGAAGCCCTATGTCAAGAACGGCATTGTCAAACGCTTCTGGGCATGGGACGTTCCCAATCACGGGTACCTGAGCGTTTACACCGCGTACAATCTCGCCCGGGGCAGAATAGCGGCTGGCAAACCCTTTGCGGCCGGTAAACTGGGTACGTTTGTACCCCAAAAGGACTCCAGGGGACTGTTCATCATTCCGGGCGATCCCATTTCCTTTGATGCAGAGAACATCAATGAAGCCTCATTTTAACACAACCATCATCCGGACACAGTGCCTGCCATGACCAAAAGTTTTCTTCCATACCCGTTTATGATTCTGTTCCTTTGCGTGTCAGCGGTCCTGGTGGGCCCAGGGACAGCCATGCCGGCCAAGGCCTCCAAACCGCACATCCTGGTTGTCATGAGCCATGAACAAGACTGTCCCTGGGTCCAGGAATTGTCCGCAGGCATCCAAGAGGTCCTTGGTACAACCTGCGATCTTTCGTGGGAGTACATGGACGCCACAACACACCCCCAGGCCTTGTCCCGCAAGGGCAAGCAGATTTTCGAAAAATTCAGGCACACCCCCCTTGCAGGCATCCTGGCAGCAGATGACGCTGCCCAGGCCCATTTTGTCGTTCCCTTCATCAAGGACAAGAGCGCGCTTCCCACCATTTTCGTGGGCGTTGAAAAGTCCCCCCTGACCTATGGGTATCCGGCCCAAAACGTCACCGGCATTCTCAAACGTCATCACCTTGCCCAAACCCTGTCCTTTGCCAGAATGCTCATCCCGAACGCGTATTCCGTGGCCTTCATGCTCCGGGAAACCGAAGCCCAGCAGGGACTCGTACAGGAGATTCACGATCAAAGCCGGACCTTTCCCTTGCAACTGATCTCCATCAACCAGCCGGCGACCCTTGAGGAAGCATTGACCATGGCTGCGGACCTGCGCGGCAAAACCGATCTTCTCTTTGTCGCGTCCCTGGACGGACTGGTTGATGAAAAAGGGACCCCCCTGCTGGCCAGGGACATCTTGTCACGCATAGACCTGGCCTTTGGTAAGCCCATCCTCGGGGCAACCGAGCGGCAGGTTCTCCAGGGAGCCCTTCTGGCAGTAACCCAGGATGGACATATTCAGGGCAAGATCGCCGCATCCATGCTGCGTGAGGCCCTTGATGGCACACCGATACAGGATATTCCCATCAGGACGGATATTCCGGGAAAACGCATCTTAAACATCGCGGCCATGCGCGCCTTGGGGATCAACCCCAAGCCCGCCGTCCTGGTTGGAACGCGCCTGGTTCTGCCCAAGCCATGAGCATATCAACCGTTTGTTTGGGATGCGGCTGCACGCCAATCCCAGGCCGTAAACTTTGGCAGGCCCAGAAAGACAATCTGGCCATTTTTCATGCAAGGTAATCGCTAAAACCACAACCAGCCTGCAAAAACGCTTTGTACAGACACCTTTTTCCCGGTCACTGACCATACCATGAAACAACTTTTGCTGACCACCTTACTGCTTCTTGGCGTGCTTGCCATGCCCATCCATGGAGCACCCCGGGCCCTGGTGCCCGACGCATGCACTGTTCTGGTGGTTATGAGCTATCATGAGTCATATTACGGGAGCATATCCCTGCGCAAAGCCATCAAGCAGCACCTTGGGGCCCAGTGCACTCCGGTCTTTTTCTACCTCGACTCCAAACGACATTTCCCCAAGACGTCCCAAAAGGCTCGGGAAGCCTATGACCTGTTCAGGTCTTTGCGTCCTTCGGGCGTCATTGCTGCCGACGACAACGCCCAAAGGTTCTTTGTGCTGCCCTACCTCAAGAACAAGGCGGAACTTCCGGTGATCTTTTGCGGGGTCAATGCCGATCCGGCAATATACGGCTATCCCACCAAGCATATCTCCGGAATCATCGAACGCCCCCATATTGCGGAAACCATTGCCCTGAGCCGCAACCTCGATCCGAACATATCCGACATACTTTTCATAACCCCGAACAACACCACCGGCCATGCCATGCGTGATCAGGCCACCAAGACCGCTCAAACCC
The DNA here is from genome assembly GCF_001748225.1 of Desulfoplanes formicivorans. Taxonomy (NCBI): domain Bacteria; kingdom Pseudomonadati; phylum Thermodesulfobacteriota; class Desulfovibrionia; order Desulfovibrionales; family Desulfoplanaceae; genus Desulfoplanes; species Desulfoplanes formicivorans. The sequence goes on from NZ_BDFE01000017.1 coordinate 248,740, forward strand.
TTGGCCTGTCCTCCCCGCGGTTCATGACCATTGCCAACTGGAAAGAAATGACCACGGTCATGGATTCCCTTGTCAAAAAGATTGATGCTGTTTTTCTTCTGGGCATAGAGGGCGTGAAGGACGCCAACGGTTCCGTCATCCCCCTTGAAACCCTGATACACCGTTTCACGGATCGCTACCCCGTTCCCGTCCTGAATGATACAAGCCTTGGCGTTGCCAGCGGTGCCTTGTGCACGGTGGAACAATCTGGCGAGGAACAGGGGCGCATGGCTTCATCCATGCTGTTGCGCGCGTTAAAAGGAACCCCCATTGCCTTCCTGCCCATTGCCAGAAATCTCGAGGGAAAACGCTATGTCAACGTGACCGCCATCAAGCAACTCGGATTGCATCCCCGTCCGGCAGCTCTCCGAGGGACCACACTGGTGAGAACCAGAACATTCCGGAATCATACACACTAATACCGCTGGACGGTCCACCATGACAGGCTCTCACAAAAAATCCCGCATCAAGATCAGCACACGACTCTCCCTTTTGAGTATAGGCCTTGGCATTGCCTGCCTGGCCATACTCATCGTTATCATGATCGCGGCTCACAGCATCAAGGAGCTGAGCTCCCAAATCACCAATGACCATCTCCAGGAAATTGCCGCCAACTCCCGGGTAGCCCGTGATCTGTCCAAGGTCTTTGCGGACATCAATCTGGTGGTGAACAATTTTTACGGCCAGGGCGACTACCTGCTGACCCGGGGGGATCGAATCCTGAAGCTGATCCAGGAATCGGCATCCCGCACCACCCTGCCGACCATCAAAAGCGATCTGCAGATCCTGCAAAAACACATGCGCAGCTTTCTTGATGCGTGCACCACGGTCAATCAATCCATAGCGGAACGGGTACGCATCGAAAAGGACATGGACGCGACATTGTCCCGTCTTGAAGACACCATCTCCGAAACCATGATCGGCCAGTCCCTTGATGGAGAGGACACCTCCTTCATGGAGCAGCTTTCCCTCCTTGTGTTCGGATACCGGGAAAACCTTTTGCGCATTGAAAACATCGCCGCCCAGATCAGTTTTGACCATTTCTCCTCCATGGCCATGAGCTCATCGCATCCCCTGATCCAGGCCCTGGAACATTTCAAACGCCACCTGAGAACCCTGACCACGTCCCAACAACATATCGCCATGTACGGACAACAATTATCACTCCAGAGCGATGCCTATGAACGCAATGTCCGTCATCTGCACAGCAGCATGCAGCGTCTGCGGGAGCACATTGACATCCTGACCCAATCCAAGGCCGTTCTGCTGGAAAAAATGGCAACCATTGACGCCCGCATCGCCCAGAGCAGCCGGAAAATCGTTCAAGACATTGATGTCGCGGTTGGCAGATCTCTCATGGCAGTCTTTGCCCTGTTCGGATTCATCATTCTCACCCTGTTTTTTTTCACTACGCGCTTTGTCAAAGCCCATGTCCAATCACCGCTTTCCATTATCCTCGAGGGAATCAAGCGGTTCCAGCATGGTGATTTTTCCGATCCCCTTGTCATGGATCGCCATGATGAATGGGCCCATATCCAAAAGGCACTCAATACCATGGCGGAAAAGCTCGAATCCTCCTACAAGGCCCTGCGTGATTCCGAACACAAATACAGGGCCATCGTGGACAACGCCCCTGACGGCATTTTCCAAATGGAAATGACGGGCGAGCTTCGCAACGTCAATGACTCCATGGCCAACATTTTCGGTTACACGGACCAAAAGGAGCTGCAGCACGACGCCCCATCCATCTTCCATCAATTATATATTGATGCAACCCGAACAACCTCGCTGTTTTCTGCCCTCAGGGACAATCCCGAAAGACGACATTTTGAAACCCCTCTTTTTACCACGGACGGTTTCAAGGCCTGGGTCAGTGTGAATGCCCGTGTCGTTGAAACCGAGGAAGCCACCTATATCGAAGGGAACATTGCCAACATAACCGACCGCAAACACACGGAAATGGACCGGGATCGGCTGCGCATGTATCTGGACAACATCGTCAATTCCATGCCCTCCATCCTCATCGCCGTGGACCCCCAGGGAATGATCACCCAATGGAACAAGCAGGCCGAAGCCAAACTGGGCATCAGATCCGATCTTGCCAAGGGCACCTCTCTGGCCAGGGCCATTCCCGTTCTTGCGCAAATAAGCGAAGAAATCCAGCAGGCCATCGATTTCCAGCGGTCCTGCGAAAAGCACAAGGTTCCCCTGCCCTTGAACCATGAATCACGGTTCACGGACATCACGATATTTCCCCTGATTACCAACAGTGTGGAAGGGGCCGTCATCAGAATCGACGACATCACCGACAAGATGCGTATTGAGGAAATGATAATCCAGTCGGAAAAGATGCTTTCCGTGGGAGGGCTTGCAGCAGGGATGGCCCATGAAATCAACAATCCCCTTGCCGGTATTCTTCAGGCGGCACAGGTCATTGAAATGCGTTTTGATCCCCAGCTTCCCAAGAATGTCCAGGTCGCCACAACATGCGGCACCACCATGGAAGCCATGCACCAATACATGGAACACCGCCGGATCATGAAGATGCTCACGTCCATACGCGAGGGGGGAGAACGGGCAGCCAGGATCGTTGAAAATATGCTCAGCTTCAGCCGCAAGGGCAGCTCGGAAATGGCCAGGCAGGACATCACCCAGCTCATGGACGTAACCATTGAATTGGCCAAAAATGATTACGATCTCAAAAAAAACTATGATTTCAAAAACATCATTATAAATCGCACGTATGACCAGGATCTGCCCGACATTCCCTGCGAAGGCAGCAAAATCCAGCAGGTTTTTTTCAATATCCTCAAGAATGGTGCGCACGCCATGGCGAGCAAGAAGGCCATGGCCGATGCAGCTTACACCCCCACATTCACCATCGCCATCACCCAGACTGGAAATACCGCCACAGTAACCATCGAAGACAATGGACCAGGCATCGAAGAATCCCTGCGCAAGCGCATTTTCGAACCGTTCTTCACCACCAAGGATGTGGGTACAGGCACCGGACTGGGTCTTTCAGTGTCCTATTTCATCATTACCGACAATCACAATGGCATGATGTACGTTGATTCCACGCCTGGCAAAGGGACACGATTCGTTATCAAGCTTCCCTTTGAGCAGGACCATGTCAAACTGGTCCAGTCCTGATACGCCTCACAACCTGCCTTGCTGCTGTCACCCTCTCCAGCGGCTGAGTTCCCATTTTTTTCGTGACTGCCACGGCCACAAGGGATACAGAGACGCCTGCGATAATTGGTAAATTCTGTATCCACCTTCTTTCAATCCTCTCGCTTATGACCACCACATCATCCTGCATCATCGGCGTTGACGCTGGCGGAACCTATACGGACGCGGTCATCATGGACCGCGCCACCCGCACGGTTCTGGCAAGCGTCAAGGTGCCCACAACCCATGCCAATCCGGGAATCGGTATTGTGCACGGCATCCGGCAACTCCTTGCAAAGGGAACCATACCCGTTACCAGCATCGCCCGCACGGTCATTTCCACCACCCTGGGCACCAACGCCCTGGTTGAAGGCAAGGGCGCTGACGTGGGCCTTTTCGTCATCGGGTTCAACCAGCGCCTTGATGTCCCTGCCGAGGACATGCGCTACATTCCCGGAGGTCACAAGGCCAAGGGCATTGAACGGGAACCTCTTGGCCTGGAAGAGCTGTACGACGGCATCAAGGCCATGAAAGGCCATGTTCAGGCCTATGGCATCTCTTCGCTGATGAGTTTTGCCGATCCCTCCCACGAACTGGTTGCGGCCAAGGCCCTGTCCCTTCTGGACGACAAGCCCGTGTTCTGTTCCCATCAGGCATCCACCCGTCCGGGTATGAAGGAACGGGCCACCACAGCCCTGCTCAACGCCAAGCTGCTCCCCATCATGCAGACCTTTGTTCAAGGGGTACGAACCGCTTTACACGAACTGGGCGTCCAGGGAGATGTGTGCATGGTTTGCGGCGACTGCACGGAAATCGAGCTGGACAGGGCCATTCGTCAGTCAGCATCCACCTTTGCAAGCGGGCCAGCGGCCACGGCCTGGTTCGGCTCGCACATCGCCTCAACAGACACGGCCCTGGTAGTGGACATGGGCGGGACCACAACGGATATCACCATGGTTGCCGGAGGCAAACCCGTTATGGACACCACCGGCATGACCATTGGCCAATGGCAGACCCATGTGCAGGCAGTGGAAATGTTCACCGTGGGTGTTGGCGGCGACAGCCTGTTCACGCCCCTTGGAATCGACAACAACACCCTAGGCCCTTCACGGGTGATTCCCCTGTGCCAGGCGGACCAGTACGTGTCCCCGCAGGACGTCGCGCATCTCACGGATGCCATCCAACAGCTCGGTCCGAAACTGAAGTCAAGTCTTGTGATTGTTCCCGACCCAGCATCACCTCCCCACTCGCCGCTTGTGGCCTGGCTTAGAGATCAGGGCCCCACAACGTCTGAAACCATCCTGCAACACATGGGTCAGGGAGAAATCGCCCTGGAAAGGGAACTTGGACAACTGCTCAAAACCCGGTCCATTGTTCAGACCGGCTTCACCCCCACCGACGCCCTGCACTGCCTGCAACACATTGCCATCGGCAATACCGATCTTGCCATGCTTGGAGCCCGGGTCCTTGGGACCTGCTTGGACATGGACCCGGTAACCCTGTCAAACCACGTTCTGTCCCTGGCCCGGGACAAGATCGCCACAACCATTCTGCAATATGTTGCCGGCAGGGAAGTCAACCAGGGATTGAGCTCCTTTCTTCACACCAACGACAATCCCCTGCTCGAAATCACCGTCAGGCTCAAACCGCCCATCATCGGCATTGGTGCCTGCTCCCGGTATGTTCTTCCCGAGGTGGCCGAGCAACTCGGGACCACCATTGTCTTTCCGGACAACTTTGATGTGGGCAATGCAGTGGGCGCAGCCTGGCTCGGTCTGGACAAGGGGAACCCCTAGGGATTACGAACACCATGTCAAAATGATCTGGATTGTTGTATCGTTCGCAAGGAGCGGCTATGCACTTCAAGAAACAATGTTTTACTGCTGCCATGGAAGTGGCCAGCGAAAGCGACTCATGTACGGTTGTCCATGGGTGGATTCCCGGCGATGAGGGCTGGTTTGTCCATGCATGGGTGGAAATTGATGCGGGTGAAGGTGAAATCGGCGTCTATGACCTGACCCTTTCCAATCACCCCTTTCGCCAACCAACCTATTATGAACAGACCGGAGCAACGCCCGAACGCTCCAAGCGTTATGACCGGGTGGATTTTTTCACCCGCATTGCTGAAACCGGAGGATTCGGACCCTTTGACAAGGAATTCTTTTTTGCCGAGACAAGTGTAAATGATCCCCTTGAGATCATTTATTCCCACAAGGACTAGACATTCTCCTTGACACACCCCCCGCTTTCGCCTATTTTGTAGAATGCGTAATGGTTGGAACAGATCCGGTGTCCGGGCTCCAGGCGGACACCGTTTTTTTTTTGACCTTTGCCAACGTCTTCTGCAACAGGCCGGCTCTTCTCTTTTCCGAAACCGTCCCATTCCCCATCACTTCATCTGCGAATCCTTGACCGTTCCTGAAACAACGTCGTGCTCCAACCGGGTGTTTCAAAAACGCAGGATTCCCCCAAGAGGTACCCCCTACGCATGCACCCTTCAGAACGATTCAAATCCCTTGGTCTTTCCGATAACACGGTTACAGCTCTCCTGAAAAAAGGTTTTGAAGAACCGACTCCCATTCAGGAAAAAGCCATTCCCCTACTCCTTTCAGGGACCAGAGACCTCATAGGTCAGGCCCAGACAGGTACGGGCAAGACAGCTGCCTTTGGCCTGCCCATCATTGAACAGGCCGTGGAAAAACGGGGCGTTGTCCAGGCCATCGTGCTCACCCCAACCAGGGAACTGGCCATTCAGGTGGCCGAAGAGATCAATTCCCTCAAGGGAAGCAAAAAAATCCGGGTTATGCCCGTGTATGGCGGTCAGGCCATCAGTCTGCAGCTCAGGGGACTGCGCCAGGGGGTGGACATTGTGGTGGGGACACCGGGACGAATTCTGGATCACATCCACCGCAAGACCCTGCGCCTGGACCATATCTCCCATTTTGTCCTTGATGAGGCCGACGAAATGCTCAACATGGGTTTCATCGAAGACATCGAAGAAATTCTGAGCGCAACCAATACGGACAAGACCACCCTGCTCTTTTCCGCCACCATGCCCCGGGAAATCCTGGCCATCGCCAAACGATACATGCGCGAATACGATGTGGTTTCGGTACGCAAGAAAGAGATGACCGCGGATCTGACCGATCAGATCTATTTCGAGGTCAATGAAAGCGACAAGTTCGAGGCCCTGTGCCGGATCATCGACATGGCCGATGAATTTTACGGAATCGTTTTCTGCCGAACCAAGAACGACGTGGATCAAACCGCCGGTCGTCTTGTGGATCGGGGATATGATGCCGAAGGGCTGCACGGGGATATTTCCCAAGTGCAACGGGAAAAAATTCTGGCCAAATTCAAAAAGCATCATATCACCATTCTCGTGGCCACGGATGTAGCGGCCCGAGGCATTGACATCAACGATCTGAGCCATGTGATCAATTACGCCTTGCCTCAGGATCCCGAGTCCTATGTGCACCGCATCGGCCGAACGGGACGCGCAGGAAGGGAAGGGACCGCCATCACCTTTATCACCCCGGCCCAGTCCAGACGGCTCCTGCTCATCCAGCGGGTCACCAAGAGCACCATCCGCAAGGAACGGCTGCCCAAAGTCGAAGATATCATCAAAACCAAAAAGAACCGGATCATCTCCCTTATCAAGGAGTCCCTGGATACGGACATCAAGGAGCATTTCAGGGACATGGCTGCCCATCTTCTCGAAGACAATCTGGAGGAAGATGTGCTCGCAGCGGTCCTGCAGCATGCCTTCAAAGATGAACTCGACGAATCCGGATATCATGAAATCCGCGATGTTCTCGTGGACAAAAAGGGCAAGACCCGTCTTTTTGTGGCCCAGGGCCGGGCCAACGGGATGACCCCCAGAAAACTGGTGGACATGATCCACAAGGAAACCGGGGTCTGGAAAAACGCCATTCAGGAAGTCCAGATTCTGGACAGTTTTTCCTTTATCACGGTTCCCTTCAGGGAAGCCGGGGTCATTCTGGACGTATTCAAAAAACAGGGACGGGGCAAAAAACCCCTGGTGGTCAAAGCCAAGCCGCCCAAGCAGCGGGGCAAGCACCCGTTTTGCCAGCGGTCTTCAGGCAAACATGTGGACAGAACGCACACCAAGAGCGCATCCTTCAAAACGTCGAAGTGATACGATCCACCGCCTGAAACGCGTCCATAAAGCAGGTCAAACGGGTGGCTGAACAGCCTGCAAGCACGCCTCCGTGAACTTTTCCACAAACTGTACAAATCCCTTGATTGGCAGTATGGGCTTTCCATCACCAACCAATTCACCTACCATGAGGATATCATGCTGGATCCAAAACAATGCATTGTCTACAGCGGCGGCGCTCAGGGAACCGAAGAGGCCTTCGGCACCATGGCTGAAAAATACGGCCTCCAGGAAGTGAATTTTTCCTTTGAAGGTCACAAGATCTCCCGGCAGCGGGGACGACGGGTCCTCACTTCCGAAGAACTGGCCAAAAAGGACGTCAGTCTCTCCTATGTGTCCAAACTCATGAACCGTGAATATTCCCGGGCCCCCATTTTTCGCAAGGTACTCCAGTCCATCTGCTGGCAGATTGCCAGCGGCCGCGAAGTCTATGTGGTGGGAACCATTCAGGAAGACGGTACGGTCAAGGGCGGAACCGGCTGGGGAGCCGAGTATGCCAAGATCTGCAACAAACCCTTGTTCGTCTTTGGCCAGCGCAAGAACGCCTGGTTCAAATGGACCAAGAACGCTTGGCTGGCTGCCGAACCCCCGGTCATCAGCCATCGCCACATCGCGTGCACAGGAACCCGGTTCCTCGAGGAAAACGGCAGGCAAGCCATTGAGGACCTGTTCGCCCGATCCTTTGGCCACTAGCTGGGCCATCACATTTCAAAAGACTCATGCAAAAAGGCAGGCGCCATGCGCCTGCCTTTTTGCATGTATTGCCGGAAAACCGCCTGCTACTCGCTTGCCTTTCTGACCGGGGTGAGCGTTGGACCGCCATGTGCCCGAGGCATCCTGATCTGGGATAACAGCACCCCGGCAAACACAATGACGCAGGCCATGGTCTGGGCCATGTTCAGGGATTCGTTCATGAACATCACCCCCAGGCAAAGGGCGATCACCGGAACAAGATTGACAAAAACCGAGGCCCTGCCCGCAGGCACACGGGATATGCCCCAATTGTACAGGCCAAAGGCCCCCAGGGTGACCAGGGAACCGAGATAGAAAAGCAAGACATAGGTCCAAAGAGGTGCCTTCCATGTGATATCCGATCCAATGACCCCCGGCAGAAAAAACAGACTTCCGGCCATGCATTGCAATCCCGTGAGCACAAAAGGCCGGTAGCGGCCGGAAAGCTTTCTCACCAGCAGCATGTACCCGGCTGCAAACCCCATGGCCGCGACCTCAAGAAGGTTGCCGGCCAACGGATTGGGAGCGGACCGGGTGGGTACGGATTCAAGGGTCAGCCAGGCCACTCCGGCCAGGGAAAGCAAGCACCCTGCCCAAACATGCAGACCGCTCTTTTCGCCGAGCAAGACATACGCTCCGCACATGACCATAAGGGGCAGGATGGCCGATATCATCCCGGCCTGGGACGAGGAGGTCAGCTTGACGGCAAAGCCCTCACACAAAAAGTACATGCAGGGCTGACAGAAAAAAAGCAGGGCCAGCCACTTCCAATCATCCCGCAAGCGGATGCCAACCAGTTCCCGCCAGCCAATGGCCCCGAACATCACACTGGCCACCACCATCCGGACCCAGATGGTGACCATGGGCCCGAATGCGGCCACAACCACCTTCATGGCCGCATAGGAACTGCCCCACAAAAACACGGCCGTGAGCAAGGCCACAGAAGGCCACCAGGTTCCGTACGATTTATCAATTATCCTGGACATCCGTCTCTCTTTTATCAGCAAGTACTCGCCAGATTGATTTCTGGCGATCGCATCCTTTTCGTTGGTTTGCCGGTCTCCGTCAAGGAACCCGTTGCATCCGGCTTGAAAATGCCCGACCATCGGGCTAGGGAGTCATCTTCCTGTTATACAACCATCAAGAGCATCACCAATTTGCGGAGGAATCATGCGCTGGATAATCACCCTGATGTGCATTCTTGTCCCGTTTTCGGCCATGGGAGCGGACAATCCCCTGGTGGAGCTGACAACCACCAAGGGAACCATTGTTCTTCAACTGGACAAGCAGCATGCCCCCCACACGGTGGATAACTTTCTGGACTATGTGCAGAGCGGCTTTTACAAGGGGACCATCTTTCACCGAGTCATCGAGGGGTTCATGATCCAGGGAGGCGGTCTGGACACGAACATGCAGCCCAAAAAGACCAACGCTCCCATCAGGAATGAAGGCAGAAACGGGCTCAAAAACACCAAGTATACCGTTGCCATGGCCCGAACAAACAATCCCCATTCGGCCAGTTCCCAGTTTTTCATCAACACGGCGGACAACGCGTTCTTGGATACCAGAGGATCCACATGGGGATATGCCGTGTTCGGCAAGGTCTACCGGGGAGCTGACGTGGTTGACGCCATAGAAGAAGTGGTCACCACGACCCGGGCCGGGTACAAGGATGTTCCCGCCAAACCGGTGGTCATCCTGGACGTCCGGGTCATTGAAGATTAGGCACCCACGCGACATGAAAAACGCCCCTGTACACGACCGTGTACAGGGGCGTTCCTGCTTGTGTGATCCATGTGTTCTTGCGAACCAGGCATCTTGGCGCCCCCCCGCCTGAACCGAATCCTGGATCTCGAATCCGTTGCAGGTGGACATGATGCGCGATGATCCACCTTCCTGGCAGGCTGGTTCACTCTCTTTCAAGCATTGCCAAACACGCCCGTTTGCCCGGTTCAATGGTTCCATATTGAGCATCAACCCCCAGGATGGCCGCAGCATTTCTGGTTGCCATGCGTAGCACGCCTTCCAGATCAAGGCCCGGGTCCACATTCAGTACCGCATCCATTTCACGGGCAAGGTCCAGGTCATTGTTGGAACTGAGCCCATCGGTTCCCAGACACAGACGAATGCCTGCCTGACGCATAGAGGCAACCGGAGGCGTGCCCACGCCAATATACACATTGCTGCGCGGGCACAGACAAACCGATGTTCCGGTGGAGGCCAACAGCTCCACATCCCGATCGTTGACGTGTACGCAATGGACAGCCAGGGTAGTGGGCCCGAGCAGCCCCAGCTTATGGGCACAGGCCACAGGGGTCATGCCCGAGGGAACAAACCAGGAAGGCAACAGGCCGGATTTGCCGAGAACAGCGGCCAAAGGACCGGTGCCGTCACGCATGAGTTCCACCTCGTCAAGGGACTCGGCCAGATGGAGGGCAAAAGGAAGGTTGTGCTCTTCACACCAGGCCTTGGTCAATTGCAGGATTCTGGGGTGGGTGGAATACAGGGCGTGGCCGGCATAGGCAAACCGGCCGCCGGGCAGGTAGCGATCAACCAGATCCCGGGCAAAAGCATAGGGTCGCAAGGACTCGTCCTTTGGTTTGGCAAATCCCATGCGCTGGATCATGAACAACACGTCCACCAGGGAATCCCTTTCCATGATGGACGCCACCAGGGGGGCGTTATGGCCACCCATATCAGCTGCCAGCACGGTTCCTGTCTGGTAAAGCTGACTCAGGGCGTGGGCAATGGCCTCCTCACGGGCAGGGGCCTGCATCAAGGCAAACAAACTCTCGGCCCATGCGGTGAATCCTTTGTGGGCATCTGGCTGCCCGGCCAGATGCGACAGTTCGAGATGCGTGTGCCCATTGATCAGGCCCGGGATGAGCCATGCCTTGTGGCAATCAATGATGGGGACATCATGCCGGGCGGCCAGATCCGCTGCCCTGCCGATCTTCTTGACCACCGGGTACGACTTCTGCCCCAGGGTAACAAGCACCCCGCCATGGTCAATGGTCCCCCATGGGGAAGACATGGTCAGAACCCGTGCTGAGCGGACAAGAACCAGGTTCTGATCGGGTGCACCTGGCGGCAATTGAACTGGAAAAACATGCATGGCCTTGGCCTGCCAGAATTCCCCCTACATGGCAACGTTCTCCAGCGTCGTGTCCCTGGACATCTTTACCGCATGAACACAAGGCAAAATCAAAAAAAGGCTGGCAGAATCCTGCTGTTTGGTGCATGATGCAAGGGTGTCCATACCTTTTGCAAAGGCAAGTCCTTGACCCTTTAGCACAACCCAGGAAGTCACCCATGAAAATGCCGGTTCAACGTTATCGCATGAGCGATCTGCACGCCATTGATCGCAAACTCAGGGAATTAAAGATCCATTTTGAAAAAGTCGTCACGGAAACAGGAGGCATTCGTTTTGTGCAAGGCGAACGCACCGTTGCCCTCTGGCATCGGGACGACCAGGCCCTGACCATATATTGACGGCCTGCCCCAACAATGTCGTGTTCTTATCCCCCCTTTTGCCCGGAAGGTCTCATGATGCCTGTTACTCCACATCGCCTTGCACTACTCCTGCCGGTCATGCTCTTCCTGTTTGGATGTACCCGTGTTCCGGACCCCCAACCTGTTTTCGATTCCGTCAGGCTGTACACGGAAAGCATTGACCTGACCATGCACATGCTGGCCAACGATGCCCTGTACCAACGTCTCGAGCAAAGTCTGCCCAATATCAAAAGGGCCCATGGCCTGGAAAAGGAACGCTGCCTCATCCTTACGGGCTGGTCTCCGTTTTCCGACAAGGTGAGCAACCCTTCTGCCGAACACGTTCTCCATCAACTGGAAAAGTCCGACTGGCATCTGCACAAGAAGCATCCGGACAAGACAATCACCAGCCGATTGATACCGATTTTCCCCTGTGCCCTGGAATTCACCATGCGGTATACAGTGGATGACACGGACTATGTGGACATGGGCATGGATGTGATCACCCGGGACAACTACCTCTTCTCCATCAAGATCCATGGCAACGCCACGGTCATGGATCAGGAACATGCGCGTTTTCGCCAGGAATTTGACCAGATCCGCAGGGTTCTCAAAACCTTGCATGATCAGGAACCACCCCAAACCTGAAGGCCTGGTTGCCGGGTGTCCACAGCAACCAGGCCGGCCAGGGCTTGCCGACACGTCCTTTGAGATAATTCTCCGCTCACGTCCTTAGCTGACAGGATATCTCCCAGGCATGACAGCGCATTCTATTTTTTGTTCTTTTTCTTTCTCCCATCCAGGGAGCAGCTGGAGCTACCAACACCTCAGCCGCCTTTGCCCGTGAGGATTCTGAACACAATGATCGCTGCAAACACAAGAACCAGAATCCATGTCAACGAGTTCAACAATCCGCCTTCCATAACCTTCCTCCCTGTCTGACTGGACACAGACCTTACCGGGTGCTCATCCCATGGACGTTCCATGCGGCGCCCGCATCTTCATGCCATAAGCACGGTCTGCAGGACTTTCAAGCCCACAGACACGATTGGGCCCGTCCAATCCTTCCAGATCTAACCCTTCGAAACCCCGATTTTTTCATTTTTTGCTCAAAAAACAAAAAAGCGTCTTTTTTGGGTTGACACCCACACCACGCTTCTATAGAAAGCGTTCTCCGTTGTTCGGAAGGGCGGTTAGCTCAGCTGGGAGAGCATCGGCCTTACAAGCCGAGGGTCACAGGTTCGAGCCCTGTACCGCCCACCAGAAGAGTTTGTTTGCGGGGTCGTAGTTAAGTTGGTTATAACGCCGGCCTGTCACGCCGGAGGCCGTGGGTTCGAGTCCCATCGGCCCCGCCACAAAAAACCTTGACAAGCTCAATCGGTCTGAATAAACGGATGCTTCACGCGGGGTCGTAGTTAAGCTGGTTATAACGCCGGCCTGTCACGCCGGAGGCCGTGGGTTCGAGTCCCATCGGCCCCGCCACAAGAAAACAAGGGATCATGTGCAAACATGGTCCCTTTTTTCGTTGATCATTACCAGGCCCCTGCGTGCATGCGTTACCCAACAGACGCGTGGCTCCAGAATAACCCCAGAAGAACAACGGTCCTGTTGCTCCCCAGGGACGTGCACACCAGCCCCCTGCCGGATCCCCCTCACGGCACCTTTGATTGATCAGAACTTCCTGTCCAGCAGGAGATGGGAAAAATACCCCAGCACGGTTGCCCCGTAAAAGGGAAGAAGATGCTGCCACGGAGTTTGGTATAACCAAACAGGCAGAATGACCATGGGCAGCGGCACCAGAAGCATGGCCCACCAGGTGTGGGTCCACCCGCGGTGGCGTCCCACAGCCGGCAACAGGGCGCAAAAACCCAGGATGGCCGACCATTTGTAGTCTCCCTGGATCAGGAGTGCCAGATCCACGACAACGAGAACGGCATAAAAAAAATTTTGCCCCTTGGAATCCGTGTCCACATCCGGAAAGAGAGCGCCCATCAGAACGAGGCTCACCAGAAGCAGAGCCGTCTTGATATCCGGCAAGTATATCCCGAACCAGATCAACCCGGCCAATGTTCCTGCGCCAGCCAGCAATCCTCCAGCCAAATGCCCGCGGTATCCCGGCATGTTCCCTCCCTGCAAAACCAATACGCCCTCAAAAAAACGCCACCCCGAGAACCGGGGTGACGTTTTTCACGGTAACGAATGCTGCAATACGATGATCAATTTTTGAAAATAGCTTTCCTGAACAATATGTCTGCGCGCTGTCCCCATCCTTTCCAGAGGACCATCCCAGCGCCCTTCTAGAACATGTCGCCCTCATGCTCGGCAATGGTCCGATCAATGTTCTCCTTGAGTTCCCGGGGCAACCCCATGATGTCCACGTTCAGAAACCCGCGAACAATGGTCGAGGTAGCCTCGTCTTCGTCAAGTCCACGAGCCATGAGATATTCGATCTCTTCCTGGGCGATCTTGCCCACGGCGGCCTCATGGGAGAGCTCCACCCCGGTGCGGGTGCCCTTGAGCTCGGGAATGGCATGAATGACCCCGTCGCCCAGAATGAGACCCTTGCATTCGAGATGTCCCTTGGCTGGCACGGCATTGCCCACGATCTCTCCCCGGGCAATATTCATCCCGCCCGTGGTGATGGTCCGGGAGATGATTTCTCCGCGGGTCTCAGGGGCATTGAGGATGATCCGGTTGCCCGTATCCACATGTGACCCCTTGGGGGTGACAATGACCGCATTGAACCGGGCCACTGCCCCGCGCCCATTGAGATGGATGGTGGGATAGGACTGGACGGACTTGACCCTGTTCAGCAGGATGTAATTGTTCAGAAACACCCCGTCTTCCTCCACGATCCCCACGGTCCTGGGCCTGACCACCACGTCCTCGCCCCAGTTGTGAATCATGGTGAAGGTCAGTCTGCCCCCCTTCTTGATGTAAAATTCCGAAATACCCAGATGCATGGCCGAAACCACGTCATGGGACGTGGCACACCCCGTGATGATGTGGACTTCGGAGTTTTCCTCCACAATCACCACGTTATGCACGTTCTGCCCGGTGTTTTCCCCCTTGATGAACAGACAGGACTGAACCGGTTCGGTGATCTTGGCCCCCTTTTCCGTCCGGATGAAATAGCCGCCCTGGGTCTTCTGGGCCGCCGAGGCTCGGGTGAATTCATCCTGATCCTTGTCCACGGCCTTCCAGAAATAGTCGGGCAAGCCATCATATTTGGCCAGGGCCTCGTTGATACCCAGCACCTCGACCCCTTTCTGACAGGAAGAACAATGCACCTTGGCGTGATCAAACTGCAGATAGGTGCCGCTGCGCCCCTTCTGGGAAACGTCCACACCGGCCATGAGCAACTGTTCACGATCCTCGGGAGTGACCCGGTCAATCCCCTTGATCACATCATCTTCCCCGCCGGAGAAGGCATACCGTTGGAGATCCACCTCGACCTTTTCCTGGTTCGCTTTTAGTTCAGACATCTGACACACTCCTTGTAGCCGTATTTGCTGATGTGATCGAGAATATCCCGGGGTCGATTGGGTTTGGCATCACAGCACAACCGTCCGTCATACATGACCTGACCGCGATCGGCATTGACATAGTCCAAAATATATCCGGTATGGGTGATGATCAGTCCCGAGGTGATGTGCCTGGCCCTGCGATCCCGCATGGTTTCATAGGGGGAAGGTTCCAGGGGACCATCCAGCAGCTTGCGTGCGGTCTTGCCCACAAGGGCCATGTTCTCCAGATCCACTCCCGACTCAGGCTCGTCAAACAGGACCAGATACGGATCCTGGGCCATGAGCTGGAGGAGCTCCGAACGCTTGATCTCGCCGCCGGAAAAACCGTCATTGATGTCGCGTTCCAGAAAGGACTCGAAGTTGACTGTCCGGGCCATGCCGGGAACGTCAAAATGCTTGTCCCGGGCACAGAGGCGCACCAGATCCCTGGTCTTCAACCCGTGAATGGTCGGCGGCCGCTGAAAGGACATGCCAATGCCAAGACGGGCCCGTTCATAGGTGGGCATATGGGTGATATCCTTGCCCCGGAAAATGATCTGACCGGCAGTCACTTCATAGCCGTTAAATCCCATGATGGTCATGAGCAGACTGGTTTTGCCCGATCCATTGGGCCCGAACAGGATGAATGTTTCCCCATCCTCTATGTTCAAGTTGATCCCCTTGAGGACCTCCTTGTCACCGATTTTGACATGCAAATCATGTATGTTGAGCATATCTACTCCCTCTGGTTGCAGGTGGAAGCGAGCATAAAACATCTCGCGGCCCAGAAGCCGGGCCTTGAACACTCCAGTTGGTTGTTATGCCAAGACAATCACCTATAGGAACACGGGTCGGTGCAAGTCAAGAAAGAGTGGTTCGTTGACTCTTGATCCGTGCATGGACAAAAGCAATGAATCCGGCACCAACCGATACAGACGTCCTGTTCCTTCCAAGACGGCAGTACCGGCTGTACATTTGATCGACTCCGTACTAGAAAGCCGCGAATCGGTTGTGATCATTGGCATCACCTTTCTTTTGCCACTCTTCCAACCTCTTCCTTATGCAGGAGGAAACAATGAACACATTGGATATCGTCTTTGTCATCATCCTGGGCACCCTATGCCTGCGGGGCATCTTCAGGGGCATGGTCCGGGAGATTGCATCTATTCTGGGGCTGGTGCTGGCCTTTGTTCTGGCCAACAAATTTCACGAGGAGTTGCTGCCCTCGATCCAAAAATTCATCGCAACACCCGGGTATGCCCGGGCAACCGCCTATCTGGTCATTTTCTTTGGCACCATGATTGCGGTGTTCGTTGTATCCACCCTGCTCAAGCACTTTCTCAAAATGATCATGCTCGGCTGGCTGGACCGACTGGGCGGGGGCGGACTGGGACTGGCCAAGGGCCTGCTCCTGTGCAGCGTTATCCTCATCGTCCTGACCACGTTTCTCTCCCCCAAAACATCCCTCCTCTCCACATCCAAAGTGGCCCCGTATATAGGCATGGTCAACAACGCCCTTGCGGGATTTCTGCCCGACAACATGCAGGATGAATTTCGTTCCAAAAGCTCCTCCCTCAAGGAACTCTGGCACGCCGACTGGATGGAAAAACTGAAACAAAAGCAGGAAGCATTGCGTGGAAACAACTAATACGAACATTCAACAGATCATTGATGTCATCGAACGTTTGGTCGCTCCCGACGGCTGTCCCTGGGACCGCCAACAAACGCCCGAAACCTTGTGTGACTATGTCATTGAAGAATGCTTCGAACTGGTGGAAGCCATTCGGGACAAGGATATTGACGGCATCAGGGAAGAACTCGGCGATGTCTTTTTTTTGCTGACGTTCATTGGCCAGTGGTACGCCCGGGCAGGCAATTTTTCCCTGGACCAGGTCTGGCAGGAAAACGCCGCCAAAATGATCCGCAGACACCCCCATGTTTTTGCTGATCAGGATATCACCACTGCTTCCCAACTCTACGCCAACTGGGAACGCATCAAAAAGCAGGAAAAGGCCGACCACGGAGATGGCCCCCAAAAGGTTTTTGCTTCACTGCCCAAAGCCCTTCCCCCGTTGCTGCGCGCCTACCGGATCAATTCCAAGGCCGCCCGGATCGGGTTTACCTGGGACAAGGACGAGGATCAGGAGACCAAGCTGCGTGAAGAATGGCAGGAGTGGCTCGAAGCCAAACAAAGCGGCGATCCCCGGCAGATGGAAGAGGAGTTCGGCGACTACCTCTTTGCACTCACGGAATACGGCCGCAGACATAATCTCAAGGCCAATACCTGTCTGAGCAGGGCCAACAAGAAATTTCTCGACAGGTTCGACAAGCTTGAGAACCTGGCCATTGAACGGGGATTGGACATCTCGGAGATGAGTCTTCAGGAAATGGATCAGCTCTGGGATACGATCAAGCAACAGGAAGACAAGTCCGGTTCGGATTGACCGAACAGACAACAGCCCTTGTTTCCTGCTGCACGGTCCTGGCAAGGAACTCCCGGATCCAGTTCCGGGATCCATCCGTGGCAAGGTTCCATCACCAGCACCTACTACCCTTCACCGGAGTGACGGGCAGATCCCGTCGACATATTCCGGCTCAAACGACCTGTCCCTTGTTCTCCAGGGCTGGTTCTCCCCCCTTGTGATCCTGTTTCTTTGCAAACTCTTCCAGGGTCACATTCTCCCGGCTTGCAACTGCGGACTGGTAAAAGGCATGCAAGGCCTGCTCCACATCGGCGTCCACCTCCCGCAGGGGTCGTGAACCGGGGCAGGTATCACAGGAAAGCATGGAACGGATGATCTCCATCAATGTCAATGACTGGGGAAGCCGATACAGGCCATACCCGTCCCCTTCCTCCCTGATGATCTGGACTACAAACCCCAGATGCACCAGTTCTTCCAGAATTTTGTTGGTATCCTTGAGGGAAAGGCGAATTTTGGGGGCCAGTACATGACTGGCAAGAGGAGGCTCGCCCAGTCGGGCAGCCCTTGCCAGCAGGGTCAGCAGTTCAAGAGCCGCCTGGATGCGCACAAGGGGAGTCATGGCCGTTCCCACCCCTCCCTTGTCGCTTTCCTTGAAATTCTGCATGGCATAACTGACCTCGGCACCCAGCAGCACAACCACCCAGCTCCAATACATGAGCAGAAACGCCAGAGGCACCTGGGCGAAACTTCCATAGATGGCATTGTACTGGCTGCCCTCCATGGACCTGCTGATGAAATACATCTGGGTGGATTGCAACAGGATACTGGAAACCAGAGCACCGATCAGAGCACTGCCAAACTTGACCTTGACGTTGGGGATGACCGTGTAGATGACAAAAAGCCCGAGAACCACGGGCAAAAGGGGGAGAACAAACCCGATGACCACCGCCCGGAATCCCCCGAGCATGGTTGCCCCCATGATCTGCTCAAGGACATGGGACTTCTGGAGATAGGCCGTGGTGCTCAGGGAAGTGATGACCAGAAAGGGACAGATGAGGATCAGGGTCAGATAATCCGTAAACTTGCGCACGGGTGTCCGCCCTGTGGTGACCCCCCAGATGACATTGAAGGATGATTCGATATTGTTGAACAGCAAAAAGACCGTGACAACAATGGAGGCCACCCCGATGATCCCCAGGGTTCCCACGTTGGTATTGTTGATATAGCCGATGACCTGATCCACCAGGTTGCTGTTCTGGGCAAATACACGGAGCAAAAGCTCCCGAATGTACATGGAATTCTGAAATCCGAGCCCCTTGGACACGGAAAAGGCCACAGCAAAAAAGGGAACAATGGCCAAGGCGGTTACATAGGTCAAGGCGGAAGCCCGCAATAGACAATTGTCATGCAGGAACCCCTGGACAACGGTCTCCCCCCACCATTTGAGAGAGATCAGCATCCGTGAACGGGTTGCCAAGGCGGCAACCCCCTTGACAACGTCACGCATCCTGTCGGTTGTGGCCATATTTCCCCCATGTAAAAGGGTTTTCCCTATGCTGCTTTCGGCATGCAGGATAGTTGCTTCCTGCAACCCTTGCCAACCCGACGAAGGCCGACGCCCCATGCCATCCCCAGATGGTTTCTTGTGAAGCCTCGCCCCTGCCTTGGTCCTCTCCTGCCTATGTCTTGCGGATCTGCTGGGCGAACCGTTCGAAATTCTCGTACTTGCCGATGCCCACCATGACATCCCCCTCTTCAAGCACTTCCCGGGGACCTGGATTGAAGATCATCCTTCCGCTCACCTTGCGAATGGCAATGATGATCAGATTGAACCTGGGCCGGATCCCCGAGGCGATCAGGTCCTTGCCAACCAGACCCGATCCCTTCTGGATCACGATCTCCTCCATCTGAAGTTCCTCGCCCTGTTGCGCCAGTTCAAGAAAATCGGTGACCGTTGGCCGAAGGGCCATCTGGGCCATGCGCAGCCCCCCGATCATGTGCGGAGTAAGGGCCTTGTTGGCACCGGCCATCATCAATTTTTGCACGGACCCTTCCTTGTCCGCCCGGGCAACAATATAGATGCCCGGATTGGTCTGGCGGGCGGTCAGGGTGACATAGACATTCTCGGCCACCTGATTCAGGCAGGCTATGAGCCCCCGTGCCCGGTCCAGTCCGGCCGCCATAAGCACCTCGTCCGAAGTCGCATCCCCCTCAATGGTCAGAACCTCTTTGCCCTTGAGTTTATCCACCTGAGCGGGATCGCTCTCAATGACAACAATGGGCCATCCATCAGCCATGATCTCCCGGGTGACCACGCTCCCGATCCGCCCGTATCCGCAAACAATAAAATGATCCTGCAATGTGTCGATGATCTTTTGCACCTTGCGTCTCCCCCATACATCCTGAATCTTTCCCTCGACCAAAAACTGGGTGAAAGCCCCCACCAGATAGGCAAAGGTGCCGACCCCGAGAAGAATCAGGGTCGAGGTCAGAAGCCGTCCTGTCTCCGAAAGCTCATGTGTTTCCGTGAATCCAACCGTGGAAAGGGTGATGACCACCTGGTAGAAGCTGTCGAGGAATCCCCACCCTTCCACATGCATATAGATGAAAAGACCATACAGGAATACCAGAAAAAAAACAAAACACCCCATGACAAAAGGGAGAAAACTCCCGTACCGGAGCTTGAGCTGATAATAATAGGCAGCAAATGATTTCTTGTGCATGGGTACCCTGTGATGTCTGAAAAGCGTATCTCCGGGATCAGGCATCTTCCTTGTTCAAGGCCGCAATCCTGTCTCGGAGCTGGGCCGCCACTTCGAATTCCAATTCCTTGGCCGCCTGACGCATGAGTCGCTCCAATCTTTTGATTTCCCGAGCCTTTTCCCTGGGCTTGCCCCGGTAGGCTGCAGCGGTTTCAGCCAGGGACCCTTCTGCAGCATCCTGGACCTCACTGCGGAGTTCATACAGGATATTCTTGACCGGCTCCTTGCGAATGGTCCTGGGCACGATCCCCTGTTCCCGGTTAAAGGCTTCCTGTTTCTCCCTGCGCCGATTGCACTCATCCATGGCCGTTCGCATGGAATCGGTGACACGGTCCGCATACATGATCACCCGGCCATGGACATTGCGTGCGGCCCGACCAAAGGTCTGGATAAGGGATCTGTTGGAACGCAGAAAACCTTCCTTGTCCGCATCCAGAATGGCCACCAGGGATACCTCGGGCAGGTCCAGACCTTCGCGCAGCAGGTTGATCCCCACCAGCACGGCAAACTCCCCCTTTTGCAGGGCCTGGAGAATGGCCACCCGTTCCAGGGTATCGATATCCGAATGCATATACCGGGCTTGGATTCCCCGTGTCTGCAAAAACTCGGTCAGGTCTTCGGCCATCCGCTTGGTCAGTGTGGTCACCAGAATCCGTTCATCCTGCTCCATACGCGCGAAACATTCACTCATGAGGTCGTCCATCTGCCCCTGTGTCGGTCTGACCTCCACAATGGGATCCAGCAGGCCCGTGGGCCGAATGACCTGTTCAACCACCAGCCCCTGGGCACGCTCCAGTTCCCATGGGCCTGGCGTTGCTGAAACATAGACGGTTTGATGGATCCTGTCCAAGAATTCCTCAAAGCACAACGGGCGGTTATCCAAGGCGCTGGGAAGACGGAATCCGAAATCCACCAGAGTCTGCTTTCTGGACCGGTCTCCATTGAACATACCACCTATCTGGGAGACAGTAATGTGGGACTCGTCCACAAAAAGCAGGAAGTCATCGGGAAAATAATCCAGCAGGGTTGCAGGGGGTTGGCCGGGGCGGCGGTTGTCTAGGTGAAGGGAATAGTTTTCAATACCGTTGCAATAGCCCAGCTCCTCAATCATCTCCAGATCCAGCTGGGTCTTCTGTTCCAAACGCTGGGCCTCCACAAGGCGATTGTTCTCCTGAAAAAAGGCCAGCCTCTTTCTGAGCTCCTCCCGGATATCCCCCATGGCCCGGTTCAGGTTGTCCCTGTCGGAGACATAATGGCTGGCCGGGTAGATGACTGTCTTGGCCAAGCGATCCTTGACCTCTCCGGTCAGGGGATCGGTCGTGTAGATGCCGTCGATTTCGTCTCCGAAAAACTCGATGCGCAAGGCCTGTTCATGTTCATAGGCGGGAATGATCTCCAGAACATCTCCCCGGATGCGAAAGGTGCCCCGGTGGAAATCATAGTCGTTGCGCTCATACTGGACGTCAACCAGCCGTTCGATAATGGACTCCATGCTCACCAGATCGCCCTGCTCCACGGGGATAAGCATCTTGGCATAGTATTCGGGGGAACCCAGCCCGTAGATGCAGGAAACCGAGGCCACAATGATCACGTCCCGTCTGGTCAACAGGGCATGGGTGGCAGCGTGACGCAATTTGTCGATGTCCTCGTTGATGGACGAATCCTTTTCAATATACACATCCGAATGGGGCAGGTAGGCTTCGGGCTGATAATAATCGTAATAGCTGACAAAATATTCCACTGCATTGTGGGGAAACAGGGAGGAAAATTCCGTGTACAATTGGGCAGCCAGGGTCTTGTTGGGGGCCATGACCAGGGTGGGACGATTTGTTTTGGCAATGACGTTGGCCATGGTAAAGGTCTTGCCCGATCCTGTCACGCCCAGGAGGATCTGATCCTTCACCCCCTTGTTGATATTGCCAACCAGATCCTCAATGGCTTGGGGCTGGTCTCCGCGGGGCGAAAAGGGACTGACGAGTTGAAAAGGAATGTCTTGCAATCGATTGGTCATGACACATCAAGGGGCTTGGATGAAGAAGGTTGGGTTCATGCTGCAAAAAAACGTTTCCCAAGGACATCCCCATGCACAAGAATGGGGAGCATGCTATTTGATCAAGCAGGGTGTATTCCGGTGTGCAACAGGGTTCACTATGCGGGATGAAGAAAAAAATTTTTCCTTGTCGGTCTGATGCAATTGACATACTGGCAGATGGACCCATCAAGGCACACGGTATACATCCGTAAAGGACGACGTGTGCCTGCCAAGAGCAAGGACGGCCAGGAAACAGTCTGGGCAAATCAGGCAATCCAGGGATTGATACGAGGCCGATGGCAAGAGACTTTGCGGTCTGTGTTGGAAACAGCTTAGGGCCATAGTCAACAAGAGCGCTCCATGGCAAGGACAAGTGCGCCTCTTTCTGGCTGAAAACCACAAGGCACGGCGTTTACCTTTCCCTCCTCATGGCCAGGTGAACCCGCATGTTGATCAATACCACGCATTTTGATGCTCACACCTGCATCTTCAGGACCCGCATCCATGACAACCCTACCTGACAATGTCCACACGATTCTTCTGGACCGGGACGGCACACTCATTCGTGAATGCCACTATCTCAAGGATCCCCACAAGGTCCGACTCATACCGGGAGTTGCCGCACCCATGCGCCGTCTAAGGGAACAAGGTGTGCGCTTCTACCTGGTTACCAATCAAAGCGGCATCGGACGAGGCTATTTTTCCATGCAGGACTTCCAGGCCGTGCAGAAGCGACTCAGGGAACTCCTGCGTGACCAGGGAATCACGCTGGCCGGAGAGGCATTCTGTCCCCACACCCCCCAAGACGCCTGCTCATGCAGAAAGCCTGCAACCGGCATGTGGAAACACCTTGCAGCCAGAGACCATCTCGATCCCCGAACAACAGTGATGATAGGTGACAAACGGGCTGATATTGCCTTCGGGCTGAACGCGTCCCTCTACACGATTCTTGTATTAACCGGCCACGGTCGCAAGGAAGCCCAGGCCCTGGAGATCCCTTTACCGGATCAAGGAGTTATGGAACTGCAAACCAGATCCGATCAGGCCCCTCACGCCGTGGCAACCGATTTGGGAGAAGCGCTTTCCTGGATTGCAAGGCGGATGCAGCAAAGGTGAACTGAGAAATATGGATCCATCCGTCCACGATACACCCATAAACGTCCGGGAAAAAGCCCACAAGATTGTTCCCGCTTAAAACACCGATTGCTTCTTGTTGAGGTCAATCCGGCGGGAGCACCAAGATGGTGAACCTGCCAGCGGCCAACCGTTTCCTGCAACACATCTCATGCAAGACCTGCTGCACGACCATCAGGAAAATCATTCCCCATCAGCCCCCGTATATTCGCTATCAACCCAGAATTACAATAATTTTTTCTCTTGGTGCTCAAGTTGCTACAAACAGGCATATCGTCACCAAAACGGCATTTTTTTGACAGCATTTACAGCACCCACCACGAGGAGCGTTTCATGCGTCTTTGCAAACGGGTGAGAATGTCGCCGCTTGAGTACGAAAATCGCCAGGTCGCCCAGCGAGAAGCTTAACGGGATTTTCACTAGGTTGTTGCAGGATCAAGATTCCAAGGCTGCCGAAACAAGAAGAACTTTATCACCATGATCTACCTGATTGTGGCTCCGATTCAGATTTTGGTTGCCACATGAACTCCACACAACACGTCGAACAACCTATTATAATTGGATATCATATCAAGAAGGTTATATTAAATGACTGATAAAAAAAACGAGAATAAACGTCCTTTAGTCACCTTTGCCCTTTTTGCCTACAATCATGAAGAATTCATCCATAAAGCTGTAATCGGCGCCTTATCTCAAACCTACAGTCCTCTTGAGATTATCCTCTCCGATGATTGCTCCTCAGATAGCACCTTCGAAATCATGCAGAAAATGGCCGCAGAATATAATGGACCACATACTGTGATTTTGAATAGGAACGAGAAAAATTTAGGGATTGGTGGTCATGTAAATAAAGTGATGGACTTATCAACAGGAGAATTGATTGTTGCCGCTGCTGGTGATGATATATCGTACCCTATTAGGGTAGAAACATTAGTGGACCAGTGGAGTTTAAATAATTATGTCGCTGATTCATTACATTCTCAGGTTATGCGTATCACTAAAGATGGAAAGTACAAGGGATCTTGGAAAACAGAAAACTGTTTAAGTTCAGATCCACGAGATTTTGTAAGTCAATGTATAATTATAGGTGCTTCTCACGCATGGACAAGAAGAGTATTTGAACGCTTTGGCCATTTAAATACAGATATTATCCACGAAGATAGAACAATAGGATTTAGATCTAGTCTCTCTGGTGGTGTTCTTTTCGTAGATAAACCACTTGTTCGATATAGAGAAGGTGGAATTTCTCAAAATGGTTACACCCAACTTAAGATTAATTTATCTCAACAAATTCTTCATGCTCATATTTTGTTACTTGATTGCATGCAACAATATAAAGACTATATTAAAATCAATAATAATGATGTTAGAATCTTAAGTGCAATACAAACTGAAATTGAATACAACATGTCTTCTCAGATTGTTGCAATTAACTCTGACCTAAATTGAGCGATTTTTATTTTGTTCGTCCTCAAATGATCGGCACATACTTAATTTTAAAAATTCTGGTGTGCAATCATCAATAAAATGATATTTATGTTGTAGAATTATGCGAAGCTACGTTATCAAGATAATTTTTCCTTATTTTCTTGTTTTCTGGACGATCTAATCCTAGGAAAGAAATATTTTTTGTAATTTTATATCTTCAAAGCGAGATGGTTATTGGAGAAGCTGACATGCTTCTTCAGAGTTGTTCAAATTTCATTGAAATCCATACTTTTTTTGACACATTGAATATTTTACTCCTGCATGATTAACAATCCTTCAAGCGCTAACGATCAATTTACATCTGAATGTTTCGACACATGTGCATATTGGCAATACGTCGAAGGTGACGTTTTGTTTAAACGACTCAAACAAAAATAGCGTAATGATTCTCAATATATACAGCGCGCAATTTGGTTTGAATTTTTTTAGAGGGAGCTGTTCATCCTGTAATTGCTTAAAATTGCGAAAATTCAATTCGTCGTTCCCTCGCCCGTGGTAGGTATTGATCAAAATTTCAGGGCAAAAAAGATCTTCGTGTCCAATCTTTCGCAAACCTTCGTCTATCGCCTCTCCGGTACCGATATTGGTGTAAATGACCGAGCATGGACAAGCAAGCGGTAAAAGGAGCTCGCCGTCTTTGGTGAGTGGTCGGGTAAGAAATGCCTTCCAGAATCACTGTTCAGGACTTGCAAGTATCGTCCAAATTACCCGGAGAAGCCTTTCGAAACCCTGGAGGCCGCCCGGGAATGGGTGGGCCAATTCGTGGATTGGTATAACACGGTGCATCTTCACAGTGGGCTGCGGTTTGTGACTCCGGAGGACCGTCACCAGGGGCGTGACAAGCAGATCCTGGGTGCACGGCATGATCTCTACTTGGCTGCCCGAAAAAATCGACCAGAGCGATGGTCGGGAAAAACTCGAAATAGGTCTATTGTCGGCGAGGTGAAACTCAACCCCAAAGACCACAAGCAATCACCCGAAAAGATTGTTGCGTAATCGGGGAAAAAAGCGACAACTTCTTTGACAATTACCGCCAGGAAAGCAAAATGAAACCCGAAAGTCGAGTAAATTATCTAAAAAAAATTGGAAGTTTTTCCTGTAAAAAAGTCGTTTGGCTTGACAAAGCAAACCAACAAAAAATCAAAATTATTGCTAATGCACAAGATTGTATGACGTATGGACCTAAGGACGTTAGAGAAAGACAAGAAAAAGCTCATGTCAGAAGTCCTATTATTTTTTTATATGAGTTTGAAAATGCATGTGTCACGAGTCGGTCTTCAAGCATAATATCTGGGGATACAGTTTATATTGAAAGGATTAAACATATTGGAAATGATATTGCTGATTATAAAGCAGGTTTTATTATCGGACACGACACTGAAAGGGCAATAATTGATACAACTATCGATTTCGAGATAGATTGCGCTATTTTTTTAGGTGGTAACGGATCGTGGAATTATTATCATTGGATGATTGAGATCTTGCCTAAACTTTATTACTATGAAAAAATAGGAATATTAAGAGATGGTGTTACAATATTAGTTCCTGAAGAAGCAAAAAAAATTGATTCATTTAACAAGATGCTTAAAGAAGCGTTAAACGGTTATAACGTTAATTTAATTTATATGAAATCAGGCAGTGTATATAAAGTTGGCAGTCTAAAGACCGTCACTACAGCAAATAATGTTGTTTTTAATTGTCGACGATTAATTTTTGATATTAATTTCTGTTTTTTTCGAAAAGATGCATTAGAATATACGAAAAAGAATGCAATACAATCAATACCTTTTAACTATAAATTCAATAAAAGTAAAATATGTAAAAAAATTTTTTTAGCACGAAAGGAAAGCAGTAATCGTAATTATAATCAAAAAGAAATACAAATTGTGTTGCAAAATTTTGGATTTAAAACAATCTTTATGGAAGACTTAACACTTCAAGAACAAATTATTGCTTTTATGCAAGCCGAATTTATTATTGGTCCATCAGGAGCAGCATGGACTAATATTATTTTTTGCAGACCTGGGACTAAAGCGTTGTCATGGTTGCCTGAAAAAATAAAAAATTTTTCAGTATTTTCTTCTTTGGCAGTATACTCAAAAGTCAATATGTATTTCTTTTTTTGCAAATCGTATAGTAATTATTTACACGGGAGATACTACGTTTCCCCAAAAGAATTAAAAAATTTAATAAATTTTTTGGATCGCTAATGTTTAAGGTGGCCCCAAAACGCTGGGCAGGTAGAGGCTCCATTAAGTGGTTCTTCGACGTTTTGTGTGGAATTGACCGATCGTATCGAGTTTGGGTAGCCCTCCCCCTCAGGAGGATGATTCATGCTTGCTGAACAAATTTTTGCCTTGGGTCTTGGCCTTACGCGCCGTGGGAAGTTACGAGCCAACGCCTTGATACTGTCCATACACCAACCAAACTCCACCTGGAGATCGGTGCCGACCGTGGAGCGCTGTACCCGTGTCCGGAGTGTGGAGCCATGTGCAAGGCTCATGACTTCAAGGAGTACACGTGGCGGCATCTCAACTTTTTTCAGCACCATTGTTACCTCACCGCCCGAGTCCCAAGGATTAATTGTTCGGAACACGGCATCCGTCGGGTGGACGTTCCCTGGGCCAGAAAAGGCAGTCGTTTTACCTTGCTCTTTGAGCAGGTGGTCATGAGTCTTGTTCGCGAGATGCCGATCAATGCTGTTGCTCGTCACGTCGGGGTCACAGACAAACGATTATGGCGTATCGTATACCACTATGTTTCCAAAGCCATTGAGACTCTTGATCTCAAAGATCTCAAGGCGATCGGGCTGGATGAAACAGCCTCCAAGCGTGGTTATAATTACATCACGGTCTTCATTGATCTGGATTGATCCGACAAACCCGTGATTTTTGCCACTCCAGGCAAAGGCAAGGAATGCCTGACCAAGTTTTGCGAGTTTATCAGGGCACATAAAGGTCATCCCGAGAATATTGCCGAAGTTGTCTGCGACATGTCCCCTGCGTTCCTCTCGGCCGTCGAAAAGGAGTTCAAGTCCGCTTCGGTGACGGTCGACTGGTTCCATGTTGTCCAGCTTTTCACCAAGGCCGTCGATGATGTCCGGAAACTTGAGGGCAGACAGACAAAGCTTCCAGATCACACCCGTTGGGCCGTACTCAAAGGCGCTGAGAAAAAACGCACGCAAAACCAGGAGAATGCTCTTCTTGAGCTCGCTGAACAGGGCTTTGCTACCGCCAAGGCCTACCGCGTCAAAGAACTCTTACGCTGGATTCGCCGGGCCGAATCAAGGCAGGCTGCCAAGTGGCGCATTACCCATTTTCTCAAGCATGCAACCGAGTATACCGCGGATTGTCCACTTCTGGAGCCAGTAAGAAATGCCTTGGCCAGTTTTGAGAGGCACATGCCACGCATCCTCCATCGCTGGCATTCCCTGCACACCAATGCAAGGCTCGAAGGCTTCAATGGCCTGTTCCAAGCGGCAAGGGCCAGAGCCCGAGGTTACCGAAACGTGGAGAACTTTATCACCATGGCCTACCTGATTGCGGCTCCGATTCAGATCCTGGTTGCTACATGAATTCCACACAAAACGTCGAAGAACCAAAATTATGAACAAAAAAAAATTCCTGAACGAAATTGAAGAAATCATCGAAGTTGATGCCGAGACCCTGTCCGGCGATGAGCTACTCGAAGACCTGGAAGACTGGGACTCTCTCGCTGTCATGGGCTTCATAGCCATGGTGGACAGGCAGTTCTCGATGACTCTTGACGCGGAAAAAATAGGTCAGTGCAAAAGTGTCAACGACCTGTGCGGTCTTCTGGGAGACAAGGTTTCCAAATGACTGATGTCGGAAAACAGGGTCTGGATTTTGGCGGACGCCGGGTGCTCATCACCGGGGCCTCATCGGGAATCGGTCGTGCTGCAGCCATAGTGCTATCCTCTTTGGGAGCAGACATTGTCCTTTGCGGGCGTGATGAAAAACGTCTCGAGGAGACCCTTGATGCCATGAACGATGGCCAGCATATCATGGCACCGTTCGATCTTGCCGAAGATTTGGAGGGGATTCCGGACTGGTTGAAGTACATCACGGGCGAACACGGTCCGTTGAACGGGCTTGTTCACTGTGCGGGAATCGAATCAACCATTCCTGTACGTCAGGTTGATCCTGAATCCATAGAGAATGTTCTGCGGATCAATACGAAGGCAGCACTTCTCCTTGCAAAGGGAGTGTGCAGCAAAAAAAGTTTTCGTCTCCCTTGCAGCATTGTTTTTATCTCTTCCGTTATGGCCATAGCAGGCCGACCGGCTAGAAGCATTTATAGTGCCAGCAAAGGAGCATTGAACGCAATGGCAAGGTCTCTTGCCATTGAGCTGGCCCGGAAAAACATCCGGGTAAATACCATTTGTCCAGGACAGGTCCAGACAGAAATGGATGAGGCCATGCGGCAAAGAATGGGGGTGAAGCTCTACGAACAGATCGTTGAAGCACACCCGCTTGGTTTGGGAAAGCCCGAAGATATTGCCTCCAGCATCGCCTTTCTTCTATCCGACATGTCCCGCTGGATTACAGGTACCAGCCTTGTCGTGGATGGCGGATACACGGCCATTTGAAGCAGAATTGTGCTGAAGATTCTGTTTACAGTATTTATCATTCTGTTTTTTCTAATAAAATACGTGAATTAAAAGCAAAGAACAAAGCTGGGATAATCGATGAACGCGAAAGTGAAGGCCATTGAGTATTATTTGCCAAAAGGGACGCTGGACAACGAGGAACTGGAAGCGATCTATGATGGCTGGTCTGCCGGAAAGATTGAAAAGAAAACCGGCATCCGTGTCCGCCATATTGCGGGTGAGCATGAAACCGCATCAGATCTTGGCTATCATGCGGCAATGAAATTGTTTGAATCAGGGGCGATCACTCCGGATGAGATTGATTTTATCCTGTTCTGTTCCGAAAGTCCGGATTACCCGATTCCCCCTTGTGCCTGTGTGCTCCAGGACAGATTGAATATCCCGAATACAGCCGGGGCGTTGGATTTCAATCTGGGATGCTCCGGTTTCGTGTATGGACTCGGGCTTGCCCAGGGGCTGATCGCTTCGGGCCAGGCAAAAAATATGCTTTTGATCACATCTGAAACCTATTCCAAGTATATCCATCCTGACGACAAGAGCGTTCGGACTATTTTTGGTGATGGCGCGGCTGCAACGTTGATAACGGCAAGCAAGGAGCAGCAGATCGGCCCGTTTGTCTATGGAACGGACGGCTCAGGGTTCTCCAACCTGATTATGACCAAAGGTGGAACCCGTTCTCAATCATCGATCGATTCATTGCAACTTTCCGAGAAAACGCAATTTCCGGACAACCTGTTTATGAACGGTCCTGAAATTTTCAACTTCACGATCAAAGCCGTACCTACCGCCATAAATCAACTTCTTGAAAAGGCTAAGATGGGTCTGGATGACATTGATTACTTTGTGTTCCACCAGGCAAACAAATATATGGTGGAGCATTTAAGGCAGAAGATCGGCATCGATAAGAACAAGTTTTTCATTGATATTCTTGAAACAGGTAACACCGTATCTGCATCCGTGCCTATCGCCCTGAGCAAGGCGGTTACAAAGGGGGTAATCAAAGCC
The DNA here is from genome assembly GCF_001748225.1 of Desulfoplanes formicivorans. Classification (NCBI taxonomy): domain Bacteria; kingdom Pseudomonadati; phylum Thermodesulfobacteriota; class Desulfovibrionia; order Desulfovibrionales; family Desulfoplanaceae; genus Desulfoplanes; species Desulfoplanes formicivorans. Next base: position 279,334 of record NZ_BDFE01000017.1, read on the forward strand.
GGAGATCTTGTTTTGGTTATAGGGTATGGTGTTGGGTATTCGTGGGGAACGACGTTGATACGATGGGAAGGGTAAGGGGACGTAGGAGTGATCATAAGTAATCATCAGGTATATCTCCGTAGCGTACAGTTGGAGGATGCTGAATTTATCGTGAAATTACGGACTGACGCTAAAAATGCTCGCTTTATATCAAAGACGAGTCCCATAGTTGAAGATCAGAAACTTTGGTTGGAAAAATACAAAGAAAGAGAAACGCATAAAAAAGAGTTTTACTTTCTCGGTCATACGCTCGACAACAGCCCTTTCGGTACCACGAGACTTTATAATTTCAACAGCAAGACTTTTACAAATGGTAGCTGGGTTGTTCTTGCCAACACAAATCCAAAATACTCAATTATGATTGACTTACTTGTGCGAAGTTATGCCTTTAATGAAATGGATTTTGATACCTGTTTTTTTGATGTGAGGAAACAGAATAAAAAGGTTATAAAGTATCATAGCCGATTGGGGGCACAATTTGAGTACTCCAACGAATTGGATAATTTTTATACAATAAAAAAATGTGACTTTTTTGATTCACTCAAGAAAATGGTCAGCATAGGTTTCTTGAAAGAAGAAGATCTACAATACACTGTGAGCGAATAAAATGTCTTTGACTGTATCGGCATCCGTCTACGATGTCTCCCTCATTAAATTCCCAAAGATTCGTGACCCTCGGGGCAATCTGACGTTTATCGAGCAGGAACGGCATATCCCCTTCAAGATATCCCGCGTTTACTGGATTTACGATGTCCCCGGCGGCGAGAAACGGGGTGGGCATGCGTTTCGTGAGCAGGAGGAGGTCATCATTGCCCTGTCCGGAAGTTTTGACGTGCTGTTGGATGACGGCAAAGCTCAAAAAATCGTGCACTTGAACCGGGCATACCATGGGTTGTTTGTCCCCAAAATGATCTGGCGCCGAATGCAGAACTTTTCTACCAATGCCGTGGCCTATGTTCTGGCGAGCTGCCAGTATGATGAAAATGATTATGTGCGCGATTATGCTCAATACACACGGCTGATGCAGGAAATGTCATGAAAACGACAATACATGACTGCAAACTGGTAGAATTGCCGCAAATGTATGACCAACGAGGATCACTTACCCCCATTTCCAATCAGCAGCAGATTCCATTTGATATAGTCAGAACCTATTATCTGTACGATGTTCCAGGCGGAGAATCGCGTGGCGGCCATGCCCACAAAGAACTCCAGCAGCTGATCGTTGCGGTGATGGGGGCTTTTGATGTTGTGGTGGATGACGGACAGGAAACAAAGACCCTCCGTTTGGACCGGGCATATTATGGTCTGTATGTTCCCAAAATGATTTGGCGTGAGCTGATTAATTTTTCATCCGGAGCCAACTGCCTTGTTTTGGCCTCTCTTCCGTATGACGAGAATGAATATATCCGAAACTACAATGACTACTTGAGGATGAAGGTACAATGAACGTTCCCTTTCTCAATCTCAAGACCATCAATGCCGCACATCGCGATGAACTGATCCAGGCGGCCACCCGGGTTATTGATTCCGGATGGTACATTCGGAGCCAGGAAGTTCAGGCCTTTGAACAGGAATTCGCTGCCTATTGTGGAACCAGATACTGCATCGGCGTGGGCAATGGTCTGAGCGCCCTCACTCTCACCCTTCGCACCTGGAAAGAACTTGGCAAACCTCAATAGAAGGCGACGAGGTCATTGTCCCGGCCAACACCTATATCGCCACCATTCTGACCATCACGGCAAATCGCCTCACCCCGGTTTTGGTTGAACCGGACATTGCTACCTACAATCTTTCCCCCAGCCTGATGCGCCAGGCCATTACCTCCAGAACCAAGGTTGTCATGCCGGTCCATCTCTATGGACGACTGGCCGAGATGCCGGAGATCACGGCCATTGCCAAAGAACACGACTTGCTGATCCTGGAAGACGCAGCTCAGGCCCACGGTGCAAGTTTGCAGGGGCGCAAGGCTGGCAACTGGGGACACGCGGCAGGATTCAGTTTCTATCCTGGAAAAAATCTTGGTGCCTTGGGCGATGCAGGAGCCGTGACCACCAATGATGAAGAATTGGCAAAAACCATCCGGGCTTTGGGCAACTACGGCAGCCACAAAAAATACGAAAACCTCTACCAGGGAGTTAACAGCCGTCTTGATGAAATGCAGGCGGCCTTTTTACGGGTAAAGCTGCGCTACCTGGATGAGGAAATCAAGGCCAGACGAACGGTGGCCCGGGCCTATCTGGAAGGGATTAAGAATCCGCTTGTGAAGTTACCCGCATGGGAAGTAGAAGAGCAGCATGTTTTTCATCTGTTTGTGGTGAGATGTGAGAGACGGGATGCGTTGCAGGAGTATCTGTGGGAACGTGGGGTGCAGACATTGATTCATTATCCGGTGCCGCCACATAAGCAGGGGGCGTATGGGGAGTGGAATAATCAACAATATAAGATTTCTGAAAAAATCCATTACAAAGTTTTGAGTTTGCCGATTGGGTCTTTTCTTGATCAATATCTAGTTAAAAATCTAATTACTTGTATTAAAGAGTTTAAATAGTACAGACCGATTAATGTGATTAATTCAGATATTTTCGAATGTATGTTTTCTCTAAAAGGTTTACTGTGATGCTCAATAAAAATAACAGAAGATATATAAACAAAATTGCTTTCGTGTGTCATGAAGCTACTATGTTTATTCACTATTCAAATGTATGGAAAAAACTTGAACCAGATAGTTTTGACATAGTTTTGATAGGTCCATTATTAGAAAATAAAGACAATAATCGCGGCTTTAGACAAAAAGTTATCGAGGAAATCGGAAGCGATATTAACGTGTTCGAATTACCTGAAATACTTGAAAAGGGTTTGGCTTACAAGCATGTGGTATCTAATCATTGCATGGGAGAAACTCCGATTGAATCAATAAATAACCTGTATATATTAAAAAATATTCTGATTTCTTATAAAAATTATGCCAAATACTTATATAATAACAAAATTATTGATGATCCTGCGAAAAGAAAAAAATATAACACAACCCAATATCCTAGACCACGTGTGTATACTCCCAAGGCTGTGGGTGATAAACAAATAAGATTTATGTACGGTCCGGACATAAGCGATGGGTGGTCTTTAGGTGCTTGGAATTCAATGTACGACCTTGTCCTCTGTCATGGAGAAGCAGATGCCGAAAAAATACGAACCAAATACAACAAAAAGACCGAAATAATGGGGTATCCTAGGTACGATAGTTATTTTAGTGATGCTTGTTCACCTGAAAAAGCCAGAAAAGAGTTTGGCTTATCTGAAAATACTCCTGTAATTTATTGGATGCCAACAGTCGATGCATTTGACGATGATGTATGTTCCATCCCTTTTTACGCTGATTTATTAAGTCGTCAAAAAAAATATACCATAATTGTTCGCCCTCATCCTATCACATACCGAACGCATCCTCACTTGATAACTTTGCTGGAAGAGCACGGTTATCTTATTGATAGTGACAGTATGAGAGATACCAGCGAAATTTTTAAGATTTCTTCGGCTGTTTTGTGCGATCATGGAGGGAGCCCTTTTGGTGCATTTTATCTGCGCAAGAAGCTAATATTTTTGAAAACTCCAAAACATGAAAAAGCCAATGTTTTCAAAAATTCTTCCAATCAAGAATTAATGACATATTTCCCTATGCTTGACACAAACACTATTGATAACCTTGAATCAGTTATTGAAGATGAGAATTTATGGGAAGATATCTATTCAAAGTCGCAACCCTTTTATAAAAAAACGTATGGTAACTACTTCGGTCGTTCCGCCGATAAAGCGGCCTCAATACTCATGAGGTTAGATGATATTTTATAATTTTCTACAGAAACATAAATTTAAAATAAATCATGTATCGATTTGTATTTTAAATACAAACATACCATACAGAGAGAATATATGAAATCCATTAAACATTCACCATCAAAATCAACGTTCCAGTTTCGATTCTCTTCAAAAGCTGAAACATTAAAAAAAATCAAAGAGTTATCAAAATCTATCAATATACCGAAGTTTATTTTTTTTAATATGAAAGAGTGGAGAGAAAAACATGAAGCTATTATAGATAGAATATCTAGCCTATTTCAAGGTGAACTGATAGCAATTCGTAGTTCTGCAACATGCGAAGATGGTGCAAAAAATTCTTTTGCAGGTGCATTTACTTCTATTTTAAATGTAGACTCAAACAATAGATATTATTTAAGAGATGCAGTAGACACTGTTTTTAAATCATATCCAGATCAGCACGTAGACAATCAGGTTCTGATTCAGGAAATGGTACGAGACGTTGATGTTAGTGGTGTCATTTTAACACGTTGTGTTGACGATGGGTCGCCGTATTACGTTCTTAATTATGATGATGAAACAGGAGATACGGAATCCATTACAGGAGGAAAAGGCGTTCACAAAACAGTTTTAGTGTACCGAAACTATACTCCAGAATATTGTGACTCGAACAGAGTTTTACAAATGCTCGAACTCGCGAAATGTATCGAATCGCTTTGCGGGTTAATTCCTTTGGATATTGAGTTTGCTCTTGATAAAAAAGGGGTGATGCACCTTTTGCAAGTTCGTCGGGTAAGCACAGCTGGGGTTTGGCACCCCGATACCGAACATCGCGTTTCGCGTACTATCCCACATATGGAACGTTTTATATCAGACCTTTCAAACCGACGTAAAACTCTTTTTGGTGATTATACCCTTTTTGGCAACATGTCCGACTGGAATCCCGCAGAACTTATTGGAGTAATCCCTTCTCCGCTTGCGGCTTCCCTTTTCAGAGCGCTTATATCCGCACACGCCTGGAGTGAATCAAGAGCTCAAATGGGGTATCGACGAATACCCCATACAGAGCTTATGGTGTTGATCGGCGGGCATGCTTATATTGACATACGCGCTAGTTTTAATTCTTTTTTGCCTGAAGGTATCCCGAATAAAATTGGGGAGAAGCTGGTTGCCGCATGGCTTCAACGCCTAGCAGACAATCCATCCCTTCACGATAAAGTTGAATTCGACGTATTACATACCGTATTGGATTTTGAATTTGAAAAAAATTTTTCTCAGAGATATAGTGAAATTTTGAATAACTCTGAAAAAAAAATATACAAAGACTTACTTCGTACCTTAACGAATAAAGTTTTAGATACATCTCGTAATGGAAGTTTGAACAAAGCTCTTGCAAAAATCGAAAAACTATCTGCATTTCAATCACCTGAATATCTTGAATTTCAAACTTCAAGTCCAACCGCATTGATTTCACATATTCAAGCATTGCTGGAGGACTGTCTTTATTATGGTACCATACCATTTAGCATTATAGCTCGACATGCTTTTATTGCTGAAACTTTTCTCAGATCTGCCATTTCACGTTGTGCACTGACTGAAAAACGGGTAGCTGAATTTAAATCATCTTTTCGCACCATCATGGGAGATCTTTCTCGAGATATTCAAAGGGTGTGTCAAGGTCAAATAGACGTGGATGCTTTTCAGGAACAATATGGGCATTTACGACCGGGAACTTTTGATATTATGTCTCCATGCTATAGGGATCGTACAGATCTATTTGATAATTGCATGTATTTTGAAAATAAAAACGTACATGCAAATTTTATTCTATCAGACATAGAAAAAAAATATATAAATAATCTTTTGCGCGAAATTGGAGTCACCTTTATTGATTCTGAAAGTTTTTTTGAATATGCTAAAATAGCAATCCAAGGTCGTGAATATGCTAAATTTATTTTCAGTCGTAATTTATCTGCTATTTTGGAATCAATAGCAGATTGGGGTTGTTTTTACGGCCTTGGAAGAGAAGATCTTTCTCTCTTATCAATCTGTGATATCCTTGACACATGCCATAACTCAATACGAGGAAAAATTACTACAGAATTGATGTACAAGGTAGATCACGCGAGAATCGATCAATCATTGGCCAGAGTATTCAAACTCAGTTATCTTGTTAGAGGAGTTCGTGATATTCATGTGGTTCCAATCCATCGTTCTGAGCCAAATTTTATTACCCAGAAACAAATAGAAAGACCGATCGTTTTTTTAAGTCCTACGACTTTAGATGGTACGTCTATAAATAATTGCATTGTATGCATCGAGAATGCAGACCCTGGTTTTGATTGGATATTCACCAAAGGAATTGCCGGATTAATTACAAAATATGGCGGAGCCAACTCGCATATGGCCATTCGCTGTGCCGAATTACAATTACCTGCGGCTATTGGTTGTGGAGAAGAGCTCTTTCAAAGGTTAAAACAAGCCCGTAAAATTGACCTCAACTGTGGCAGCAAAACGATAAGAACTATTTGAGCTTATGAAAAATCTGCGAATTGGATTGTCAATGCGGATAACGGAGGCTCAAAACTATTCTGAACCTCGTGATGCTCTAGCCCATGATTGGCCTCGTTTTATGCAGCAGGTTTTACCAGAAGCAAATTGGATGCCTCTGCCTAATATAGGAATTAGGATAATTCAGCATGTTCAGGATTGGGATTTGAATGGTTTTATTCTAACAGGGGGTAATGATATACATGAATACCCCAAAAGGGATGAAACCGAACTCGCTTTGATCCGATTTGCTTTACAAAAAAACATACCGATATTTGGCGTGTGTCGTGGCTTTCAGCTTATACTTCATTTCTTTGGTAAAAAAATTTTTCGGTGCCTGACAAAAAAACATGCGGGGACGCGCCATGCGATATCTCTGTTGAAGTCCCCTTCTGAGCAAACAGAACAATCACTTATTGTTAATTCATATCATGATAATTGCGCGGAACATGTAAGCTGTTTTCGTGATCGTGACGCGCTTAAACCGTTTGCGGTAGATGATAACGAGGTAGTGGAAGGTATATATCATGAAAATCATCCTTTAGCGGGGATTATGTGGCATCCAGAGAGAGAAAATCCTGTCAATGATTATGATCAGATATTGGTCAGAAATTTATTTATCAACTCGGAGAAATATACGTGAAAGCTATTATTTTGGCAGCAGGCCGGGGGTCCAGACTTCTCTCCCTGACAGACGATCGTCCTAAGTGTTTGGTTGAGCTAGGCGGCAAGCCATTACTCCATTGGCAAATTGAAGCCCTTAAAGGGGCGGGTATTGATGATATTTTAGTTGTCCGCGGGTATTGCAAAGAGCAACTTGTTGGTAATTTTGAGACGGCAGAAAATTTAAGATGGAATGAAACGAACATGGTTACCAGTCTTATGGCCGCCAGAGAGTGGCTACAAACGGAGCCCTGTATTGTTTCTTATTCGGATATTATCTATCCGTCCGATGCAGTGAAGACGTTGGTTGAATTCGAATCTGAAAGGCTTTCTATTTTATATGATCCAAACTGGTTAAGTCTTTGGAAAAAAAGATTTAGCGACCCATTGAGTGATGCCGAAAGCTTTGTAGCACATGACGGTGTACTGACTGATATCGGAAGAACAAACGTGAAACTTTCAGAAATTAAAGGTCAATATATGGGCCTTTTAAAATTTACACCTGATGCATCTAGCAGTGTATTTGACCTTTTGGATAAAGATCAAAAATTTTCGGATACATTAGATATGACTACGTTACTCAGATTACTCATCGAAAAAGGCAAAATCGTTATGGCTGTACCATGGCAAGGAACGTGGTGTGAGGTGGATAGTCAAGAAGACTTGAAGGTAGCTGAAGCCTTGTTTAGGGAGGAAGATTTATGATAGTTTGGCTTGTGGGACTATCCGGTTCAGGGAAGACTACCATCGGGCAAGAACTCTATCAAATTTGGAAAAAAAAATCTCCCAATACTGTTATGCTGGATGGAGATGATGTAAGAAGTATTTTTCAGCATGATACAAAATCGGCTAACTATACTATAGAGGGACGTCTTATCAATGCTAAACGTATGGTGGAAATATGTGCAATATTGGACAGACAAAAAATAAATGTAATCTGCTGTATACTGTGCATTTTTGACCAACTTATGCTGGAAAACAGGAAAAAGTTTCACAAATACTTTCAAGTTTATATTGATACTGACATAGAGGTATTGAAGAAACGCGACACTAAAGGTCTATACGGCAGGGCTCTGCGTGGCCAAGAAAAGAACGTGGTAGGCCTGGATATAAATTTTTCACCACCAAGTAAATCAGACTTGGTGCTCAGCACTGCCCCCGGAGCTCCAGACCCAGAGACTTTGGCCCGACAAATCCTCAACTCTGCAGGTATTGTGATATGAGTACAGAATATTTATATTCCCAAGGTAACCTTCTTGAAGATCGTCATACCTATCAATATAGTCAGTATATGGGATATGATTTTCTCAAAAGCTGGAAGGAAAGCCGAAATATGGTAGCTGTTGAATTTGGAACTCCGTTACCTCCTCCTACGCCGCAATACCCATATCAACCTCTATCTACACCCATTAGGACAACACAAAGGCTTGAAGAACTAATGGCTGGCTTGATGCAAGGAATGTTTGAGGAACTGAGGCAGGAACTTGGAATATGGGTTAAAAAATTCGAAGTCAGCAAGAGACTGTTTGATACGTATGATAGTGACTTTAAACCCGTTACAAAAGATAAATATGACGACTTAAGCAATTATCTCAGATACGCAGAGATCATGGAGTTTGCCTACAGGCAAAATGCAGATCTACCTTACCTGAATGTATTGTTAAAAGTAATCGACACGCTGATTGCGTACAGTAAATATCTCCTCCCGGAGAATCAAGCAAGACTGGCTTGGTTGATCAAAAGAGAAATCTATCATGTTGGTGCACTTGCTGATAAAAATGGACTGAAAATATGACACTTGAAGACACGATAATCATTACAGCTGACACAGCTCGTTCTAAAGCCTACACCCAAGCAATGATTGAGAACGGCATTAAGATTAAAGGAGGCATCTTTTTTGAAGCTAGCGGCCCCAAAACTGGACAGACAAAAAAGATTCCAGAGAGGGAGTGGCCTGGTTCTCCGGTATATCTTCCTGATCTAAGCCTAAACCTTGAACAAAGCCTGCATGAAGCTTGTAAAACAGTCAAAACGGTGACAGCAACGCATATCAATGATGCTCCTATATCTGAAGCGATCACAGAGCTAAAACCAGAATTAATAATTTATTCCGGTTACGGAAGTCAGATAGTAGGAGAACACCTCATAAACGGTTCAGCACCCTTCCTACACATACATTCTGGGTGGTTGCCGGATTTCAGGGGGTCTACAACCACGTATTTTCATTTGCTGGCTACTCGCAATTGCGGTGTATCAGCCATACTTCTGGAAAAAGAAATCGATACAGGACCAATTCTCGCCAGGAAATCGTACCCCAAACCTCCAAAAAATATTGACATTGATTACTTATACGACTGCGCTATCCGGGCTGATCTCTTATGCCAAGTGCTCCTTCACTACGGGAATCATCATGTTTTGCCCCAAGTAATCCCGCAACAACCCGATAAAGGGAATACTTATTATGTAATTCATCCTGTTTTGAAACATATAGCAATTCTTACTTTGGATTAAAAAAGGTTGGTTCTTCGACGTTTTGTGTGGAATTCATGTAGCAGGATCAGTCGACTGGTTCCATGTTGTCCAGCTTTTCACCAAGGCCGCCGATGATGTCCGGAAACTTGAGGGCAGACAGACAAAGCTTCCAGATCACACCCGTTGGGCCGTACTCAAAGGCGCTGAGAAAAAACGCACGCAAAACCAGGAGAATGCTCTTCTTGAGCTCGTTGAACAGGGCTTTGCTACAGCCAAGGCCTACCGCGTCAAAGAACTTTTACGCTTGATTCGTCGGGCTGAATCAAGGCAGGCTGCCAAGTGGCGCATTACCCATTTTCTCAAGCATGCAACTGAGTATACCGCTGATTGTCCACTTCTGGAGCCAGTAAGAAATGCCTTGGCCAGTTTTGAGAGGCACATGCCACGCATCCTCCATCGTTGGCATTCCCTGCACACCAATGCAAGGCTCGAAGGCTTCAATGGCCTGTTCCAAGCGGCAAGGGCCAGAGCCCGAGGTTACCGAAACGTGGAGAACTTTATCACCATGGCCTACCTGATTGCGGCTCCGATTCAGATCCTGGTTGCTACATGAATTCCACACAAAACGTCGAAGAACCAATTAAATTTGCAGGGTCACTGCGTTGTGGCTCCACCTTAAAATTTGCTATCAACCCAGAATTACAATAATATTTCCCCTTGATTCTCAAGTTGTTTTAAACAAGCATATCGTCATAAAAACGACATTTTTTTGACGACTTTTACAGCACACATCACGAGGAGACTTTCGTGCATCTTCGCAAACGGGTTTTGGTCACCGGCGGTGCCGGTTTTTTAGGTTCGCATCTCTGTGAACGATTACTTGCCAAAGGTTATGAGGTACTTTGCGTGGACAATTTCTTCACCAGCTCACGCAGTAATATAGAACATCTCCTGCCCAACCCACGCTTTGAAATCATCCGTCACGACATCACCTTCCCCCTCTATCTGGAAGTAGATGAAATCTATAATCTGGCCTGCCCTGCCTCGCCCATCCATTATCAATTCGATCCCGTCCAGACCACCAAGACCTGTATTCACGGCGCCATCAACATGCTTGGCTTAGCCAAACGGGTCAAAGCGAAAATTTTTCAAGCCTCCACCAGCGAAGTGTATGGTGATCCAACCATACACCCCCAAACAGAGGATTATTGGGGGCACGTCAATCCTATTGGTCTCAGATCATGTTACGATGAAGGCAAAAGATGTGCTGAATCCCTCTTCTTCTCCTACCAACGCCAACACGGCCTTGATATTCGTGTAGGACGCCTCTTCAATACCTATGGCCCTCGAATGCATCCCAACGACGGCCGGGTTGTCTCCAACTTCATCATGCAAGCCCTGCAAAACAGGCCCATTACCATCTACGGCGATGGCTCTCAGACCAGATCTTTTTGTTATGTAGACGATCTGATCAAACTGATGGTTCTGTTCATGGAAGATGAGTCCGGATTTTGCGGTCCTTTGAACATGGGTAACCCTAGGGAATTCACCATTCTGGACCTAGCGCAGCAGGTCGTGAAGATGACAGAAAGTTCATCGGAAATATCATTTAAACAGCTGCCAACAGATGATCCGAAACAAAGGAAGCCTGATATCGCCATAGCCAGAGAACGTTACGGATGGGAGCCACAATTTCGATTGCATGAAGGACTTGCGCAGACAATCTCGTATTTTAGAAAACTTCTGGAAAACGACGATTACCAATAGGATGCTCCTTGGCCGCGGGTTTGCCTGGCCGGGGATGCCGGCCTCCATGAGTCCCTCATGGAGGCCACATCCATGATTTCAAATTCTCCCCGGGGAGAAGGGTGTATGGATCGAGCAATATCCACCACGGAATTGTCGGAAAAATAGAGGCCAGAGATGGCAAAATTGGATTTAGGCTGCTTTGATTTTTTCCTTGATACTGCGCACGTTTCCCTGCGCATCAAAATCCACCACCCCACACCTATGGGGATCGTTCACCCAATACCCGAAAACAATGCCGCCTTTTTCCAACTGGATACATCTTTAAAGTACCGCCTGAACCCCCTGCCCGTAAGCATCCACCCGTTTGGGGGCCACTTCAAACGAGGTCGTCGGTACCTCTACCGATATCCTCTCCCATGAAGATTCATCATTGTGTCCCAAGCCATTGTTCGTACAGGGTGACAAGTCCGGATTCATCATGGGCCCGTGCCCATGCCTGCAGACTTCTCGCCCGGGAAATCATTTTGGTTCTTTGGTGCTTATCCTTATTCTTGGCCAGGAAAGCCAAAAAGTTCTTGGCATAATCATACAAAAGATCGTCGTGGCAGCGTTGACTGCTTTTTTGAAGAAGAAAATACGCCTTTTCGGACGGACACAGGCGAACCCGCAACCAACGCAGCTGGTTGGCGGCAGCGTGGTCTCCCTGCTGTTCCCGTAACCGTGCCAGTCGTTCATACCCGTCTTCCCAAAGGGGTTCCTTGTGGAGCAGGGCAGTCAGGGCATCACTATCCATCCCGTGTGCCTCCTTCTCAAGGGTCGATCTCCGCTCTTTGGGCAACGTCGCATAATGCATTAACCAGGAAGTGAGGTTCAGGCAAAAGCCATCGTTGCGAACAAGAACATGCAGATCAGGGTACAAATCATGGCCATGTCGGCGCGAAAGAAGCGCGGCATTGACGGTGTCACAATCGAATCGTCCCGGGGTTTGGCTTGTCAAATGAACAAAACAGCTCTCCGGTATGCATCGCAATGTTTTTCCGTGCGCCCGGAGTTCAAAGCATAAATCCAGGTCCTCAAACCCGTTTGCATACCCTTCGAAAAACGACCCGCACCGTAGAAACTCTCCACGATCAATAAAAAAAGCGGCTCCTGTAATCGCCTGAAGCTCTCTTTCCTGATAAACGACCGGATGATCCTTGGGAAAATATTCATAGAGATGTTTAACCGTTCCTCCCGGAGCAAAAGTGACCCCCAGATGCTGGACCCGTTCGGAATCCGGATAGACCAGCAAGGGACTCACAGCACCCAGACGATCATCTTTTCCCATGGATTCCAGTAAAGGCTCGAGCCATCCCTTCTTGGCAATGGTGTCGTTATTTAAAAAAAACAAATACTTGGCAGAGGCTTGCCGAGCTCCCTGATTGCAGGCAGGCCCGAAGTTGCGATTTTCTTCGTTTCGGATGTAGGTAAATCTTTGGCCAAAGAGATGTGTCCCCAGTTTGGGACATTGCGACATGGTAGCATCGCTGGATCCATTATCCACAACAATGATCTCGATATCGGATCGCAAAATCGTCTTCTGCAGACTGACAAGGCAATCACAGGTCAGATGCCATTGATTAAACACGGGAATAATAATGGAAACCGCATAGGACATACACTCCCCCCGATAGGTACAAGTTACATGATCGTCCCGATATCGTCAGCCAACATACGCAAACGGGATTGATAGTTTTCTCCCAAACGGGGAACCAAATAATCGTGCTCAAGAACTGCGGGCCCGCTCCATCATTCCGCTTATGGTACGCGCCGTTCCATGATACCGGTGTCGGGCAACCAGCTCGTGATCCACGATCACCACCCAGCCCTTTTCTGCTGAACGAGTGGACAACCACACATCCACCCCATAGCCGACATGGTTGTCTCCCATGTCCAATCCGCCAATCTCTTGCAAACAGTCCAGGGAGATCAAAGGAGCGATGCCATCTACATAACCGATCCGCGTGAACCCTTGTCCAACGGATTGAACCATGTGAGGGTGATAGGGATTCGTGGTAAATGATGGAGAATAGACCCCCACAGGTCCACAATGTTTCTCAACATGCAACATGCGGTTCCAGACACGATGAATGAAAGGGGCAGGCGACACAAACAGGATATCATCGTTCAAAAACCACAGGTGCGTATAACCCTTATGCACAACATGCTGAACACAATAATCAAGGCCACCGGCCCAGAACAGGTTGCACTTTATCCGCAAATCGGCCTTGGCGTATGGCTGAGGGGCATTGTTGTCTACGACCATAATGTCCTGACCATACCCCGGGATCTGCATCAAGGAGTTGCTTGTGAAGCCTAGCGGTTATGCCTGGATCCCCGTAATGAAGGATAACAGTCGCCAATCGATACGGCTTCTTCATGACCGAAGCTCCTCTATCCAGCGTTCCAGTTCATCCTGTTGACGAACCTTGTTATAGGCCATGGCCGTCTCTCTTCCCGCATGCACTATGGCCTCAATCTGCGCATGCTTTTCCAGCACGCCAAGAACCATCTCTTCCACACCCCTGGCCAGGCCAAGCACTTCACCATCAGGATAGAACCGTCCATTGTCTTTCCAGGCAACCGGTCGCACCGCAAAGGGGGGTGCATACCGTTCCGATCCTGTCTGACGCATGTAATCCCATCCCCCCAAACCGGTAAAACCCAGAGGAATGGTGCCACAGGCCATGGCCTCAAGGGGAGGCAAGGGGCAGCCCTCGGGAAATCCCGTGACAAGAAACAAATGACAGGTGCGCAGGAGAGCAGCAACCTCGGATCTTGGTTTTCCCTGAATGCCCACCCACTGGATCTGTGCGGACACATCCGGTCGCCGTTCGCCAACAATACGCTGCACCTGGTTGACAAGGCGACTGTTCTTTCGAGGCATGTACGCGATACGAACGGACGGGGTCCGGGGCTTTCGCGCAGGGGGATGGAAAAGCGTTTCATCGATGTAGGGCCGAACAATGCAGGGACGATTTCCCAGCACCTCTTCCATAAACAGGGCCACAGGATGGGAAACAGCCAGAAACTCCACGGGCAGGTCATGCCAGCGTACGTTTTCAGGTAATCCATCAAAGAGATAGGCCCAGTTCTGGCAATAGAGCACACTTCGGGCTTTAGTCTGGAAGCCAAGGGACAAGGCATTGACCCAGCCATCAGGTACCAGCCAGACAGCATCTGGACCAAGATGCAGATCCTTGCAAAGACACCAGACAAGTCCCCTGGCCGAAAGTTCTTTCGCCAAAGGGGCATCAGGAGGCTCCCAGAATCCGAGCAAGGTCTCGACCCCCAGATCCAGGGAGTTCCCAGCCAGCTGCAAAAGCACTTCGGTTCCCCCGCTCTTCCTGCCAAGGGGAGGATAAAAAATGCACAATCGTTTCATTATTATCCTGCAACCGGTTTCATGCCATTTATCGAAAACGACCATATGCCCCTGCAACGCGAGGAACAACGTCTCATAACCATATGGAAGAGTCTGACTTCCCCTTCCCGGTCATAATACGCCAACCATGACTACAGGGATGCATTCACCATCTGAATCAGCGTCTGCATCCGGTGTACATAGGTGTGCTCGGAAGCTATCCGCATTCTGGCTGCCTTGATGATATTGCGCCGTTTGCCCTCATCTTCGAGATAGCGCTGAATCAATGGACCGATCTCATCGGTGGAGTCGAAGCAAACCACCTCTTTTCCCCTGTCAAAAAGATCATCCAGCTGTCTGCGTGCGTCAGTGAGCACAAATCCTCCGGAAGCAGGAACATCAAAAACCCGCTGGGTAACGGCCCCGGCCATCTGCATGCTGGAACAGGCAAAATTGATCGCGCTCATGCCATAGAGCCTGAACACCTCCTCGCCGTAAGCAACAGGAGGATGGGCTTCGAAATGCTCTTCAGGAAGCAATCGTTTCCAATATCTGTCCCCCACAATCAACGGACGAAAAGGGAGTATCTTCTCCACACAGTTGATCCGATACAGCCTGTTGGCCTGCCAGTACACCAAATGCCAAAATCCGTTTTGCCCATTGGGTGGAAGGGTCAGAGCCTGTTTGTAAATATCGGGAAAACGAGTTTGGATGAAACCGATCCCGTCTCCAGGTTGTTGATCAACCAATGCCCGTGCAACCCCGAGAGCCTGGCGCACAAGAACGCGGGGAAAAAAATGGTTCTTGTGACATACCGCTATCTTACCCGTCCAGGTATCACCGGCAAAGGAAACCTTGCGGGCATGGGTCGTGGTTACGGGCTTGAAGGTATTGGTGTCAGCGGCCAAAGGAAGCACATGGGTAACACAGGGTACCCATCGTCGCACCTTGGCCGGTCCATCCGGATCACAGGTAAAAAAAATCGTCTTGTCAGGATAGCTGGACTCGCAACCAAGACAGAACAGCTCGGGATTGTCCACAAACCAGACCACTAAAGGAATTCCAGCCGTATTGAGAAACTCGGCCACCACCCCGTCCTTGTCCAGACCAAGCCCGTTGACCGTCAGAACCATGTGAGGCTTGTACTGTGCAATGGCCTTGAGGAGTCGGGGCAGGAACAGCTCGCAGTCGCGTCCGTCAGGCAGCCTGCCCGGCTGAAAGTTCAGAAAGGGACACTGCAGTTTTGTCAATGCACTTGGAATCTCACGGGAAAGATAATAGCCCATATTGATGAACAAAATCCTGGGCATACTTCCCTGGCGACTGGCAACCCGCCTTCGCCCTCTTTGCACTCTGGTTTCCACTGATGTTGCGTCCGTTCCTGTTCGTGATGCCTGTACCCATCCCCAGTTGTGACCGGATTGTGTTGCAAAAGAAAACAAGCCAACATCACTCGCCCAATGGGGCCTGGGCTGCCAAAATCCTGAGTGATCCTTTGGATAAACCATTGAAATGCAATTCCCGGTCCTACGACAACAGCTCGTGGCGGTGTGCATGAACACGTTCCAGCAGCCCAAAAAAGGCCACCTCTTCCGCTACGGAACAGGTGGCCTTTTGGCATCATAAACGATCACGACAGCCTATTTCATGTTTTCCAGATCCCTGGCCCTGATATCGGCGCGCTTGATCTTGCCGCTGATGGTCTTGGGCAGGTCGGTGACGTATTCGATGACACGGGGATATTTGTAGGGAGCAGTCACTTTTTTGACGTAATTCTGCAATTCCCTGGTCAACGTTTCAGAGGGCTCAAACCCGGGAGCAAGCACAATGGTGGCCTTGACCGCCTGGCCGCGCAAGGGATCGGGCAGCCCGGTCACAGCAGCCTCCACCACGGCATCATGGGCAACCAGAGCGCTTTCCACCTCAAAAGGTCCGATGCGATACCCCGAACTTTTGATCACATCGTCCACACGGCCCATGAACCAGAAATACCCGTCTTCATCCATCCAGGCCTTGTCTCCGGTGCGGTAATACCCGTTGCGGGTGGCATCTGCGGTTTTCTCGGGTTCCTTGAGATAGCCATCCATGAGACCAAAGGGTTTGCCCTCTTTGATCTTCACGCAGATCTCCCCTTCCACGCCAGGAGGACAGACATTGTCTTCGCTGTCCAGAAGCACAATATCCCATCCGGGTACCGGTTTTCCAATGGACCCGGGTTTGGGTTTCATGCACGGGAACGTGGCGATCTGCAGGGAGGTCTCTGTCTGACCATACCCCTCGTAAATGGGCAACCCCACCAGTTCTTCCCAGGTATGAAAAACCGAATAGTTCAGCAACTCGCCTGCAGTGGTGCAATGGCGCAATGCCGAAAGGTCATAAGCGGCCAGATCCTCGCGAATCAAAAATCTGTACACCGTGGGGGGAGCGCAAAAGGAGGTCACCTTGTTTTGGGAGATGGCGGTCAAGAGATTGCTGGGGGAAAACTTCCCTCTGAAATCATAAACAAAAACAATGGCATCCGCCATCCACTGGCCATAGAATTTGCCCCAGACTGCCTTTCCCCAGCCGGTGTCGGCCACGGTCAGATGGATATCTCCGGGTTCAAGATCGTGCCAATACACCCCGGTCATCACATGCCCCAGGGGATAGGTATGGGTGTGTTCCACCATTTTCGGCGGACCTGTTGTGCCTGAAGAAAAAAAGATGAGCAGCGGATCATCACCGTCAGCGCAATCATCAGGCCGGGAAAATTGATCCGAACCCTGAGCCACAAACGGCTCATACAGCTCCCACCCAGGAGCCGCTGCATCCCCTCCCACCTGCACGTACAACCTGATTCCTGCACAATCCTTCCTGGCCGCATCAACTCTGGAGACAATGGAATCTTCCACGATCATGCATTTGACATTGGCCACATTGACCCGCTGAACAATATCATGGGTGGTCAGCAGAGAAGGAGTTGGTATGGCCACTGCACCCAGCTTGTGCAGGGCGAGCATGGCCACCCAGAACTCCACCCGGCGGTAGAGGATGAGCATGACGGTGTCGCCCTTGCCAATGCCCTGCCCCTTGAGGCTGTTGGCCAGTCTTGAGGACTCCCTGGCAAAAAAATCAAACGTATATTCCCGACGCACGCCGTGATCATCCAGATGGATCATGGCTTTTTGTTGGGGTGATGCAGCTGCCTTGGCGTCAACCACGTCAAAGGCAAAGTTGAAATGTTCTGGAGCGATCTGTTGGTATGTCTCCATAAAGTGTTCATAGGATGTAGGCCGTACTTTGGTGATCACGCTGGATTCTCCCTGTTCTTGATAATGTTCATCTGGTTACCCATGTCATAACTACACAACATGAAAAGGGAATTCTCGTAAGATACCAAGCCTTCAGACTCGTGGCATCAAACAAGAATTCCCTAGATAATCACATCGAGAAATTCCGCGTTGGCCTCACCCAGTGCGCGCAGAGCATGGGGCGTGGTGGAATCAAAATAAAAACTGTCCCCCGGTTCCATGACAAAAACCTTGTCCCCGAGATGGATCTCCAGTTTGCCCTTGAGCATGTAAATGAATTCCTGCCCCTCGTGATGGCTGTAATTGAGGCTGTTCACATCCTTGGGCGGTACCTTGATGTAGAAAGGCTCCATCTTCCTGCCCACAAACCGGTAGGCAAGACTCTTGTAATCGTAATCCTTGCGCCGTTCCACAGACAATCCATTGCCGGCCTTGACCATGGAATAGTTGTGCAGATGGGCCTCATTCCCGGATATGAGCACGGTCAAATCCACATGGTAGGCCTGGGCCACCCGAAACAGATAGCTCACCGGAATTTCCACCTCGCCGGACTCATATGTTTCCACCTCGTCAACCCCAACGCCCAAATCACCGGCCATGGCTTCCGTAGACAGCTCCATGGCGTCCCTCAGCCCCCGGAGGCGGGGCGCTATCTCCTTGTAAATGGGAGTCGCTTCTTCCATCAAACATCTCCTTGCCAGTTAGCGTATGTTCTGCGCACAAAAATGCATGGAAACACCTGGAACATGGCTGTTCCCCGGTTCCATTTCCTGCAAGGATCAGATCATTGCCCATCCGGAAAGGGAAATCAAGCCTGTTCCACAAGGTACATACTCCATCATGGTGGTCACCATGACAATGGGGTTCGGGTAAACGGAAGAAAAGGTTCGGTGAAAAACATCCTTCTTTTCCTTGACGTGGTCCTGCCACCCCGGGAGATGTTTGCCCATAAAAAAGGACCGGGAAACCTTCCCGATCCGGCTCATCAGTCTTGAAATGCATACAGGGGGAACTCAGACAACAATGACGGAATTTTCACTGTCCCCATAGGGAGTGGCCACGAACTTGTCCGCCTCGCAGTCGTTTTCCCATTCCTTTTCGTCCACGAGATAGCGAAACTGATATTCACGACCGATTTCAAGGTTCACGCACACCTTGAAACTGCCGTTCTTCAGTCTGGTCATGGGAGTTGCGCTGGCGTCCCAATTGTTGAAATCCCCCACCAGATTCACCTGCTTTGCATTGGGGGCCACGTCTGCAGCAACCCTGAAGGTCACTTTGCATACCGGCTTGGTCTTGAGATATTTTTTCTGAATACTCATGGGTGTATCTCCTTGGCGGAATTCAGATGATGAAAGCGTTTGCAAGGGATGCCTGCTCAACGCCAAAAAGCAGGCTGGTTGCCATATGGACCATGATGGCCACCGCGCACATCACCCGCTGGCCATCATGATTTCGAGGACCGGGCGGCTGGGGCGTGTTGCACAACGGTATCGTCAAGACCCAGCGACCTATAGAGTTGGGTATAGATCCGGGCCGATTGTTCCCAGGAAAAATCAGCCCGCATGCCATTGGCGCACAGGGCGTTCCAGGCCATCTTGTTCCGCCAAACAGCAAGGGCCTGTCGTATCCCGGCCAGAAAACTTTCGGGAGAGGATTCTGCAAAGGTGAACCCTGTTGCCCCCGGATTGGGGTGGGAAACAATGGTATCGCTCAATCCTCCCACATCGGTAGCTACAGGCGGGGTTCCGTAACGGAGGCTGTAAAGCTGGGTCAGACCACAGGGTTCATACCGCGAAGGCATCAAGAAAATATCTGATCCAGCCTGGATCTGATGGGCGAGCTCCTCGGTATACCCCACATGGGCACACAGCCGGCCGGGATATTTTTCAACCAGATCCAAAAGCCTGGCTTCATGGGCTGGCTTGCCTTCGCCCAGGACAACAACAGCCACCTGCTCCTTCATCAGCCTGTCCATGATATCGAGTAGCAGATCAATGCCCTTTTGCCCCCGGAGTCGCCCGATAAATCCGAGCACCGGCCGGTTTCTCAAAGCGGGATCAATGCCCATGATCTGGATCAGCTTGTTCTTGCAGGCCTGTTTGCCAGCCATGTTTCCGGCGTCATAGGTCTGCTCGAGAAATTTGTCTCGCGAAGGATCCCACACGGTATAGTCCACCCCGTTCAGAACCCCGACCAGATCGCGTTTCCTCTGGGCAAGAACACCCTCCAGACCGCACCCGAACTTGGCCGTGACGATCTCCCGGGCATAGGTCGGACTGACCGTGGTAATCAAATCGGCATACACAATGCCGGCCTTGAGCAGATTGAAACTGTCGTAGTATTCAACCCCATCCATGTTCCAGGCCTCGTGGGGAAGGCCGCTGTCCCAGAAAAGACGGTTGGAAAACCTGCCCTGAAAGGCCAGATTATGGATGGTCATCACTGTACGCACACGGGACCAGAAGGGATTGCCCTTGCGCCAATAATACACAAAGGCCGCAGCAAGAGCAGCATGCCAGTCATGCACATGAACGACACGAACGGGAAACTTGAGATGCTCCATGGCCGAAAGGGCTGCCCGGCAAAAAAAGATAAAACGCTCGCAATTGTCAAAGTAGTCGCCCTTGGCCGTGCAATAATAATGACGCCGATCAAAATATTCACCCCGGGAGATGAAAT